>JAEDJI010000036.1 GCA_016296435.1 Bacilli bacterium | reverse complement strand
TGGACTGACGAGACCCTTTTCACTTAACTGTGTCTGACGTGGTTAATTAATTAAATATAGAAAATTAGATATTACATATAATAATCAAAGTTCTAACAATTCTTTTTTATCATATAATTCTTTAGGAGGATTTTTTATGATAAATAAGCAAGGGTTGTGGTTTTTAACTTTATTTAGTTTAGTATTAGTACTTAGTGTATATTATATAACAATGCCTAATGAAGTATTTACTAATAATATTATTGATAATGACACTTCTACTGATACTAAGTCTGTTAATAAAGAGGTTTCTGAGTCTAAGTATTTAGCTACTTTAAAGATTGAACTTGATGAAAAAAGGAATGAGTCTTTGAAGAAGTATGAGTCTATTTTATCTGATAGCAGTGCTAGTACTAGTGATAAGAATGGTGCTTATGAAGGAATTAAGAGTATTAATTCTACTAAGGCAATGGAAGAGTCTCTTGTTTCTAAAATTAAGAATAATTTATCTCTTGATAGTTTTGTAGAGGTTGATTCTTCTAAAGTATTTGTTGTTATTGATAAGAAGGATCATGATGTAAAACTTGCTAATAAGATAATGAATCTAGTACAGGATGAGTTTAGTTCGCATGTCAGTGTTTCTGTAAAATTTTCTAAGTAACGTTTTGTAGCTTTTTCTCATAAAATATATTGGATAATATAAAACCACCCAATCTGAAAGTGAGGGAATGCTTTTTGAGAAAATCTATACTTACAAAAAGGGAAAAAGAAGTATTTGAATTATTGATTTTGAATAAGACTACTAAGGAAATTGCTAGCAAGCTTAATATTAGTGAAAAGACAGTAAGAAATCATATTTCCAATGCTATGCAGAAACTTGGGGTTAAAGGAAGAGCTGCTGCAGTTGTAGAACTTTTGAAACTAAGGGAATTATCACTGTAACATGTGCTAAATGCACATGTTTTTTCATATATTTAATTGGTGAGGTCTATGTTTTGGAAAAGGTCTATTAATAAGATATTTTTTACTACTTTGATTGTCTTTATTGCTTTTATACTTTTTAGTTTTAGTAAAACTAGTGTTGATAATGAATCTTTTTCTTCTAGTTCTTATAGGGTTCCTTTATATACTATTAATGAAGATTCTTATGTTTCTATGACCAGTGTGTTTCTTGATGGAGATACTTTAGAGGAGAAAATCTCTAATGTAATTGATATTATGGTTGTTGATAACAATAAGAACTTTTTATTACCTAGTTATTTTAAACCTATTTTACCTAGAGGAACTAAGCTTATTTCTGTAAGACTTAAAGGTGATATCTTAAAGATTGTTTTTTCAAAGGAACTTCTTAATATTAGTAGCGAACAGGCCGATGCTATGATTGAGTCTTTGCTTTATACTTTGCTTGGTTTTGAAGAGGTTGTTGGTGTTGAGATATATGTAGAAGATTCTTTACTTAAGTATGTTCCTAATACTAATAAGAAGTTACCTACTATCTTATATGATGATTATGGTATAAATAAGAGTTATTCTCTTAGTAGTAATATGGATATAAAGAAGATTAATCTTTATTACTATACTAGAAATAATGATAATTATTATTTGATTCCTGTTACTAAGTATGTTAATGATAATAGGGAAAAGTTAGAGATAATTGTTGAAGAGTTATCTAGTTTTTTGTATCAAGATAATTTGATTTCTATGCTTAGTGACAGTGTTGAGTTGGTTTCTTATGACATAAAAGATAATGTTATTAGTCTAGATTTTACTGATTCTCTTGATTCTTTATATAATGTTAACGATACTGTTATTAAGCCTCTTTTATGTTCTTTGTTTTCTAATTATACTGTTGATAGAGTTAAAATAAGTGTTGATGGTGTTAAAATTTTAGAAAAAGACAAAAAAGATATTGATATTTATTAATATTTGTTGTATAATTAAATAGCATTTATGAAATGCAGATGGATGTCCTGGTAGCTCAGCTGGATAGAGCATCGGCCTTCTAAGCCGGCGGTCAGGGGTTCGAATCCCTTCCAGGACGCCATTATCGGAGAGTGGCTCAACTTGGTAGAGCACTTGGTTTGGGACCAAGGGGTTGCAGGTTCAAATCCTGTCTCTCCGACCATTATGTTTAATAACCCTTGTAGGGTTTTTTATTATGTGATATAATACTTTTGGTGGGTTGATTTATGAATAAAGAGTATTTGGACATAGTTAGTGATATTTTAGATAATGAATCTTTTAAGAAACTTAGTGGTGAAATTCATCATCACGGTAGTAGGATTGATCATTCTATTAGAGTTTCTTATAAAACTTATAAAGTTTGTAAAAGACTTGGTCTTGATTATATTAGTGCTAGCAGGGCAAGTCTTCTTCATGATTATTTTTTTAATGAAGAGTTTGATTCTAATAGTAAGTTATATAAGCTTACTCATCATTATGAAAGAGCAATTGCTAATGCTAGCAATTTATTTAGTTTGAATGATATGGAAAAGAATATTATATGTTCTCATATGTTTCCTATTGGTGGAAAGGCTCCTAAGTATTTAGAAAGTGTTATTGTTGACATTATTGATGATGTTTCTGCAATATATGAAGTGCTTTCTTGTAAATATTATTTTTTTAAGTATTCATTTTTATGCTTAGCAGTAAGTTTTTACATCTTTAGATAAATTCTTTTTTGTCCTCGTAGCTCAGCTGGATAGAGCAATTGCCTCCTAAGCAATAGGTCGTTGGTTCAAATCCAATCGGGGACGCCATTTATAAATATAGAGTTGTTATAACTCTTTTTATTTTTTTAAACATGGAAAGTTGACATTTACTTTTGATTGTGTATAATTGTTTTAGAGGTGATAGTATGAAGAGTATTTCAAATACTTTATGGGGGATTGTTTTAATTGTTTTAGGACTTATTTTAGGACTTAATGCAACTGGTTTGATCGATATTGATTTATTTTTTGCTGGATGGTGGACACTTTTTATAATTGTTCCATGTTTTATTGATTTATTTAGTGATGATGATAAAACCGGAAGTATTATTGGCCTATTAGTGGGAGTTTGTTTATTACTTGGATGTCAAAAAATTATTGATTTTGATATTTTATTTAAGCTTATTGTACCTGCTATTCTTGTTATTATTGGAGTTTCAGTTATATTTAAAGTCAAATTATCTGATAAAGTAAGAAAGAAAGTTGCAAAACATAATAAAAAAGGTTCTAATAAAGAGTATTGTGCAACTTTTTCAGGACAAGATTTAGATTTTTCTGATGAAGATTTTGATGGTTGTGATATGAGTGCCATTTTTGGTGGAATTAAGTGCAATCTTTCTAAGAGCAATATAAAAAATGATGTTGTTATAAATACTCTTAGTGTTTTTGGAGGTATTACTCTTATTTTGCCGAGTGATGTTAATGTTAAAGTTGTTTCTACTTCTGTTTTTGGAGGAGTTGAAAAGAAAAAAGGAGAATTCGATTCAAATAATAAGACTATTTATATTAATGCTACTTGTTTATTTGGAGGAGTAGAGATTAAATGAATAGTGCTCAAAAAATAATTAAGTATTTTGGTATTGGAGTTGCTTTTCTTTTAATATTTAGTATATTTTCTCTTTTAATTGAGATTGTTTTTTCAGTTGGTAATACTTTTGTACCTAATATTGATTCTAGAAATGTTTCTTTGGATTCAAACTATTTAGATGTATCTCTTAAGGTTAGTAGATTAGAAATTAAAAATGGTGATAGTTTTAATATTTATACTGATAGTAAATATATAAGTGTTAAGGATGATAATAGTAAGATTACTATTAAAGAAAAAGACCATTTTAATCTTAATGATCCTGATGTTGTTGTTATAACTATTCCTTCGTCTTATGTTTTTGATGATGTTACAATAGATGCTGGTACTGGTAGTATTAATATTGAAAAACTTGTTACTAAAAATCTTTCATTTGATATTGGAGTAGGTAATGTAGTTATTAGAGATTTAGTTGTTTATAATAATACTTTGATTGATGGCGGAATAGGTGAGTTTAATATTAAGAATGGTATTATTAATAATTTAGATTATGATATAGGGGCTGGTGATGCTAATATTAATGCTTTTATTAATGGCACTAGTGATATTGATTGTGGTATTGGTAATTTTAACCTTAATCTTTTAAATAATATTTCTGATGTTTATATTGATTTATCTTTAGGAGTTGGTTCTGTTAATGTTAATGGTACTGATGTTATTAAAGATAGTGTTTTTGGAATTGGTAGAAATGTTATAGAGATAGATGGTGGAATAGGAAATATAAATATTAGTACTAAATAGAAGTCTTTTGACTTTTATTTTTTTGTTTTTCTTTTATTTGATTTATTTTTTTGATAAAATTATTCTAGGAGGGATAATGTGAAATACGTATATAGTTTTAAAGAAGGTAACAAGGATATGAAGAATATTCTAGGTGGTAAAGGTGCTAATCTTGCAGAAATGGTTGGCTTAGGACTTCCTGTTCCTATGGGATTTACAGTTTCTTGTGATGCATGTTTAAAATATTATGAGGATAATTGCAGTATTAATTCTTCAATTGAGAAGGAAATATTTGATGAAATAAGAAAGCTTGAGGAATATACTGGCAAGAAATTTGGCGATTTAAATAATCCTCTTTTAGTTAGCGTAAGAAGTGGGGCAAGAGTAAGTATGCCTGGAATGATGGATACTATTCTTAATTTAGGTCTTAATGATGAAGTTGTAAAGTCTTTTAGTGAAAAGAGTTCTAATGGAAGATTTGTATATGATAGTTATCGTCGTTTTATTCAAATGTTTGCAGATGTTGTTATGGGATTTCCTAAGTCTAGTTTTGAAAGACTTTTTGATAAGATAAAGGAAGATAAAGGTATTTTAAAAGATAGTGATTTATCTTTAACTGATCTTGTGGAAGTAGTCGATATTTATAAAAGTGAATATAAAAAACTTGCTGGAGTGGATTTTCCTAGTGATCCTAAGATTCAACTTCTTGAGGCTATTAAGGCAGTGTTTAGATCTTGGAATAATGATAGGGCCATTTTTTATAGAAAGATGAATGAGATACCTGATTCTTGGGGTACTGCAGTTAATGTTCAAGAAATGGTTTATGGTAATTTAAATAATAATTCTGGTACTGGGGTTGCTTTTACTAGGAATCCTGCGACTGGTGATAATGTTTTGTTTGGTGAGTATTTAATTAATGCTCAAGGTGAGGATGTAGTCGCAGGTATTAGGACTCCTCTTAGTATTGATACATTAAAAGATGTAATGCCTAATTGTTATAATGAGTTTTGCAGGATATGTGATATTTTAGAAAAACATTATAAGGATATGCAAGATATGGAATTTACTATTGAAGATGGTAAACTTTATATGTTACAAACTAGAAATGGTAAGAGAACTGGCAAAGCTGCAATTAAGATTGCAGTTGATATGGTTAATGAAGGTTTAATTACTAAAGAACAGGCTCTTATGAGAGTGGATGAAAAGTTACTTGATAGTTTACTTCATGACATGTTTGATAAAGACTCACTAAAAAATGGAAAAGTAATAGCAAAGGGACTTGCAGCCTCGCCGGGAGCAGCTTATGGGAAAATTATTTTTGATGTTAATGATATAGTTAATAAAGATGATGATTATATTTTAGTAAAACTTGAGACAAGCCCCGAGGATATTGAGGGAATGTCAATTTGTAATGGTATACTTACAATTCGTGGAGGAATGACTTCTCATGCTGCAGTTGTTGCTCGTGGAATGGGTGCTTGTTGTGTTTGCGGATGTGGTAGTTTAAGTATTGATAGTGTTAATAAGACTCTTATATGTGAAGATGGTACAGTTCTTTGTATGGGAGATTATATTAGTTTAGATGGCTCAACCGGTATTGTATATCTAGGAAAAATTGATACTGTTGCTCCATCAATAAGTGGAGACTTTGAAACATTTATGTCTTGGGCTGATAATGTTAGAAAACTTAGTGTAAGAGCAAATGCTGATAATTTTAGAGATGCTAAAGTTGCTAGAGATTTTGGTGCAGAGGGTATCGGACTTTGCAGAACTGAGCATATGTTTTTTGATGAAAGTAGAATATTTAATTTTAGAAAGATGATTGTTTCTGATACTAAAGAGCAAAGAGAAGAGTCCCTTAAAGAAATTCTTCCATATCAAAAGAATGATTTTATAGAATTATTTAATGTAATGAACGGTTATCCGGTTATTATTAGACTTCTTGATCCTCCTTTACATGAGTTTTTACCTAGTAAAGATTCTGATATTTCTACATTGGCTGATTCTCTTGGAATAAGTGCTTTAGATTTGAAAAAGAAAATTAGTAATTTAAAAGAATTTAATCCAATGATGGGGCATCGTGGTTGTAGACTTTCGATTACTTATCCAGAGATAGTAGTTATGCAAACTAAAGCAATTATTAGTGCAGCAATTGAATGCAGTAAAAATGGCATTGTTGTAAAACCTGAAATAATGGTTCCTCTAGTTGGAGATGTAAGTGAATTAGAATATATAAAAAGTATTATTAAAGAGACTGCAGATTCTATTATAAGTAATAGTGATATTTCTGTTAATTATGTGATTGGAACAATGATTGAAGTACCAAGGGCTACTATGATGGCTGATGAGATTGCAAAAGAAGCAGAGTTTTTCTCATTTGGTACAAATGATTTAACTCAAATGACTTATGGTATGTCTCGTGATGATGCATCTAAATTTTTAAATGATTATTATGAAAAGAAGATTTTCTTAAATGATCCATTTATAAAACTTGACACTAATGGGGTTGGTTCTCTTATGAAGATAGCAATCTCTAAGGCTAAGAGTGTTAATCCTAATATAGAAATAGGTATATGTGGTGAACATGGTGGTGATCCGTCATCAGTTTATTTCTGCAATGAATTAGGACTTGATTATGTATCATGCAGTCCTTATCGTGTTGCAATAGCGCGTCTTGCAGCCGCTAAATCTGTGATTCGTGAAAGATTAGATTAATATCTAGTCTTTTTTTATTATATTTATAATTATACTAGTGTTGTAGTATTATTTCATTTATAAATAAAAATTTTTAATATTTTTACATTATCTTGTATAAAAAAATGTTGTAATTATATAATTATAATGATATAATTAATTTACAACTTGATGGAGCTATAGCCAAGTGGTAAGGCATGGGTCTGCAAAACCTTGAGCACCGGTTCAAATCCGGTTAGCTCCTCCATATTAAGTTATTATGAGACTTCGGTCTTTTTTTTATGAAAAAAACTTGATACATTTCGTATCAAGTTATATATTAACGAACACATTGGCTCGAGTCATTCTAAATGGCAGGGGTAGCAGGAGTTGAACCCACATCAGCGGTTTTGGAGACCGTTATTCTACCATTGAACTATACCCCTATGTCAAATTGATTATATCATATAAATATGAATAATAAAACTATTTTTTGTAAAATTACATATATTTTTATAGGTGATGTGTATTTGAGTATAATTAAATATTCTACTAAGGAGAAGAATCTTCTTGCTAGGCTTATGAGAGCAGAGGCTCTTGGGGAAGGTGATTTGGGTATGTTAATGGTTGGTAATGTTATTGTGAACCGTGCTCTTGCTGATTGTTTAACTTTTAAAAATATAAGAACTATTACTGATGTTGTATACCAAAGCCCTGGTGGTTTTGTAGGAGTAAATTCTTCTTTGTTTGTTGGTAATCCCACTGCCAAAGAACTTAGTCTTGCTAATCGTATTTTAAGGGGAGAGTATTATCATCCTGCGACTAATGCTTTATGGTTTTATTCTCCGAAAAAGGATGAGGATTGTTTAGCGCTTTGGTACGAACAAAGAAATTCTGGAAGGTATAAGAATCATTGTTTTTATATTCCTCAGTCTGGTGTTTGTAGGCAAATTCATTAAAAAATAATTCATTTTGAATTATTTTTTT
>JAEDJI010000035.1 GCA_016296435.1 Bacilli bacterium | reverse complement strand
ATTTTGTTGAAATAATTGAGAATATAAAAAAATAATCAATTTGATTATTTTTTTCTTGTTTGTTTATATATTTCAAGACGTTCTAATGTTTGTTCAGTTGGATTTTCCCATTCTTCACTAGTTATGTTTGCTTCATATAATTCGCGTTCGTTTAGAAGACCTAAATCATTCATTAGATAATATAAATATTCTTGATTGATATCAATTGTGTTTTTCTTCGTTTTCTTTTTTATCATTTGTTTCTCCTTTTGGTTCTGTACCATTTATATAATATAGTATTTTTTTATGTTTACTGTTTTGGTTTGCAGGTTCTCCGGTTATTGGGTCTACTAGAACTCCGATTACTGTTTTTGGTATTTTATACCATGTGTTTTCTTTGTCTTTTAAATATTTTTCCATGGCATATGACCATGATTTTTTATTGTCTGTTACTATTTTGTTTGATATGTTTTTGTTGTCGTCATATCCTGCCCAAGATACTAGTACATAGTCTTTTGTGTAACCTATTATCCATGAATCTGTATCTGTGCTTCCGCTTTTTAAGGCATATTTTTTTGTTAGGTCTGGGATCATGCTGTAACAGGTTGGGTATGTATAATCTACTAATTCTTTGTCATATGAACCTGTTAATAGATCGCTTATTATAAATGTAATTGCAGGGTCTAGAATTTGTTCTTCTTTATATTTTTTTTCATATAAAATATTACCATTTATATCTTCTATTTTTTCTATAAAGTGTGGTGTTACTTTTTTGCCTTCATTTGAGAGTGTTGAGTATGCAGAAGCTAGATTTAATGGATTTGTTTCAAATGTTCCTAGAGGAATTGATGGTAATTCTTTTATTTCTTCATTTATTCCTACTTTTTTAAGTGTTTCAACCAATTCATCTTGTCCTAGAAAAAGGTGTGTTTTTACTGCAAATATGTTATCAGAGTAGGCTAATGCTGCTGCTAAGGTTATTTCTTTTTCTGCATATATATTACCATAGTTTTTTGGGGAATAAGTGGAGTTGTTGTCGAAATTAAAAGTTGTTTCATTACTTAAAAATTTTGTTGTTGATGTAAATCCTTTTTCTATTGCTCTGTAGTATAAGAATGGTTTTACTGTTGAACCTGGTTGTCTTTTTGCATTTGTTGCACGATTATATTGTGAGTATCCGTAATCTATTCCTCCGATTAATCCTAGGACGCCACCAGTTTTTGAGTCCATCATGACTTTTGCAGTTTGAGAGTTTTTTTCAGTTATTTTTATGTTTGATTCTTCTAGTGTTTTTTGGGCATTTATATCTAGTGATGTATATATTTTTATTCCTTTTGTTTCTAAATAGCTTTTTGGGATTTCTTTTAAGTTATATAGTTCGTCCATGGTTGCGTCGTAGTAGTATAGTAGAGATGTTAAATTATTTTTATTATTATTTGTTGATATTTCTATTTTTTCATTTTTTGCATTTTCATATTGTTCTTTTGTTATATATTTATTTTTATACATTCTTTCCAATACTATTTCTTGTCTTATTTTTGATTTTTCAAAATTGTCTTTTGGGGAGTAATTTGCGGGTGAATTTGGTATTCCTGCAAGTATTGCTGCTTGTGCTAATGTAAGATCTTTTACGTCTTTATCAAAGTAATACTTGCTGGCATTTGCTATTCCATACATTCCATGACCATAGTTAATAGTATTTAGATATCCTTCGAGTATTTCATCTTTTGTGTAGTGGACTTCTAATTCGAATGTTATCCACATTTCTTTCCATTTTCTTTTCCAACTTTTTGAGAAATCTAGGAATAAATTTCTTGCATATTGTTGTGTTATAGTGGATGCTCCTTGTACTATTTCTTTTTGTTTTATGTTTTCTAACATGGCTTTGGTAATTCTTAAATAGTCAAATCCTTTATGTTTATAAAAGTTTTTGTCTTCAACTGATATAGTTGCTTGTTTTATGTATGTTCCCATTTCTTTTAGATTTATCCATTCTTCATTGCCATTTCCTTGGAATATTAGTTCTTGTTTATTGTCATATAGGTAAAATTTATTTGCACTTTTTATGTCTAGTTTTGGTGTTATAAGTGCATATATGTAACCGAATATGTTGCATATTGCAATGAATGTGATAATATATATTAATGTTTTTAATACTATTTTTGTTGTTTTTTTCATTTTTTTCACCTATTTTCTCTTTATTAGTTTGAAAAAATATATGAAAAATATGTACTTTTTTATAAATAAATATTATAATCTTATCGAAAAGAGGTTTTTATGGAAAAAATTAATGTATATATATGTGTAAATGATTATAAAATAAGTACTGTTGGTACAATTTCTGATGGTATTATAAGTTGTTGTAAGGATTTTTTAAGAATTGATTATGATATTAACAAAAAGATGTTAATAAAAGAGAATACTGTTTCTAAAATAGTTATTAATTTTGAAAAGTGTGAAATGAATGTTAGTTTAAAAGATTATGATGGATTTTTTATTAACAATATAGTGTTGAAAAGTTATTCTTGTGATAATAATAAAATAGAAATTGAGTATTTGATTGATGAAAAATTGTATAATTTATTAATTATGTATAAAACTTGTGAAAAATGCTTGCAAAATGATTGATTTTAATGTATAAATATGTAGTGGATGCACATGAGGGTTAAATACATATAATATTTTGAATAATAATTTGAAAGGATGTATCAATATGAAAGTGAATAAACTAAGCAAAGAAGAATTAGAGGTTATGTCTTATAATGATATTGCTAATTTGTTACTTAATGAAGAAAGTAATTTAAATACTGCGGTTTTATTTAAAAAAATAGTTGATTTATTAGAATTGTCTTCTTCAACTTATGAAAATAAAATTGGAGATTTTTATACTTCAATGTCTAATGATAAAAGGTTTATTTTATTAGAAGATGGTACGTGGGATCTTAGAAAGAATCATAAGTCTAATGTTGTTTTAGATGATGATTTAGATGATTATGATGATGAAGAACCTGATGATTTATATGATGATTATGAATCTTATGAAGAAGAAAATGTATTTGATGAAGAACAAGATGATGATATATCTGATATTACTGAGGATTACAAGAATCTTGTAATTGTGGATGAAGAAGATTTGGATAGTGAACAATAATTGTGGTGATATTATGATAGATAGATTAGAAAATATATTGAAAAAGTATGAAGAACTTGATTTGGAACTTACTAAGCCTGAGGTTATATCTGATATTGATATGCTTACTAAGTTATCTAAGGAACATAGTGATTTAGAGGAAATTGTTGTTATATATCGTAGATATAAAGATGTTCTTATGGGTATTAATGATGATGAAGAATTGCTTAAGGATAACGAACTTAGGGATATGGCTAAAGAAGAGCTTGAAGTTTTGTGTAAAGAAAAGGAAGAATTAGAGAAAAAACTTGAAATACTTCTTTTACCAAAAGATGAGAATGATTGTAAAAATGTTATAATGGAAATACGTGGTGCTGCTGGTGGAGATGAGGCGAATATTTTTGCTGGTGATCTTTTCCGTATGTATCAAAAATATGCTGATTCTCTTGGCTATAAAGTTGAAGTTTTAAATGCTGAGGATGGAACGAATGGTGGATTTTCACAAATTGAGTTTATGATTAAAGGCAATGGTGCTTATTCGAAGCTTAAATATGAAAGTGGTGCTCACAGAGTACAAAGAATTCCTGTTACTGAATCTCAAGGGAGGGTTCATACTAGTACTGCTACTGTTGTTGTTATGCCTGAGCAAGAAAATTTAGAAATTGAGGTTAAGGAATCTGATATAAAGGTTGATGTATATCGAAGTGGTGGTGCTGGTGGACAAAGTGTTAATACTACTGATAGTGCTGTTAGAATGACTCATTTGCCTACTGGTATTGTTGTTACTTGTCAAAATGAAAGGAGTCAATTGCAAAATAAAGAAAAAGCTTTACAAATATTAAAGGCTAAGATTTATGAGGAAACAATTAGAAAACAAGAGGAAGAACAGGGTGTTGAAAGAAGAAGTAAAATAGGAACTGGGGATAGGTCTGAAAAGATTAGAACTTATAATTATCCTCAAAATAGGGTTACTGATCATAGAATAGGACTTACTCTTAATAAACTTGATAGAATTATGGAAGGTGATCTTGGTGATGTTATTGAGGCTTTAATTAATGAGGATCAAAAGAGGAAGTTGGCTCAAGATGAAAGTTAATGATGTTTTGAAAAGAAATGATGGAATTGATACAGAAAAGAAGAAACTTGCTTTAATGCAAGTTTTGTCTTTATCTTCTGTTGGTGTTTCTTTGCATTTAGATAATAACTTATCGTTTTATAATTATATTAAATATTTATTTATTGTTAAAAGATTAGTTAAAGGTGTTCCTATTCAGTATATTTCGCATAAGGCTTATTTTTATAATAGATGGTTTAGGGTTAATAAACATACTTTGATTCCTAGAGTTGAGACTGAGTATTTAGTTAATGATGCTAAGATGATTATTGATAAGTATTTTTCTTCAAGTGTGAAAATACTTGATATTGGTACTGGTAGTGGAGTTATTGCTATTACCTTAGCGGAGTCTAGTGATAAGTATTTTGTTACTGCGACCGATATATCTCGTAAGGCTCTTAAGGTTGCTAAGAGTAATGATAATAAATCTTTGGTAAAGTTTGTTCATACTGATTTATATTCTTCGATTGATGATAAGTTTGATGTTGTTATAAGTAATCCACCATATATTAGAAATGATTCTTTATTAGTTTCTCCTGAAGTGCTTAAGTATGAGCCTCATTTTGCTTTATATGGTGGGGATGATGGACTTTTATTTTATCGTAGAATTTTTAGTGATATAAAAAGGATTGTTAATGATAGGAATATTATTTGTTTTGAAACTGGTGAAGAACAGAATGATTTAATTGAGGAGATTGCTCTGGGTTATTTTCCTAATGCTAAAATTATTAAAAAAAATGATTTGAATGGTTTTAATAGATATATTTTTATAATAAATGAATAAATCTTTTTAATTTGTATCATTATGTTTATAGGTGATATGAATGAAGAGATTTTTTATTATATTTGTAGCTTTTTTGTTTCTTGTTATTTATGTTGATAAGTTTGATTCTAATTATTATGTTATTCCTGATGATTCAATTAGGATAAGAATTATTGCAAATAGTGATAGTTTTGATGATCAATATATAAAAATTAAAGTAAAACAACTTATTGAGCCTGTTATTGAGGAAGATCTAAGTGTTAGTTCTTCTTTGAATGAGTCTCGTTTCATAATTAAGAGTAATTTGAATAAATATAACTCTATGATATCTTCTTATTTAATTGATAATTCATATAATGATAAATTCTCAATTAATTATGGTAGTAATTATTTTCCTGAAAAAGAATATAAAGGTGTGAAGTATGAAAGTGGAAATTATGAATCTCTTGTTATAAAACTTGGAAGTGGGATGGGTGATAATTGGTGGTGTGTAATGTTTCCTCCGATTTGTTCGCTTGAGGTTGAAGAAAATTCTGATATAGAGTATAAGTTTTTTGTAAAGGAATTGTTTGATAAATATATTTGATATTTTAAGAAAGAGCATTTAAATGACTAAAAATTAGGCAAATGCTTTCTTTTTTTTTTTATTTGTTGTAAAATATTTATTGGAGGGATTAACATGGCGATTTTAAAAAAGATGGTAGATCATGAATATAAAGAACTAAGAAGATTTGAAAAGATTGCAAATCAAATAGAAGCACTTGATGAAGAATATCAAAAATTAAGTGATGAAGAATTAAAAAATAAAACTGTAGAGTTTAAGAAAAGACTTAATGAAGGAGAAACTTTAGAGGATATTAAAGTTGAAGCTTTTGCTACTGCTAGAGAAGCATGTTTTAGAGTAATTGGTGAAAAACCTTATCATGTTCAATTGATTGGTGGACTTGCACTTCATTATGGTAATATTGCTGAGATGAAAACTGGGGAGGGAAAAACTCTTACTTCAGTGCTTCCTGCTTATCTTAATGCTTTAGGTGGTGGAGGTGTTCATATTATTACTGTTAATGAGTATCTTGCTACTCGTGATGCAGAATGGATGGGGCAAATTCATAATTTCTTAGGTATTACAGTTGGTCTTAACTTAAGAGATTTAAGTCCTGCTGAAAAAAGGGCTCAATATGATTGTGATATTTTATATTCTACAAATAATGAAATTGGATTTGATTATTTAAGGGATAATATGGCTATTAGAAAGGAAGACAGAGTGCTTCAAAGAGGGCTTAATTTTGCAATAATTGATGAAGTGGATTCTGTTTTAATTGATGAAGCTAGGACTCCTCTTATTATATCGGGGGGATTTCTTGAAAGTAAGAATCTTTATTTGGAAGCTGATAAGTTTGTTAAGCGTTTAAAGAAGGATAAATCATATACATATGATGCAAAATTAAAAAGAGTTAGTCTTACTGATGACGGGGTAAAGGAAGCAGAAGAATATTTTAATCTTAAGAATTTATATGATTTGGATAATGCTACTTTAGTACATTTTATTAATCAAGCACTTCATGCTAATTATTCAATGAAAAAGGATTTTGATTATGTAGTACAAGATGGTAAGATTATAATTGTTGATCAGTTTACTGGTCGTTTAATGCCTGGTAGAGCATTTAGCGATGGGCTTCATCAAGCTATTGAAGCTAAGGAAGGTGTTGAAATAGAACAAGAAACTAAGACTCTTGCTACTATTACTTTCCAAAATTTGTTTAGAATGTATAAGAAACTTTCTGGAATGACTGGTACTGCTAAGACAGAGGAAGAAGAGTTTAGAAATATTTATAATATGTATGTTATAAGTGTTCCTACTAATAAAAAGGTTATAAGAGAAGATATGGCTGATTTAATCTTTGCTAGTAAGAAGTCTAAGCTTAAGGCAATAGTGGATGAGATTGAAAAAAGACATAAGACTGGTCAACCTGTTTTAGTGGGTACTATTGCTATTGAAGTTAGTGAAGAAATTAGTGATTTGCTTAAGAAAAGGCATATTCCACATGAAGTTTTAAATGCTAAGAATCATGCTCGTGAAGCTGAAATTATTGCTAAGGCTGGTGAAAAAGGTTCTGTTACTATAGCTACTAATATGGCAGGACGTGGTACTGATATTAAACTTGGTGAGGGTGTAAAAGAACTTGGTGGTCTTTGTGTAATTGGTACTGAAAGGCATGAATCTCGTCGTATAGATAATCAATTGCGTGGACGTTCTGGTAGACAAGGGGATCCTGGGTATTCACAATTTTATATAGCTATGGATGATGATTTGATGACTAGATTTGGTTCTGAAAAGATTAAAAACATATTAGAAAGTATGGGTGTAGACGATGGTCTTGCTATAAGAAGTAAAGTTTTTTCTAATTCAGTTAAGTCTGCTCAAAAAAGAGTAGAGGGTAATAACTTTGACATGAGAAAAAGTGTTTTACAATATGATGATGTTATGAATAAACAAAGAGAAATGATTTACAATAAGAGAAATGAAATTTTGGATAATGAAAGTATTCATGATGAAGTTCTTAAGTCTATGTATAATCATATTGCCGATGTTGTTGAAGCACATTTAGATCAAAATGATAAGTTAAATGATAGCGATTTGGATGAAATATTGGAATATGTTAATTCTAATTTACTTAGAACTGGTATTAATAAACAATCTCTTGATTTGACTGATGCTGATGGAGTTATTAAAACTATTTATGATGTTGTTGTTAAGGAGTATGAAGATAAAATTAAAGATATTCCGTCTGAAATTGCTAATGAGTTTGAAAAGGTTATTAGTTTAAATGTTATAGATAAATATTGGATGGAACAAATTAATACTATGTCTCATTTAAAGGAAGGTATATTCTTAAGACAATATGCTCAAGATAATCCTCTTAGAGCTTATACTGAGGAAGGGTTTGAGTTATTTGATGAAATGCTTTCTAATATTGATAAATTTATTACTTTGTATCTTTTAAGAGCAGAAGTTAGACAAAATATTGAAAGAAAAGAAACAATAAAGAATAAGACTACTAATATAACTGATGATACTCAAAAAGGTCATACTAAGAGAGTTAATAAAGTAGGTAGAAATCAATTATGTCCATGTGGCTCAGGGAAAAAATATAAACAATGCTGTGGTAAGTAGCGGTGA
>JAEDJI010000034.1 GCA_016296435.1 Bacilli bacterium | reverse complement strand
ATTTATGATAAAATTATTTTAGGAGATGGTATATATGAATAAAAAAGGATTTACATTTGTTGAGTTGTTGACTGTAATAGTAATACTTTCTATTATTACTACTCTTACTGTTGTTTCTTTTAGGAGTTATACAAAGCAGGCTAAAGAAAGGGAACTTGTTGCAGTTAGAAAGACTATTGAGTCTGCTTATAATAATTATAGGACTAAGAGTCTTTATAATGGTGATAGTGTTAATAATGTGGTGTCTTTAAATGATTTAGTTACTGGTAATTATATACCTAAGGGTTTTAATTATAATAAGGAACAATTTACTTCTAGTGATTTAGTTAATAGTACTGTTACTGTTGTTAAAAAGGGTAAAGATATTAATAATTATCTTAATGGTGGTGCTTGTGATTTTACTAATATGTTAAAGTATGGAATATGTAAAACTGAGGTTGATGATACTAGTATTAGTATTGATGGAAATAGTAATATTGATTCTGATAGTATGACATTTAAATGTGTAACTAGTGATGCAGGTACTTTGACTAACTATTGTGTTGATGATGGTAAAAGGGTTATTGTATATCCTAGTTTAGATGATGCATTTTGTCTGAAGGTTGTTCTTACTGATTCTAATGGAAATACTGTGACTTTGATTAATGATGCTGCTGTGGATTCTAACAAACCATATTGTAGGTAGTAATTATGAATATAATTAAGGTAATGAGTGATGATTTATCTAATAAGATAGCGGCAGGTGAAGTAGTAGAGTCTTTAATGAATATAGTTAAAGAGTTGGTTGAAAATTCTATTGATGCTGGTGCTAATGTTATTAAGATATATCTAATGGAATCTGGTATCAAGTCTATAAAGGTTGTTGATGATGGAAAGGGTATGTCTAGGGAAGATTGTAATAATTCTATACTTAGGCATGCTACTAGTAAGTTATATAGTAAAGATGATTTGTTTAATATAAATACTCTTGGTTTTAGAGGAGAGGCTCTTCCTTCGATTGGTAGTGTTTCTAAAATGACTATTTCTACTTGTGATGGTGAGGAGTCTACCTTACTTGAGGTTACTGGGGGTGTTGTTACTAATTGTTGTTCTGCTGATTTGAGGCGTGGTACTTCAATTAGTGTTTGTGATATTTTTTATAATACTCCTGCGAGGTTTAAGTATTTAAAAAGTCTTAATACTGAGCTTTCTAATATAGTAAATTATGTAAATAAGATGGCTCTAGCTAATCCTTTTATTTCTTTTTATTTAGAGAATGATTCTAAGGTGCTTATTAATACTTCGGGAAGTGGTAATTTACTTAAGGTTATTAATAGTATATATGGCTTAGAGGTTACTAAAAAGATGCTTAAGGTAGAGTCTTCTAATAGTGATTATATGGTTTCTGGATATATTTCTTATCCTGAGATTAATAGGTCTAATAGGAATAATATTACTTTGCTTGTTAATGGAAGGTATGTGAGAAATAATGATATTATTCGTAGTATTTTAGAGGGGTATCATACTTATTTACCAATAAATAGGTATCCTATTGTTGTTTTAAATATTAAGACTGATCCTTATATAATAGATGTTAATATACATCCTACTAAAATGGATATTAAGTTTTCTAAGATAAATGAGTTAAAAGATATGATTTATAATATGGTATCTAGTTCTTTAAATAAGCTTACTTTAATTCCTGAGGTTAAGTATGAACAAAGACCTGTTTGTAATATTGATAGTGTTGATACTATTAATGATAAGGTTGATTTTAAGGATAAGGAACTTAAGGAAGAAGTTAAGTTTGAAGAAATAAATTTTGATTTTAATAATGATCATGTAGTTAGTGATAATGAAGAAGAGTATGTAGAAAAAGTAAAGATGAAGAAGATTACTCCATTAGCTTTAGCACATGGTACTTATATAATTGGAGAAAATGAAGATGGGATATTTTTGATTGATCAGCATGCTGCTAATGAAAGGATAAATTATGAGTATTATCTTAAGGAATTAGGTAAGAATACTTATACTATTGTTGATCTTTTGGTTCCTATTAAAATAGAACTTTCTAATAACGAGTATTTATCTTTGAAAGAGAGTATCAATGTTTTAGATGAGATGGGATTTGTTTATGAAGATTTTGGTTTTAATGCTTTGATTATTCGTAGTCATCCATCTTGGATAAAAAAGGAATATACTAATGAAACTATTAGAAAAATAATTGAGGTAATTATAGAGTATAAGAGTTTTGACAAGGAAAAGTTTAATGAAAAGATTGCCATTACTTTGGCATGTAAGATGTCTATTAAAGCTAATGAGCATATTTCTTTTGATGAGATGGTTGTGTTATTGGATAGATTAAGAAATACTAATAATCCATTTACTTGTCCTCATGGTAGACCTACGGTTATTACGTATACAATATATGAGCTTGAAAAGATGTTTAAAAGAGTTATGTGATTAAATTAGACTAATAATTTTAGTCTTTTTTATTATAATTTGACTTTTTGTTCGTTATGTGGTATAATGTGTCATGAATTTAGGGAGGGGTAATATGTCTGATGTAGTATTATCTATTTATAAACAAGATGTTAGTAGAATATGTGGTTATGTTTATAGTTATAATGATTTATCTATGGAAAAAGCTAATGAGGTTGTCAGGAGTTATGCAAGTAATTATTATAATAGTTTTGATATGCGTAATTTAATTAAAATTTCTAGCAATAATTATATGTTTGATGTTATCTCTTTAAGTGATAAATTAGAATCTGAAGAGGAAAAGGTAGAGGAAGAAACATTTAGTTTTAAGAGTGAAGATTCTTCTGATATTAAGGTTTCAATTTATAATGAGACTGCTAACAGGGTATGTGGTTTTGTTTATAGTAATGATGAATTAGATCGTGATATTGCCTCTTATAAGGTTAAACTAGTTTTAGGATATTTTGGATATAATATTGGAATAGTTAATTTTACTACTATTAATGACAAAAAATTTATATTTGATGCTAGAACAAAGACTGATGAGTATGATCAATCTATTAAGCGTTTAACTAAGGAAAGATAGTTATGGTATATGCTATTGTTGGACCAACTGGGGTTGGTAAGACTAAGTTTAGTATTATGCTTGCAAAAAGGCTTAATGCAGAGATTATTAATTGTGATAGTCAACAGGTTTATAAAGAGTTATCAATTGGAGTTGCTAAAATAAAGGAAGAAGAAAAGGAAGGAATTGTGCATCATTTAATTGATAATGTTAGTGTTTTAGATAATTATTCTGTTTATGAGTATCAAGTTGATGCTAGAAAGGTTCTTGATAGCCTTCTTTCTATGAATAAAAATGTTATTATAGTAGGGGGTACTGGACTATATTTAAAGGCTCTTTTATATGATTATACTTTTGATGGTGGATTAAATAAAAATAAAAAGTTGTATAATTTTAAGATTATTGGACTTACTAGAGATAGATCTCATTTATATGATATTATAAATGATAGGGTTGATTTAATGATTGATTTAGGTTTGGAAGATGAAGTAAGGGGTTTATATGATAGTGGTATTAATTCTAAAGTAGTTAATACTGCGATTGGTTATAAGGAATTTTATTCTTATTTTAAGGGTGAAATTACTAAGGATGAGGCTATTTCTTTGATAAAGAAAAGATCAAGAAATTATGCAAAAAGACAGTATACTTTTTTTAATAATCAGTTTAGTGATATTGATTGGTACAATGTTGATAAAGTAATGCTTGATGAAATTGTAAACACTATTATATAGTGTTGTTTTATTTTACAGTTTTGTCTAAAAAATGACATTTTTTTATTTACTTTTAATTTTATTTGTGATATTCTTATGCTAGGAGGTAAAGATATGAGAAATAAAATATTTTATGGATTAGGTTTATTAACGATAAGTACTTTTGGATTTATGGTTAATACAAATGCATTAACTATTGACAAAGATACTACACTAACAGCTAATGTAACTGATGGTATTGTAGTAGAATCAGGAAGCTCTGTTACAATTGATTTAGGTGGTTTTGATGTTTCAAATGTAAATGGAGATCACACAATTAAAATTAAAGAAGGCGCAAGTGTTGTTATAACTGGTAGTGGTACTGTTACTAATGATTTTGACAAGAAGGCACCAGTTTATAATGATGGAACTGTTACTATTGAAGGTGGTACATTCAAGCGTACTGATGGCACAAATAATTCTTATTATGTATTATTGAATCATGGCACTATGATTATTGAGAATGGTATATTTTCTGTTCAAAATGGTAAAGCATCATTAATTGATAATGGATGGTATGATCCTTCTGTTAATGTTTCTAAAAAGATTGCTAAATTGACTATTAATGGTGGTACTTTTGAAATGAATAATAACGACAAGTACATTAAAAATGATGATTATGGTGTTATGGAAGTAAATGGTGGTACATTTAATATGTATAAACCAAGTAGTGCTGTTATTGCTAATGTTGGTTCAGTTTGTGGACAAGAAACTTTAACTGTAAATGGTGGTACATTTAATTATTATGGTACTGGAAATCCAGATAGTAAAGGTTATGCTATTTGGGATTATGATTGGGGAACTTCTGATAAATCTGTTACTATAGTAAAAGGTGGAAATTATAACTTAGTTGGTGATTCAGTAGCTGGTATCACTAATGCTACTATAGCTGATGGTAAAAATGAATTTAAAGTAATTGGTTCTGATCAATATATTTTGGTTACTGAAAATGAATTAGATGAAAAAGTTGAAGTTACTACTCTTGATGATAGTAATATAATTGAGGAAGATAAGAGTTTAGTTGAAAAAGTAGTTAATGAAAAGAAGTATACAGTAGTGGGATATTATGATATTGAATTATTTAAATCTACTGAAAATGATTTGAAGGTTGAACAAATATATGAAGCAGATAATGCTGTATCTATTAAACTTGAATTACCTAGTACACTTGCTAAAGTGCAAGAAGGTTATAAAAGAACTTATTATGTTATAAGGGTTCATGATGGTGTAACTACTGTGATTGAAGCTGTTGATAATGGTGATGGAACTATTTCATTTAAATCTGATAAGTTCTCAACTTATAGTGTAGTTTATACTGACGAAAAAATTAAAAAAGTAACTAATCCAGAAACAACTGATAATACTTTAGTGTATTTTGTAGTTGCTACTGTTTCAGTAATGGGATTATCTGTGTCAGGTATTCTACTTAAGAAAAGATTTAATTAATAAGGACTAAGGTCCTTTTTTTCTTGACTTTTTGTTTTACTTTATGATATGCTTTAGACACATTTAAAGATGGTGATATGGTGAATAAAGAGAGTGTTTTTATTAATAAATTACATAAGAGTTATGATATAGATAATTATGTTATTGATAAAGATTTTGTTTTTGAAGAAGATAAGATATTTTTTGAGGATAATAATACTATTATATATGATATTGGTGATGGACTTGGTTTTAAAATTGAGAAAAGTTTATTTAATAAAATGAGAGAATCATATAATATTGAAGAAATGGTATATAGTTTAGTTTTAAGGCAGAGTAGTGTTAATCTTACCGATTTTCCTGTTGGGGTAGTGTCTTGTAAAAGAAGATGTATTGGACAAGTAATTAAATTATATAAGAATTATGTACCATTATATGATTTTGTTAATGAGGATAATATAGAATTATTATATAGTAAAGTTTTGATGATAGTGGATGAACTTTTAGATAATGGTGTGTTATATTTAGATATTCATGAAAATAATTTTTTAGTTGATGATAATTGTGATGTTAAGTTGATTGATTTTGAGTGTAGTTGTGTGATATTTGATAGAATTAGTGCTGGTGATAAGATAGAGTGTTATGATAAAATAAAAAAGATGTTTGTTAGATTAAAAGAAAAAAGAATTAAATAGTTTTTATAAGAAAATAATAAAAATAATTTGACAAAAAGGAAAAAATGTGCTATAATTTATACACTTAATTGAAATACCATAGTAGATAGAAGTTGGGGGTTATATTATGGAAAATAAAAGAGTAAATTATCATTTTGAATATGTTAATGAAAATGAGTTTAGAAAAAGAGAAAGATCAGTTAGAAAGTATAACATGCTTGCTTATAAGAAATTGCAATTTGAATATTATCCATCAATTAGGGAGGGTAAATTCTTAGGTAAGATGGTTAAAGAATCTAAAAAAGATAATATTCAAGAATATGAATTAAAGTTACCTACTGATACTTTATTTTCTAAGGTACATGGTGATATATTATTACATTATACTGTTTATTTAGATAAGAATATAGTATTACTTGTTAATATTACTCCAGAGGATATTTTAGATGAAGGGCATCGTAGTGAACTTGGAACGTATAAAGGTGTTATGATTTCTAATACTAATGCTGACAAAGATATGTTTAAAGTTAATTTGCTTAATGCATTGAACCAAAAATAATGGTTCTTTTTTTTACTTGACAAAAAACTTATACAAATATAAAATAAAGATAGTGTTAATTAATATTTATATAGTATATTTAACATAAATAATTTTAATGGAGGTATAATATGAGCAAAACAATACTTTCCATTTTAATGATCATGATTGGATTAATTTTAGGAGTAGGACTTTCTGTTCTAATTAATTTTATTAGAGTATCTAAAGCTGTTAAAAAAATTGAAATTTTATCAGAAAGAGCTAGAAAAGAGGCAGAAAAAATAAAAAGAGATATGCTTTTTGAAGCAAAAGAAGAAAAACAAAGAATAAAAAATGAATTAGATAAAGAAATCAAAGAAAAAAAATCTGAAATTAAAGATCAAGAAGATCGTCTTATTCAAAGAGAAAGAAATATGGATAAGAGAGATGAAACTTTTCAAAAAAGAGAACAATTACTTGATGAACGTGAAGAAAAGCTTGGTGAAAAACAAAAGAAGATTCAAAGTGATCAAGAAGAAATGGATAAATTGAAACAAGAGCAAATTGATTTGCTTTCAAAAATAAGTGGTTTAGATAAAGAAAAAGCAAAAGAAATGATTATGAAGAAGGTAGAAGAAGATATTTCAAATGAGATTGTATCTTATATTAAAGAACGTGAAGATGAGGCTAAATTAGTTAGTGATAAAAAAGCAAAAGAAATGTTAGTTCTATCTATGCAAAAATATGCATCAGAAGTTTCTAATGAACAAACTGTTTCTACAATTGAACTTCCAAATAATGAAATGAAGGGAAGAATTATTGGTAGAGAAGGAAGAAATATTAGAACTATTGAGGCTATTACTGGAGTTGATTTAATTATTGATGATACTCCTGAAACAATTGTAATTTCATCTTTTGACCCTTTAAGAAGAGAAATTGCTAAAATAACAATTGAAACGTTAATAAAAGATGGAAGAATTCATCCGACTAGAATTGAAGAAATATATGATAAAACAGTTCGTGAAATGCAACAAAAGATTATTGAAATAGGAAATTCTGCTATTTTTGAGTTGGGTCTTACAAAAGTTGATAATAATTTAATTGAAATAATTGGTAAACTTCATTTCAGGACTAGTTATGGGCAAAATGCTTTAAAGCATTCAATTGAAGTTGCACATTTAGCAGGGATTATGGCTGCTGAGCTTGGTGAAAATGTTAATCTTGCTAAGCGTGCAGGGCTTTTGCATGATATTGGTAAGGCAATTGATCATGAAATTGAAGGTAGTCATGTTGAGATTGGTGTAAACATTGCTAAGAAGTATAAAGAGCATCCCGTTGTAATTAATGCAATAGCATCTCATCATGGAGATACTGATGCTACTAGTGTTGTATCAGTTTTAGTACAAATTGCAGATGCTTTGTCAGCGTCAAGACCTGGTGCTAGAAATGATTCGTTAGAAAATTATTTGAAACGTTTAGAACAATTAGAAGAAATAGCTAATAGTATTAAAGGTATTGATAAGAGTTATGCTCTTCAAGCAGGTAGAGAACTTAGAGTATTAGTAAAACCTGAAGAAATAGATGATTTAAAATCACATAAAATTGCAAGAGAAATAAAAGAAAAGATTGAATCTAGTATGCAATATCCTGGTACTATTAAAGTAACTGTTATTCGTGAAACTAGGGTACAAGAAGAAGCTAAATAGTTTCTTCTTTTTTGTACTTGAAATAATTAGTTTTTTATATTATAATTAGTTTATATAATATGAGGAGGTTATGATGGAGACTTCTAATAAAGATAAATATAGTT
>JAEDJI010000033.1 GCA_016296435.1 Bacilli bacterium | reverse complement strand
CTTGTGATATTTTAAATAAGAAATTAGACTTTTCATTAACTGATCGTTCAGTAAGTTCTTTATTTCTTTTTAACAAGTCTATTATCTGTGTATCAGGATTTTCTATTGTATGATACATTATAAAAATAACAAACGTTTCCATAACAGTAGTAAAAGTCAATCCAGGATTCTTTTGTTGTATAATTGTAGATATCACAGATAAAACTATAAATATTATAATCGGAGCATATTTCTTTTGAAATATTCTTTTTATATTAACAATTGTTAAAATACTCCAAAAGATTATAAATACCGTAGCAACAAAATATATTATATTTATACCAACTCCTATTGAGTAAATATAACCATTAATATTATGAAACTCTATTGGAAACAATAAAACTATAATTATTATAAAAGCAAACGATACATAACTTATTTTAGATATTTTATTATAAAAAACATTTATTTCCTCTTGCTTATAATGATTAATTTTATAAAACAAATATATCGTATAAAGATTAAAAAGTGCAATAAATATTAACAAATACGTTAAATATAATCTATTAAGTAACTGTGGTAAAAAAGATAAATTATTAGATACTGTATAATAACATAATAACTCTAATATTAATCCAATTAAATTTAATGTAATCATTTTATAAAACAATTTTGTATCTATTGTTGGTACATATTTTTTTCTATAGCTTGATATATTAATAAATATACTATAAAAAATACTTAATACTATAAAAGATATAGCAACATTCATATCAATCACCTACTATATAAATTATATAACAAAAAAGAATAAAAAAAAAGAAGTTTTACTTATAACTTCTTAAGTTTAACACTATCTTTTTGATTTTTTCTTAAAACTGCATCTTTTTCTAATTTTAAAATATCAGTTTTTCCTATTGTTGTCTGCGGTAATCTATCTACAAAATATATTTCAATTGGTCTTGAATAAGCGCTTATCTTTTGACATTGTTCATTAATTCTTTCACGCATCTCATCATCTTCACTTAAATTAGACACAACATACGCAACAGGTACACTAGACTTCTCATCATCTGGTATTCCTACGACTGCAACATCTTCAACTCCTTCAGTTTCCATTATACAATCTTCAATTAAATCTGGAAAGAATTTTATCGGAGCACCATCATCACCAATAGTCAAATGTATTCTTTTCATTCTTCCTAAATGATGCAACCCATCATACTCATCAATTTTTCCATAATCACCAGTATGAATCCATCTTATTCCATCACTATGTACTCTAAATATTTCATCAGTCGCTTCCTTATTATTTAAATAACCCTTAGAAAGTGTAGGACTAGTAAGACATATTTCCCCTTCCTCACCACGATTAAGTTCTACATCACTTCTTATAACATTTCCTTCTTTATCAAAATCAACTTTTACAATCTTAATATTACTATTAACAAGAGGAATTGTCCTATATTGTCCATCACCAACATAATGTTCATAAGCTGCACTAGATATTAATTCATTCATTCCATATCCATTCTTTATTACTGTATCAGCACCATGATTCATCAACCATTCATTAAATTGTTTTATTTCTTCAAAAGTCATAGCCTCTCCACCATAACATATTTCTTTTAAATTAGATAATTTAATATTATCAAATCTTTTATCCTTCATCATCCCTTTAAAATATGGTGCAATTGCCATAAATGTCGAAGGATTATACTTCTTAAATAAAGGATAAATATCCATAGGATTAAATGTAGGATGAAGCACTAAGTTTACACCCATACGAAGTGGCATATGCATATTATTACATAAACCAAACCCAATATTCATAGGTAATACTGTTACAATATTATCTCCTCTTTTAATATTACCAATTGTACTCTCATATTGATGAACCATTGCATTAAAATTATTATTCGTAGCAAGAACAGCCTTAGGAAAACCAGTAGTACCCCCAGTATGAAGTATAACAGCAGTATCATCAAAATTATAATCAGCACTGGATACATCACCTAAATACTCTTTAGCATACATAAGCAATGCTTTATCAAAATAAATCGGATTATTAGAATCCTGCAAACTCTTCTTTATCTTATTAACATTGCCCTTCATAAAATCACTAACACTTTTCATAACCTTCAAATTCTTAGGCAAATAAGTCTTCGGAGACACTAATATCGTATTCTTAATATTAGCTTTTTTTAACACATCTCTAAACTTTCCATAACTCTCATCAAAAATAATAACATTCTTAGCCGGAGTCTCACTAAGATAATAATAAAACTCTTCAGACGAAACCATTGGTGTAATCATATTAGGTATAGCACCAATACTATTTAAAGCATAAAATGACACTAATCCATCAATAAAATTAGGAGAACTAATCGGAACAAACTCACCTTTTTCTATTCCCAATGCTTTAAATGCCCTTACAGCAGTATCTATAAGTTCAAAAAAATCTTTATAAGTTAAAGTATTTCCATAATAAGTTACAGCATTTTCATTTATATGATCCCCTAAATTATTTTCTTTCATATAATCAATTATTTTCATATCTTTTACAGTACTATTTATCGCATCTTTATTATAATATTTTAAAAACCTTTTTTCTTGTGATGGTTTTATATTTTGCATAACATCATCCCCTCAAAACAAAATTATGGCATAATTATACCATAATTTAAATTATTTGTCCAGAAAAATTAACTAATAATCTTAGTACCAATCTTTCCTGAAATAACATCATTTAAGCAATTAACATCAGAAGAATTATATATATACATAGGAATCTTATGTTTAACAAGTTCCGCAAGAGCTTCAATATCAAGTATCATTAAAGAAGAAGTCCCCTGCTTAACAGACAAATCAAATAACTCTTTATGAGTAAGAACATCATACTTTTTAGCATCAAATTTTTTAGGATCCTTATCATAAACCCCATCCACATTCTTAGCCATCAATATAAGTGAAGCATCATAAGAAATAGCCTTAGAAATAGTAGTCATATCAGTAGATAAATTGGGAATACCAAGACCCCCACCAAAAACTACAACATATCCATTTGATAAATCAGATAAAACAGAAGAAACATTTTCCCTTTCAACCATACCAGATACATCAAAAGAACCATAGCAACGAGACTTAACCCCATTATTATTAAGATAAGAACAAATAGCCATACCATTCATAACAGTAGCAAGCATTCCTATATTATCAGAAATAACCTTATTAATATTAAGATCATTTCTACCTCTCCAAAAATTACCTCCTCCAACAACTAAAATAACTTCATTATCTAAAGATAACTCCTTAACTTGAGCAAGCACCCTATCAAGCATTATTGAATCAATACAACCATTACCACTCAAAGACTCACCACTAATTTTTAAAACTACTCTCATACTTACACTCCTACAACTTAATATTTTTTATTTCATCGCCAATAACATCTTTAATTTGTTTCAAATGACCCGGATTATCTTTATCAAGCAAATAATTTTGAATAAGTCCATAACTAGGAAATTCATTTCCTTCAATAATACAAGGTCCATCATTAGTAATAGCAACATCCCATCCAACATATCTAATCTCAGGAACTAATAACGCTGCCTCTTTAACCATAGAATATGCCTCTTTAATAAAAGGAATCTTATCTATACTATTAAAATCAAACCCAGTAAGAGGATGTTCATCATAAATAACACCATCATCATCAATAAACTTACAAAGAGGTTTACCATCATCACTAAGCCTCATATAAGAATCTCTGCACTGAATCGCAGGATTAAGATCCAAACTAATCCTAAAAGAATTAGCAAGAACATGAGCAACACCATCTTTATATAAAGTAATAATTCTAAAAGTATTAACAGCATTAGGATTAATCTTATCAACATAATCATGTTGCTTTATTTCTTCTTCAAGTAAATATTGACCATTATTAATAGCATTAGCCCTAAAAGACTCAATATCCTCTATTTCACTAACAACAACCTTTTCAATATTTTGTCCTCCAAAAGAAGTCGTAGGCTTTAAAAAAACATTCTTTTTACCCTTCAAAAAAGATTTAATATCACTAACACTAGAGCGTCTAATATCAATATATTCACGTCCTAAATACTTACTATATATTTGATTAAAAACTAACTTATCATTCATAACAACTCTATAAGATTTAGGATTAAGATAATCAATTACCCTAATATAATTCTTTGAAGTAAGAAAATCCTTCTTCTTTTCATTAGTAAGATTAATATAATCACTCTTAAAATAATCAGTATAACCTATCTTATATTTCAAAAAATTTCTAATCATATCAAACTTAACATAACCAACAGACCTATTATTCTCCTTAGCAATATAATTAGCAAGAAGATTAAGCCTATCAAAATTAATTTCCTTAAACTTATTAAAATAAATTTTAAACATTCCCATTATTTCACTCTCCTTTTAAACCTACTAGGTAATAAATCACTCAATATATCATAAAAAATACCCTGTTTTATAGTAACTCCAAAATATACAAGAAGCCCAACACCAAAATAAAGACAAGCATATAAAATTGACATAAACCTATTATCTAAACTATCATACATAAAACACTTAAATAATATTGAAACACTAATAAGAATAGCAAAAGGTATTAAAAGTCTTAAAACAGTTATATAAATACTTTTAAAAGATAAAAATTCTTCTTTCTTTAGATAATATAAAGTAATAAAACAAATAATTAAAAAACCAATTATACTAGATACCATTGCCCCATAAACAGGAAATAATCCAAGTTTATAGAAAAGTATCATAAAAGGTGCATCAAATACTGCATTAAACAAAATACCAATTATAACGCTCTTATATAAAACTTTAAACTTATTCATTGCCTGTAAACTAGAACTACACACATTCTCTAAAGAAGCAGCAACCGCAACAAAAATAAATAACTTCATGATAATAGGGCCATAATAACTATCACCGTAAAATATATTCCAAACTGTACCAGAAAATATACTAATAAGTATAGCAAGAGGCATTCCAATATAAATAACTATTAAAATTGCTTTATTAAGCGTATCATTAAGATTTTTTCTATCTTTACCCACAAAATACCTAACTAAATTAGGTATTAAACTAACCGCAATACCAGTAGCAATCGAAGTAATAATCATTTGAATCTTTTCACCCCAAGTTGAATAAGTACTAATAATAGTTTCAACAACATCCTGTGAATAACCAACTATATTGTATAAAACACGATTTATAATAATTACATCTACAAAAGTATAAACACTATATAAAAGACTTATAACTATATATGGAAAAGCATAACTAACTATCTTTTTAATAATCGCTTTATTAGAAACATTATCTTTTTTAGAATCATCAACAAACAAAATATCATGTTCCTTTTTCAAATAATGTTTTATATAAAACCTAGAACCAATTGCTCCAACAAAAGCGCCAAATACTGCAACCGTAATAGCGGTAACTTCACTAAGTTTTAATAAATATATAACAATATAACTACCAAATACCACTACTAAAACACGTACCAACTGTTCAATAACCTGACTCCACGAAGTAACAGAAAGATATCTATGACCTTGTAAATAACCACGAGCAACAGAAAGATAAGGAACAGTAAGTATTGCAAATGATATCGAACGAATAACCAAACTGACATCATCAATTGTATTACCACCGGTAGCATCACCAATAATAAACTTAGCAATAACCGGAGCAAAAATCATTAATAACAAAAATACCACAATTGATAAATAATTAATAAACTTAATAGATATATAAAACATTCTAGTCTTAGCTTCCTTCATATCAAGAGTTTCATATTCACTAGTAAGCTTACTTATCGCTGTAGGAATTCCTGCAGTAGAAATAGATAAAAATATTGCATAAATAATATAAGCATAACTATAAAGAGCTCCAGCTTGTTCTCCAATAATTGCATAAAAAGGAATTACATACAAAAGACCTAAAATCTTAGATAAAAATATACAAAACGTTGCAATGAAAGCTCCTTTTTCAAACGATAATTTTCTCATAAATATCTCCCATTCAATTTCTATAAACTAGTATACCACGTATAATAAATATTTAAAAGTTTATAAATAAAAATAGACACACTAATTGTAAAATAAAAACAATAAAATTATAAACTTTAATTCAAAATCTTTATGTTAAAACATATCCGTGGTATACTAAAAATGGTGATATGAATGAAAACAATAAGCATAATAATAGGAAAAATTTTAATCTTAATAGGAAAAATAGTAAATAAAGGATCAACTCTTCCCGGAGAATACGCTTTAAAAATAGATAAAAATCTAACAAAAAAATTCAAACTGCCAGAAAAAATAATCGCAGTAACTGGTTCAAGTGGTAAAGGAAGCACTACTGCAATTATAAGAAAAATATTTGAAGAACAAGGATACACTGTATGTCATAATGATTCTGGAGCAAATCTAGTAAGCGGAATAACAACCACTCTAATAGACAATTCAAATCTAAAAGGTGAAATAAAAAAAGACATAATAATACTAGAAATTGATGAAAGATACTTGAATATCTTATTTAAAGATATAAAACCACAAATTCTAGTGGTAACAAACATTTGTAGAGATCAACCACCCAGACAAGGAAATGTTGACTTAGTTTTTGATAAAATAAACCAAGGTATAACAAAAGACATGATCCTAATAATAAATGGTGACGATCCATACCTTAGAAAATTCCAATTACAAAATAAAGAAAATAAAATAATTTACTATGGTATAGAAAAAAATAAATATTCATATAAAAAAGACCTATTTAAAAGTCTTAACATCTACTACTGTCCAATATGCAATACCAAACTAAAATATAACTATAAAACATTCGAAGAAAATGGAGACTATTACTGTGAAAAATGCAATTTCAAAAGACCAGAAATAGATTATAAAGTAACAAACATAAACTATGATAAAAACTATTTTATAATAAACAATAAATACAAAATAAAAACACAATATAATATACTATTCTCTATTTATAACACAACAGCATCCTTTGCAACAGCAGACCAATACAACCTAGACAAAGAAAAAATGGAAAAAACTCTAAACAATATATTTAAAAATCAAAAAATATACAATGAATACAAAATAGAAAACAGAAAAATTACTATAATAAACAATAAAAACGAAAATGCAACAACATTTAACCAATCACTATTAAACATAAAAAGAAAAAATGATAAAAAAGTAGTAGTCATTGGATGGAAAGAAATTTCAAGAAGATATCAATTCAACGACATGTCATGGATGTATGATGTGGATTTTGAACTATTAAACGATGAAAACTTAGAAAAAGTAATATGCATAGGAAGAGATAAGCAAAACATTGCAACAAGACTAAAATATGCAAACATAGACAAAAAGAAAATTATAACATTTAACGAAATAGAAGATGCAACCAATTACATAAAGAAAAATACTAAATCAAATATATATGCAATACTAAACTTTGATTATGTGCATCCTTTCAATAACTCAATAAGAGGTGAACAAAATGAACAATAAAATAAATATTTTGCACTTATACTACGATTTAATGAACTTATATGGTGAATCTGGTAATATAAAAGCAATAGAATACTATCTAACACAACAAAATATAAAAACAAACATAATACAAAGATCAATAAACGATAACATAGAACTAGGTAATATAGACTTAATCTACATAGGGTGTGCAACAGAAACAAATCAATTGATAGCACTAAACCATTTAAAGCAATATAAAGAAGAAATAAAAGATTACATAGAAAATAATAAGTTCATAATAGCAACAGGTAATAGTTTTGAGTTATTTGGCAAAACTATTCATAACAATGATAAAAAAATCGAAGGACTAAATATATTTAATTACGAAACCATAAAAACAGATCAAAGAGTAGTAAACGAAGGACTATTTAAAACAAGTTTAATAAAAGAAAATATAATAGGATTTCAAAATCACAACAATAAAATAGAAACAGATAACCCTATCTTATTACCTGTAAAAATCAAAGGAACTTCTATAAAATGTGATGGATATAACTATAAAAACTTTTATGGAACATATACAATTGGACCATTATTAGTAAGAAACCCTAAATTATTAACGTATCTATCAAATAAACTAATAAAAGAAAAATACAAAGACAAAAAATTAAAAAAAGTCGATTTAAAATTAGATGAGCTTGCCTACAAAGAGTTTATAAATAATTATTACAAGTAAAAGAGTAAGAATTAT
>JAEDJI010000003.1 GCA_016296435.1 Bacilli bacterium | reverse complement strand
AAAAATAAATTTTAATGCCTTGATATAGGCATTTTTTAATATAAAAATAAAAACATAAAAAATAACTTTAAAAACAAAGAAATTTTTGATAGAATATATATAGTATAAAGAAAGAAATAGGTGGTAACAAAATGGGAAAAGTAATATCTTTGATAAATCAAAAAGGTGGAGTAGGAAAAACTACAACAAGTATTAATCTTTCTGCATCATTAGCATTATTAAATAAAAAAGTTCTATTAATAGATCTAGATCCGCAATGTAATGCAACAACAGGCATAGGTATAAACAAAGGAGAAATAGAAAAAAGTATTTACAATGTTTTAAATGATACATCAACTATCGAAGAAACTATAGTTAAAACCAAATACAAAAATCTATACGTACTTCCAGCAAATATAAACCTCGCAGGAATAGATATAGAGTTAGAACATAAAGAATCAAACATATCAAAATCAGAACAACTAAAATATCATATCAATAAAATAAAAGACCAATATGATTACATAATAATAGATTGTCCTCCATCACTTGGTATAATAACGACAAATGCGCTAACAGCATCAGATTCAGTAATAATTCCAGTACAATGTGAATTCTTTGCATTAGAAGGAATTACTCAATTACTAAAAGCAATAATGTATACTCAAGCCAATCTAAATCCTAATTTAGCAATCGAAGGAGTACTATTAACAATGCTAGATGTGAGAACAAACTTAGGATTAGAAGTAGTCGAAGAAATAAGAAAATATTTTAAAGATAAAGTATATAATACAATAATTCCAAGATTAATCAGATTAACAGAAGCCCCATCACATGGAAAACCAATAATAGCGTATGATCCGAAAAGTAGGGGATCAGAAGCATATCTAAATTTAGCCAAAGAGGTGATTGAAGCAAATGGAAACAAATAATAAACCAAGAAGAGCCCTAGGTATAGGACTAGAAGAACTATTCAACATTGAAGATATTAATTACGACAAAGTTGAAGAAAAAATAATGGAAACAGTAGAATTAGACGAAGTAAAAGAATTAAAACTATCTGACTTAAGAGTCAATCCATATCAACCTAGAAAAATATTTGATGAAGAATCACTTCAAGAATTAGCAGAATCAATCAAAGAACATGGAGTAATTCAACCAATAATAGTAAAAAAAAGCATCAAAGGTTATGAAATAGTAGCTGGAGAAAGAAGATATCGTGCTTCTCAATTAGCGGGCAAAGAAACAATACCAGCAATAATTAGAGACTTTACAGATGAACAAATGATGGAAATTGCAGTATTAGAAAATCTTCAAAGAGAAAACTTAAATCCCATTGAAGAAGCAGAAGCGTACAAAAACTTAATGCAAACACTAAACCTAAACCAAGAACAACTAGCTAAAAAAGTAGGTAAATCAAGAAGTCACATAACAAACATTCTAGGAATACTAAATCTTCCAGAATCAATCAAAGACCTAATTATTACTAACAAAATAACAATGGGTCATGCCAGAGTATTATCAAAGCTAGAAGATAAAGAAAAAATAGAAACATTAGCGGCAAAAACAATCAAAGATAATCTAAGTGTAAGACAATTAGAGCAACTATCTTCAAACAGTGACGAATATGAAAGAAAAAATAAAATAACAAAACAACATAAAGAAAAATCAAATGAGTGTATAGATTTAGAAAAACAATTATCAGAATACTTCGGAACAAAAGTAAAACTAAATAATAAAAAAATTGAGATATCATATGAAAATGATAACGATTTAAACAGAATATTAGAAATAATGAATTATATAAGTGGGTGATAAAATGAAATTTATTGATTTTTTAATAAAAAACAATATTCATGAATTAATACTATTCATAATAATAGGATTGACAATATATATAATTATAAAAAAATCTCTATCAACAAACCAAGAAAAAATAAATAGAAAACAACAAACAATTAAAAAATTGATAATAAATATTTCAAAATACACAATAATAATATTCTTAATATTAAAACTATTAACAATCCTAGGAATAAATGTTAGAGCAATAATCGCAGGATTAGGAGTAGTATCAGTAGTCATAGGATTAGCTCTGCAAGACATCATGAAAGATGTACTTTCTGGTATTTTTATAATAATAGAAAACCAATATGATGTCGGAGATGAAGTCGAAATTAATAAATATCAAGGATACGTAACAGAACTAGGACTAAGATCAACTAGAATAAAAACGTTTGATTCTGATTTAGTTACCATAGCAAATAGAAACATATCAGAAGTCAAAAACTGTTCAAAGGAACAACCAACAATTATTTTAGATTTGCCATTTCCATATGAAACACCCAATCAAAAAGTTTTAGAAATGCTAGAAAAAGTAAAAATAAGAATAGAAAAAGAACTTCAAAATTCTATAAAAGACTTCAAAATTTTAGGACTACAAAGTTTTTCAGAATCTTGCATAAAATATAGAATCACATATAATGCCAAAAAAGACCAAAGATACTCAGCAAAAAGAACAATTAATATGATAATAAAAGAAGAATATGATAACTCTAAAATATCTATTCCATACAACATATTAGAGGTAAGAAATGGAAAATAAAAAATATATAATAGGTACAAAAGTAATAATGAAAAAACAACATCCATGTGGAACAAATCTTTGGGAAATAACAAGACTTGGTGCTGATATAAAAATAAAATGCTTAAATTGTAAAAGAGAAGTTATGATACCAAGAATAGAATTTAATAAAAAATTAAAAAAGATAGTGGAGGACTAAGATGGCAAGGACAAAGAAACAAAAAAAAATAAAATTACACCCATTAACAGAATTTATAGTTCTAATTGCAGTAGTCATAGTATTAAGTGCAATACTATCACTTTTAAATATTTCAGTTACATATAATACAATTAACACACAAACAAATAAATTAGAACAAACAATAATAACAGTAACAAATATGTTAAGTTATGATGGAGTAAAAAATATGATATCAAATGCTGCTACTAATTTCATAAGTTTTACTACCCTTTCAACACTTATCATAACACTTATAGGAATAAAAGTATCAGAAGCAACCGGATTAATTCAATCATTTATGAAAAGAAGATTAAGTAAATTCAACCCTAAATTTATAACATTCTTAATAATGATACTTGCAATATTTTCAAGTATAATAAATGAAGTAGGTTATGCACTCTTAATCCCATTAGGAGCATTATTATTCTTATTTAATGGACGTAATCCTCTAGCAGGAGTAGCCACAGCATTCGCTGGAGTGGCATTTGGATACAGCATAAGCTTTTTTGTAGGTTCAATAGATATTAATCTAATACCATATACAATGAAAGCAGCAAGATTAATAGATGAAACATTCTATGTTAGAATGACATCAAATCTTTATATAATGTTTCCTACATGTATCTTACTTGCATTAGTAGGAACAATAATAACAGAAAAAATTATAGTAAAAAAATTAGGAAGATACGTCTCTAAAAAACATGATGAATTAGGAAAAACAAAAGAAATTGAATACTTAGATTTACAATATGAAGAACAAAAGAAAATAAAAGAAGAAGAAAGAGAAAAGAAAGGTAGTAAATATGCTAAAATATCAGCAGTAATAGTAGTGCTAATATTCCTTTATATGATAGTGCCAGGCCTACCATTATCAGGGATGCTACTAGATTTAAACGAAACAGCATATGTAGATCAACTATTCGGAGAAAATTCATATTTCCAAGACGGATTCACTTATATGCTAGCACTATTCTTTATAATAACAGGAATTGCCTATGGAATAGGAGCAAAAACTATAAAAAATGATAAAGATTTAATAGAAAAAACTAGTGAAGGACTATCATCACTTGGAATGCTTTTATTAATGATATTCTTTGCATCACAATTCATATCAATATTTAAAGAAACAAACATTCCAACAATTATAGTAGTGGCCTTAACCAACTTCTTAAAAATGTTACCACTATCAGGCCTAGCATTATTAATTATATCAATAGTAATAATTGCTATAGCAAATATATTTATGCCAACATCAATGTCAAAATGGACAATAATATCACCAGTAATGGTACCTATGTTGATGCAACTAAATATATCACCGCAATTCTCACAATTTATATTTAGAGCCGCAGAATCCATGACAAATGGAATAACACCATTATTAGCATACTTCATTGTATATCTTGGTTACCTAAACATATATAATAAAGACAAAGAAAAATCATTCGGAATACGTGATGGTATAAAACTAATGATGCCATACTTTATTTGGATGACATTAGCTTGGATATTAATAATAATTTCATGGTATTTAATTGGCTTGCCATTAGGACCAAAAGTATATCCAACATTATAACACGAGGAGAGATAAAATGAGTTTAAAAGCAGGAATAGTAGGACTACCAAATGTTGGAAAATCAACACTGTTTAATGCAATAACCAAAAAAAGTATATTAGTAGCAAACTACCCATTTGCAACAATAGACCCAAACGTTGGAATAGTAACAGTCCCAGATAAAAGATTACAACCACTAGAAGAAATATATATGCCACAAGAAGTAAAACCCGCTACATTTGAATTTGTAGACATTGCAGGAATAGTAAAAGGAGCTTCACTTGGTGAAGGATTAGGAAACAAATTTTTATCACACATAAGAGAAACAGATGCAATTTGTGAAGTAGTAAGATGCTTTAATGATAAAGAAATAACCCACGTTGAAGGAAGCGTTGATCCAATAAGAGACGTTGAAATAATTAATTTAGAACTAGCACTAGCAGATCTAGAAATAATTACCAACAGAATAGACAAAATTAAGAAAAAAGCAGAAACAACTAAAGATAAAGAAGCATTAATAGAATTATCTGCCCTTCAAAAATCAAAAGAATCATTAGAAAAAAACATTCCATTAAGACTAATACAATACACAAAAGAAGAACTATTAGCCATTAAATCATTTAATTTTATAACATTAAAACCGCATATATACTTAGCAAATATTGATGAAAACGAAATAGGTATAGAAAATGATTATGTTAAAAAATTAAAAGAATATGCAGAAAAAGAACAAGCAAAAGTAATAACAGTATCTGCTAAAATAGAATCAGAATTATCAGAATTAAATGATGAAGATAAAAATGAAATGTTAAAAGACTTAGGAATAGATCAAAGCGGTTTAGACAAACTAATCGAAGCAACATATTCACTATTAGGATTAAAAACATACTTTACATGTGGACCACAAGAAGTAAAAGCGTGGACATACAAAGATGGAATGAATGCAAAAGAATGCGCTGGAATAATTCACTCAGACTTTGAAAAAGGCTTTATTAAAGCAGAAGTAATTGCATACAAAGACTTAATAGAATATGGTGATGAAGCAAAAGTAAAAGAAAAAGGAAAATTTAGAATTGAAGGAAAAGAATATCTGATGCAAGATGGAGATATTTGTCACTTTAGATTTAACTTATAAAAAATAGACCCTGAAGTCTATTTTTTTAATTCATTCTATTTTTCTTTTTTCCTAATTTTGAAGTTTTATAAAACTTATAAAGTCCAGGAGAAATAACTAAGTCAAATTCTCCAATATACTCAACAACATCTGCATTATAACCAAGTTTCATTTCATTAAGGCCTTTAAATTTATTATTATTACCAAAATAACCAGTAATAGCATTCAAATGAAAATAAACAGCACCAAGCTTTGCATATTTTTCAATAATATGCCATTTAAGCAAAAAATTAGGATAATAAAGCCCATACTTAGTATTATAACCCTCTATTAAAAGTTCCACTCCATACTTTTCAATAATAACCCCTGTTGCCCCAATAATAATACCTTGTGGATTCTTCTCAAAAAGAGACGAAGCATATTCCAATTCCTTTTTATAAGTAGCAAGTAACTTATCTGAAGTAAGCTTAGAATTAGTAAGTTTATTATCAACTTTATTATTCTTGCCAGCTTCTTGTATTCTAAAATTAATATCCTCATTATTAGTTATCTCATCCTCATACAACTTCTTAATATTAGTTAAATACTTTTCAGTATTAAGCTTAGCAAAATAAAGTTCAAACTTATCACCAAAAAACTCTCCAAAATCTTTATAATAATTCAATTTTCTATAATGCTTTTTATAAACAAAACTATAAAAAATCTCCATATCATTATGATTACCTTGAACTATCTCAACACCTCTAGATTGAGCTTTTCTAATCTTATTTTTAATATTGCTGTCAAAGTTTTTATATAAAGATTCAGCAGAACCAGTAACCTTCAAAATAGCATTCCACCTTGGTTTTTCAGTACCAAAGAACTTATTATCACCAAAATAACTATACCCGTTATTTTGCAAAAATATAATTATATCATTTTGATAAGGACTTGGTATAATATTACCATCTTTATCTCGCTTATTAGCAACAACCGGAGGATCAATCTTTAAAAATACATAATTACTTTTTGCTAAATACCTCTTTAATTTTCTAGAAAGCTCAGTAATAAGTTGTTTATTATCATAATCGATCAAAAAACCTCGCGGAGCATAGGCATACTTATGACCAAAAAATAACTTTTTAGTAAGCATCAAAGTAGCACCAATAAGCATATTAGAACCATCAACAAAACCATAATATTCTACTTTGAAACCATTCTTTTTCATCAAATTCCCATACATAGAAGTCTGATAATAAGTATGAAGTGGATGATTATCAGAAAAATTATCAAATTGTTCAGGTGTAAGAATAACAATTTTCATACTATCACTCATCCTTCATTATATTATTATACTACTATAATAACTTTTTTTCTTTCCAAAATCAATAAAAAAGTTTTATTTATACAAAAAATATTATATAATATTCACAAGGATAGGTGATGATATGAAAATAATAAATGTCATTTCAAGAGAAATATTAGACTCTAGAGGATGGCCAACAGTAGAAACAGATATAACAATCGAAGGAAACATTATAGGAAGAGCAAGCATTCCAAGTGGTGCCTCGACTGGTTCAAATGAAGCATTAGAATTACGTGACAACGAAAAAAGATACCTAGGGAAAGGTGTGTTAAAAGCAGTAAACAATGTTAACACTATAATAAAAGAAAATATTATAAATAAAGATTTTAAAAACTTCAAAGAATTAGATGAATTACTAATAAAATTAGATAATACTAAAAATAAAACTAATCTTGGTGCAAATGCTATTCTATCAGTATCATTAGCATACATAAAAGCATGTGCACAAAAAGAAAATAAAGAACTATATCAATACATAGGGAGCAATAAACAAATACCTTATTGCATGTTTAACATTTTAAATGGAGGCATGCATGCTGATAATAAAATTGAATTTCAAGAATTCATGATTATAATAAATAGAAAAACAGTAAAAGAACAACTTCAAATAGCAAGCGAAATATTTCATAACCTAAAAAATATACTAAAAGGTCAAGGTTATAACACAAACGTTGGAGATGAAGGAGGCTTTGCTCCAAATCTGAAAAACAATAAAGAAGCGCTAGATACCATCATTAAAGCAATAGAAATATCAGGGTATCAGCCAAGAGAAGATGTATTAATTTCATTAGACATTGCAGCCACATCATTTTATGATAGAAATAAAAAAATGTACTTAATAGATGACGAATACAAAAGAAAAGACCAAATGATAGAGATGTATAAAGAATTAGTAAAAAAATACCCAATTTTCTCAATCGAAGACCCGCTTGAAGAACAAGATTTTATAGGATTTTCCAAACTATCTAAGGAACTAAACACAAACATAGTTGGAGATGATTTATATACAACAAACAAAAACTTATTGCAAAAAGGAATAGATAATAAATCAACCAATTTCATTCTTTTAAAAGCTAATCAAATAGGAACAATAAGTGAAATGCTAGACACTATAAACCTAGCCAGACAAAATAACATAAATATGATATTATCCCATCGAAGTGGAGAAACAGAAGATACATTTATAAGCGATTTTGCAGTAGGTTTAGGAATTCCTTACATAAAAAGCGGTTCTCTATCTCGTGGAGAAAGAATATGCAAATACAATAGACTTCTAAGAATAGAAGAAAATTTATAGTTTTAAAATATTTCGTTACACGTCAACATATAAATTAATAGGTGATTACAGTGAACGAGATATTTTTTTTAATATTTGCATTCTTAACAATATACTTAAGCATTAAACTATCGATATATGCAGACAATCTAAGCAAGACCAGCACCATATCAAAAGCAGTAATTGGAGGTCTACTCCTAGCGGGAGTAACAGCATTACCAGAATTAATAACATGTACATCATCAATACTATTAAAAAACCCTTTATTATCGCTCGGCAACATTTTAGGAAGTAATCTCTTTAACATATTTATAACAGCACTTTTAGATATAATATTTATAAAGAAAATATATACAACAAAAACCACGAAAACCAATTATTTAACCTATCTAATTTTAATAATAAACTATTTAGTAATCTATATGTTCATACAAGAAAAAATAAATATTACAATCCTAAATATAGGTCTCCCAACAATTATCATTATCATACTATATTTTATTTATATAAAACTATTACCAAAAAATAAAGAAGAACAAATCCAAATAGACTTAAAACCAATAAAAAATATCAAGGGAAAATTATTAATAACTTCAATTCTCATGATAGCATCAAGTGTCTTATTAACAACATTTGTTAATAACATAGCACAATCTCATCCATCATTTTCAAGTGGATCAATCGGAGCAATACTGCTAGGGATAACTACAAGTCTTCCAGAAGTTATAACATTTTATACTCTTATAAGCATTGATAACTATGATTTAGCACTACAAGACATAGTGGGAAGCAATCTATTCAATTTAGCAATTTTATCATTCGCAGATATTATCTATAAAACATCTCCAATATATAATATAATAGATAATAATACGACAACAATTCTTTTTTTAGGTTTAATATTTATAATAATAAGTTTTATTCAAAACATTAGAACAAAATGCATTTCAAAAGTAACATATATAATTCCATCCATAATAATAGTAAGTCTCTATCTCTACTTTTGGTTGATAGGTTTTATATAAAACTATTGATTTAAAACAAAAAATATGTTAAAATACTCTTAGTTATTTAGGAGGCGTACTATGACAATATTAGAAATAGCATTATTAGTAATTTGCGTTTTATTAATCATATTAGTATTATTACAAAGCGGTAAATCAGACGATGCTGGAGCAATTTTTAGTGGTTCAACAAGCGATTTATTCAAAAATAGAAAAGAACGTGGTAGTGAATTAGTAATAAGTAGAACCACATTAGTACTAGGTCTATTATTCGTAATAATATGTACTGTAATTTCATTTATTTAGTATTATTAGATAAAACAGATGTAATTCTGTTTTTTTTGTGGTATTATATAAACAGGTGATAAATATGGAAGAAAGAATACTAGATATATTAGAAGTATCAAGAAACAACGCGATTAACCTAAAAGATATTTATAAAAAAAGTGGATACACAAATTATACATATGAACAATTTTTAGAAACAATAGACGAACTAAAAGAAAAAAAATTAATTTATTGTGTTGGAGGAGATAACTATACCCTTAATCCTTTTGTCGAAGGAATATTTCACATCAAAAGAAATGGTGATTGCTATGTATCATATGATAATAAAACAATAAATATAAATAAAGAGTACAAAAAAACATGTTTTGAAGGAGACAAAGTATTAGCAAGAATAACCGACTTTAATAATAATACAGGAACTATTAAAAAAATAATAGAAAGGAAAGGAATAATTGCAGAAGTAAAAACAATCAATAAAGAAAGATATGCTGTCATAGGCAAAGACATGTATAAAATAAATTTAGATGATAAAATAGTAGATGGAATGCTAATTGGTATAAAAATAGATAAAACAAAAGAAGGAAAGTACTATCGTGCAACCTTAGACACTATAATTGGTCATAAAAATGCACCAAAATTGGAAGAAAATAAAATACTATATGCTAATAATTTCACAATAGGATTCACTGAAGAATCACTAAAAGAACTAGACTACATACCAGCATCAGTATTAGAAAAAGATTTTAATGGAAGAAGAGATTTAAGAGATAAAATGATATTTACAATTGATGGCGATGATACTAAAGACATTGATGATGCTATATCGATTGATATTTTGGAAAATGGCAACTATAAACTAGGAGTCCACATAGCAGACGTAACAAACTATGTAAAAGAAAATTCAAAATTAGATCTTGAAGCAAGAGAAAAAGCAACAAGTGTCTACATGCCAGGAGTAGTAAGCCCAATGTATCCACCACAACTATCAAATGGAATATGTTCCTTAAATCCAGATGTTGACAGACTAGCACTATCATGCGAAATGGAATTTGATAAACAAGGTAAATTAATAACATTTGATATATTTAAAAGTATAATTCATTCAAATATTCAAATGACATATAAAAAAGTAAACAAAATACTAAATGAAAACATAGTAGAAAAAGACTATGAAAAATATGTTGAAGCACTAAATAAAATGGAAGAACTAGCAAAAATACTAAGAAACTCAAGAGAAAAAAGAGGAATGCTAAACTTCGATCTTCCTGAAAAAAAAATAAATATAAACGAAAACAATGAAGTAGAAAGCATTGAATTAAGATTACAAGATACTGGAGAAACTCTAATCGAAGACTTTATGCTAGCAGCTAATGAAACAGTAGCAACATATATATACAACATGGGAGTAGAATCAATATACCGTATTCATGAGTATCCAGATGAAGAAAGATTAAAAAATACTCTCACTATACTGAAAACATATGGAGTAGACATAAATATTAAAGTTAATATGGCAGACCCAAAAGTAATACAAAAAATTCTAAAAGAATTAGAAACAAAAGAAAATAAAGACATATTTATTCAAATGATTTTAAGATGCATGGCAAAAGCTAAATATACCACACAAAAAGAAGGACACTTTGGAATTGGAGTAGATTCAAGAAAAGGAGAATACTATACACACTTTACAAGTCCAATAAGAAGATACCCAGATACAACAGTTCACAGAGTATTACATTTAATACTAAATGGTGAATTTGATAAACTAATGCAAGATCTATATAAATCAAAATTAGAAGAAATAGCAATTCACTCATCAAACCAAGAAATATCAGCAGAAAAATGTGAAAAACAAGCAAATAAATATAGAATGGCTCAATTCATGCAAAATAATATTGGAGAACAATTTATAGGAAAAATAAATGGTTTCACTAAAAATGGAATGTTTATAGAACTAGATAATTTAGTCGAAGGAAGAATGGGATTTGAAACAATGGATGATTATTATAATTACGATGAAGAACTACAAATAATCATCGGAGAAAGAACTAATAAAATATATCGTCTTGGAGACACAATCGAAGTAACATTAACAAGAAGTGATCCTGAAAACTATGAAATAGACTTTGAACCAATAAAAAAAATTGATAACAAAGTAAAAAAGGTAAAACAAAATGGAAATACTAAATAGAAAAGCAAAATACGACTACTTTATCGAAGATGAATATGAATGTGGAATAGAACTACTAGGAAACGAAGTAAAATCTATAAGACAAGGAACATGTAACATCAAAGATAGTTATGCAATTATTAGAAAAAATGAAGTCTATGTAATAAATATGTTTATAAAAACATATGATAAAACCGGAGTATTCATAAAAGAAGAAACAAGAAATAGAAAGCTATTACTACATAAGAAAGAAATATTAAAATTAAGAGACAAAATAGAAAAAGAAGGATACACTCTCATTCCATTAAAAATATATTTTAAAAAAAATAAAGTAAAAGTACTCATAGGACTATGCAAAGGTAAAAAGAACTATGATAAAAGAGAAACATTAAAAGAAAAAGACATTCAAAGAAGGATAAATAAAGAACTAAAAGATAGATAATTATAGTTCTTTTTATTTGCATATATAAACCCAACATGTTATTATATATATAGGAAGTGATAATATGAGCGGCTTTGGAACCTTGCTAAAACAATACTTAGAAATTTATAAAATATCACAAGTAGATTTTGCACAAAGACTAGGCATTACTCAAAAACACATGAATGAAATATTAAATGAAACAACAGAAATATCAGTTGATTTAATGATTGCAATAAGTCTTTTAACAGATATAGAACCAAACTATATAATGAAAGTAGAATCAAAAAAAAGGATGTATAACTATTTAATTAATAAATTTCAGAATGAAAAAGAAATAAAAAACTATTTAGAAACATTTAAAATAAAACAAATATATAAACTAGGGTGGATTGAATTAGAAGATAAAACTTCATATGTAACAAATGCAATAAATCTTTTAGAATACATTAATCTAAGAACATTTGATCAATTTGAAGAATACTTTGACAATAAAATAATATCACAAAAAGAAATAAAAGATAAGAAATCAACATTTGTTTGGATAAAAAGATGTGATAATTTAGCCAAAAGACAAGAAGTAAAAACTTATAATTCTAAAAATTTAATAATACTTCTAAAAGAAATAAAAGAAAAAGAAAATAATAACACAATCAAAGAAATAACTAAACTATTAAACAATTATGGAGTATACTTAGTATTAGAAGAATCATTAGATAAAAATATAAGAGCATGTTCCCATGTGAAAGGAACAAATCCAGCTATATACATAAATAAAAATATCAATGATAAAGCAGAATTTTACTATTCACTATATTATGAGTTAAGCAAAGTAAAAAGTTATTTTAATAAACTAAAAAAAACAATTATATTATCACAAAAAAATGAAAAAATACAAAAACAACACCAATTTGCTTTAAATGAAATGGTGCCAAAAGAAAAATATCAAAAAATAAAAGTAAGCATATATAACATAGACACCATCTGCAAGAAAAATAAAGTTACATTAGAATTTGCACACTTTAGACTAAAAAAGGATAATCTAATAAAAGCAGATAAACAATATCAAAAAATCATTGAATAAATTGCACATTTGTGATATAATTTGCTCAATGGGGATGATATGGTTTCGACAGGAGTAATACGATTTAAACTGCAAGTAGATGGCAATCTTTAAATGCACAATTAAATATAACTGGAAACAGAAATTTAGCATTTGCTTAAAATAAAAAGCAAAACTCTTCTATATTCCTAGTCTGTGGGAATATTTAAGGGTAATACCCAGCAGACTATATTACTATTTTTCTTACGAATAGTGATGAATATAAGTAAGATAGTTACTTATTTAATTGTTGGTTATTCTGTAAGTAATGAAAAATATTAATCAACTAAACTTGTAGACGTTTAAATTAGTTTGCTTTTGGACAGGAGTTCGATTCTCCTCATCTCCACCATTGGAGAATCTGTTCGAACTATTCGAACTTTATATAAATGCACTTAAATTGTGCAAAAAATGTCAAAAAAATGCAAAAATGCACAATAATTTTAAAATATTGTGCATTTTTATTTACTTTTATAGTTAGATATGTTAATATTTAATTGGGTGATGAAAATGGAACCATTTAAAGTAAAAGAATTACCAATCGAGTATAATATAGATAAAGAATTGCTAAAATTAATTTCAGAAGCTAATGAAAAATATGGAGAATATAAATCATACTTGAAAAACATTGAGTTTGATTCATGTTTTTTTCTTGATTCTATTATTTTAAGTGAAAGTTTAAAATCAACACAAATAGAAGGAACTCAAATATCACAAGATGAAATGTATTATTTAAAGTATATGCCGAATAGTGATGATAATTTAGAAATTCAAAATTTAAAAAAAGTTATTGACTATTCAAATGAGTATTTAAAAAATAGTAATAAAATAGATATTCATTTTGTAAATCATATTCATAAAATACTATTAGATAGTGTTAGAGGTAATGAAAAAGAGCCTGGAAAGATTAGAACAATTCAAAATTGGATAGGACCTAAAGGTTGTGGTATTGAAGAGGCAATTTTTATTCCTCCTATTCCTGAGGATGTTCCATTATTATTGGATAATTTATTTAAATATATGAATGATGAATTTATCGACCCACTTTTTGTTAATTTAGCTATTTCACATTCTCAGTTTGAAACTATTCATGCTTATCGTGACGGAAATGGTAGATTAGGTAGAGCACTTATTCCTATACAACTTGCTAAATTAACTGATGATAGACCAATTCTGTTTTTATCAGAAGTAATTGAACTATATAAACCTAGTTATCATAAATTTTTAAATGAAAGCAGAAAAGGTAATATGTTAGGATTTATTAAATTTTTCTTACAATGCATTATTGAACAATGTAATAATTACATTTCTAAAATAAATATGATAAAAAATATTTATAATAGAGATATGGATAAAATAAAAACATTAAATAGTAATGCTGTATATAGAATAATGCCTGCTATGATGCACCAAATAGTTTTTACAAAAAAAGAAATAGAAGAAGAATCTGGTGTATCAAGAAATACTGTGTCTACTTTAATAGACCAATTAATAGAATTAGGAATACTTGTGCCTGATTCAACGTATGCAAAACTAGGATATCGATATAAGGAAATATATGATGTTTTTGTTGGAAAAAATGCTATATAATGTAATTAGTTAGTAATTAAGTTTATTACTTACTATCATCTTTTAGCTTAGTTGTTGTTAGACCTGCTCCTTACTGGCACCATAAGAGTTTCACTTGAACTGTTAAAAGTCAAGTTTTATAAATGGAATCACTGATTTGATAAAGTGATTTTTTATTTGCTTCGAAAAATGTAGTAAAATGAGTGAGTGATATTTATAAATTAGAAATATCGAATATATATTAAATATAAAAATAATAATTTGAAGAACCAATAGCAACAAAGCGTTGCTTGTTTTATAATTATTCATACATTATAATATAAATGGAGGAAAAATTATATGGATACAAAAGATATTATATTAGATTTAAGAACAAAAAAAGGATTATCACAAGAAGAACTTGCGGACAAAGTTTTTGTTACTCGTCAAGCTGTATCTCGTTGGGAAAATGGAGAAACAATACCAAACATTGAAACTTTAAAACTATTATCAAAATTTTTTGACGTATCTATAAATACTCTTTTAGGTTCGCCTCAACAACTAGTATGTAAATGCTGTGGAATGAATCTTGAAGAATGTAATATTAGCAAAGAAACCAATGGCGATTTTAACGAAGAATACTGTAAATGGTGTTATTCAGATGGCAATTTCACATTAGATTTTTGGAAGCAATATATTAAAATTGGTGGTATTGAAAAATTTGAAGAATTTAAAAATCAAATTATTAATGAATTCAATTCAATTCTAGGTATTGAAGGACTGCCCAAAATAGAAAATTTAAATGTATTATCAGGCAGTTTTATTAATCTTGAGTATATACTTCCTAATGGTAATGTAGTTAAATTTCTTGACGATAAAGCGTCTTATCTTGGAAGTGAACTTGAATGTGAATTTGGGGGAGATAGATGTTTTGGTATAGCGGCAAACATGGATTTTCTTCTTATATGTACTTATGAAAAAGATGGTAAAAATCCAGAACTTGTTATGTATAAAAAAAGATAATAAAATTAAAATTTAGAGAGCAGAAAAAATCCTTTTATATTGACGTAGTGACAAAAAGTATTGAAGGAAATGAAACATAAATTAAACAAGTAGCAATTTTGGTATAGGTGTTAGAAAAGACTTGTTATATACTGGAAATGTCAATGATAGTCAGCTCATATAAGGCACTATTATTACACAATTAAATAAATTATTATTGAATAAAATTATAACTAAAGAATTATCAGGATCTAAATCAATCAAAGTAGAATATTTCTAACAAAAATAAAAAAATTAGTAAAAATATTATCTAAAAATCCATTTTACACTATCGAATTAACACAATCTCTTGACTTTTAAAATATTCTTATATAAAATATTTGACGTATGAGGTGATATAATGAAATATAATGGTTATTATTATGTTGAAGTATTAATACCTACAGAATTTTCTTTAACTATGAAAAGTGGATATACTAAATCGTTTATTTGTAAAAAAATTGATGATGGTTATAAAGATATAGAATCTGGTAGTGTATTTAAATCAGCTACTGGGTTTGGTATGCCAGAATTATTCGCTACTATTCCGCTAACAGAATATTTTAATAGATTAGGATTAAAAAAATCAACAAAAGATTATAGAAAAGAAGAAGTATATAAATTAGTAAAAAAGAATAAAAGTAATTTTTCTAAAAAAGATAAGTAGAATGTATCTTTTTTTAGAATTTTATAATAGTTCAATTGTTAAAGAACAAAATAAAATTAAATTATTACGTAAATAAGTAGCAAATTATTGCTACTTCAGACAAAAACAAATTATTTTCTAAAATATTAGATAAATAGTTAACAAGTGATTGAAATAATGATATTATATTCATTGAGAAAACAACTCCTTAAAACCTTTTACACTTCTAGTGTTTACCAAAGGTCTGTATATATTTTTTGTTACAATTTAATTATATAACAGTTTTAAATTTTGAGTGTTTTCTCTTTTTTTATATTTTAATAATTATTCCCACATCCATTTTACACTATCGTTTCTTAACAAAACTTGACAAAATGAGAAAATACTAGTAAAATATTTAATTGTCGCGTGTGAAAGAGGTGTAATAAATAATGTTTTATGATGAACAAGTGACAATGAAAGTTGTTGAAGAAGAACCGTCCCAGATATTCGACTTGATAAATGAAAATCATGTCGAATTAGTAAACAAAATATTATCAAAAAAAATAGTGAATATCAATCTTATAAATGAAAATGAAGATAGTATTCTAATGATAATGTTAAAAAAAGGATGGTATGAAGTTGTTTTAAAACATATGAAAAATAAAGAATGGCAAGTAAACCATCAGAACAAACAAGGAGAAACATTCGCACATATTTTAGTTACAAAAAATTATCGTGAAGTTCTAGAAATAATAAAACAACTACAAAAAAATAAAAACTTTATTCCAAATATTAGGAATAAAAAAGGAGAAACAATTCTAGATAAATCAATCAATGAACATTACATATATACAACAGTAAAAATACTCGAAGATAATAGATTCAATAATATAGATTTAATATCCTTTAAAAAATTATATGAAAATTACATAAGAAGTAATAACTATGGTATTTATTCTAAAATGAATAATTTGGAAATAATCATTGACAATCTTGTTGATAAAGAATTATTACCAAAAGTAGAAAAAATAGTAAATACTATTACAAAAAATTTTGAAGAAATAAAAAATCACGTGCAAAACAATGAAATAAAATATTTAGATAATATTGTATATAGTATATTACAAGACGTTTAAAGTAAATTACTTGATTAATTTACTTTTTTCTTTTATAATCTATAACTGGAGTGATGAATTATGAATATCCCAAACTTAAAAGAAGCAAAGAAAAGAACAAACAAAGAAGTAGAAACAAATTATTACGAATCAAAATATCAAAATATTGTGAATAACAAAAAATACTTTTTAAAAACATATGGTTGTCAAATGAATGAACATGACAGCGAAAACATGAAAGCAATACTTGAAGAAATGGGTTTCGAAGAAACAGAAAATATGGAAAACGCTGACCTTGTGCTATTAAATACTTGTTCAATAAGAGAAAATGCACATAATAAAGTATTTGGTATGCTAGGAAGAGCAAAACATTTAAAAAGTACTAAAATAGATTTAATCGTAGGAATTGCAGGATGTATGGCCCAAGAAGAAGTAGTGGCACAAGAAATATTAAAAAAATATAAATGGATGGATTTTGTTCTTGGGACACATAATATAGAACAATTAAGTGAATTGGTATACGCTTCGTTAAAAAAACATGAACTAAAAATAGAAGCACAAAGTTGTGAAGGCAAAGTAATCGAAGGTTTACCAACAACAAGAAATAGTAAAGTAAAAGCATTTGTTAATATAATGTATGGATGTGACAAATTTTGTACATACTGCATCGTTCCATACACAAGAGGAAAACAACGAAGCAGAAAACCAAATGACATAATAAAAGAAGTAGAGCAACTTGTAAAAGAAGGATATCAAGAAGTAACACTATTGGGCCAAAATGTAAATGCGTATGGAAAAGATTTAAACATAAACTATACTATGACAGATTTATTAGTAGATGTTGCAAAAACAAATATCAATCGAATAAGATTCGTAACATCACATCCGTGGGATTTTACAGATGATATGATTGAAACAATAGCAAAATATGAAAACATAATGCCAAGCATACATTTACCAGTGCAATCAGGAAACAACGAAATACTAAAACTAATGGGAAGACGTTATACAAAAGAAGAATACTTAACACTATTTAATAAAATAAAAAGAAAAATACCAAACGTTTCCATAACAACTGATATAATTGTTGGATTTCCTAATGAAAATGAAGAACAATTTAATGATACTTTAGATTTAGTAAACAAATGCAAATTTGATCTAGCATTTACATTCATATTTTCAAAAAGAGTAGGAACACCTGCTGAAAAAATGCAAGACACCATTTCAATAAAAGAAAAAGAAAAAAGATTATATAAATTGAATGAGTTAATAAATAAATATGCCCTTGAAAATAATAAAAAATTGTTAAATAAAACAGTAAAAGTCTTAGTCGAAGGACCAAGTGACAAGAATGATATGTTAATGGGGTATACAGACACCAACAAATTAGTAAATTTAAAAGGACCAAATGACATAATTGGACAAATAGTAGATGTAAAAATAACAAATATAAAAACTTGGAGTTTAGATGGAGAATATGTAAAATAGCATATTCTTTTTTAAAAGTATTTGTAAAATTTAAAAAATATGATACTATATAATTGGTGAAACTATGGACAATAAAAAAAAGAAAATACTCTCAATTATACCTATCATTTTAATGCTGCTAATAACCACAATGTTAAGCGTATATTTTAAAATGATAGATGATTTCAATAAGGCAACATTTAAACTCAATGGTGAAGAAACAATCACCATTGAAGTAGGAAAAGAATACAAAGAACCAGGATATATTGCTATAGTGAATCAAAAAGATAAAGAAAAAGATGTTAAAGTCATATCAAATCTAAATATTAATGCTATTGGGGAATATGAAATAAGATATACTTTAGATTTTAATAAAATTAAAAAACAAAAAGAACTAAAAAGAAAAGTTAAGGTAATAGATACAACACCACCAGTACTTACAATTGAAGGAAAAACTAAAATAACAAAACAAGTCGGAGATAACTTTAAAGTTCCAAACTATAAAGCAATAGATAATATTGACGGGAACATAACTAAAAGAGTTAAAGTTACTTCAAATGTAAATACTAAAAAAGCAGGAAAATACACAGTAAAATATTCAGTCGAAGATTCAAGCGGCAATAATACGAACAAAATAATAAATGTTACAGTAGCGGAGAAAACAAAGCCTAAATATACTTATCCAAAAAACGAAAAGTCAAACTATAAAGGAACATTTATTGAAGTATCAATTGCTATGCAAACATTAAAATATTACCAAAATGATAGATTAGTATTAAAATCAAATGTAGTAACAGGAATAAATAACACTACCCCAACAGGAACATATAAGGTAATAAATAAGGCAAGAAATACAACTTTAAGAGGAAAAGATTATGCAAGTTTTGTATACTACTGGATAGCATTTAAAGGAACAGCATATGGTTTACATGATGCAACGTGGCGTTCATCATTCGGAGGCAAAATATATAAAACAAATGGTAGCCATGGATGTATTAACATGCCTTACTACAATGCCCAACAACTATATTCAATGGTAACTATTGGTACCCCAGTATATATTTATTAATAAAAAAGTCAACAAAACCATTATATTAGCATAAATTAAATTGAGGGGTGATATAGTGGGCAGTTTTAGAGAAATAGTCACAAAAGCAGTAATAGGAAAAGGTAAAAAATTATTTTCAAACAACTATACATTAACACCAGAAGAAAATCCAACAACCATACTTGGATGTTGGGTAATAAACCATAAATTCAAAGGACAAAAAGAAAATGATAAAATCCGAGTGGAAGGGACTTGTGACGTAAACATTTGGTACTCATACGATAATGATACAAAAACAATTGTATCAAAACAAACAATATCATATAGTGAATTACTAAATGTAAAAAGAACTAAAGAACTAGAGTCTAATAGTCAAGAAGAAATAATTGTTAGAAGTCTAAAACAACCAAGTTGTACAAAAGTAGAAATAAATGGAGAAAAAATAGAATATTCCATAGAAAAAGAATTAGGAATCGAAATAGTAGGAGACACAAAAATGCGCATTTCAGTAGATGAAGAAGAAGATGAATGGGAAGAAATAATTGATGAAGAAGAACAAGAAGAAATATCTAAACAAATAGAAAAATCAGTTGAAGAAAATTTTATAAACGAAGACAAATAAAAGACACATTGTCTTTTTTGTTGATTTAAAAAGATTATTATGTTATAATACAGGCACTTGAGGTGAACATATGAAAAATAAAGCAATAAGAAACATTAAACTATATCCAAAAAATACTAAGAAAAAAGCTATAGCATTACTTCTAATAGGAGCAATTACATCAACAACACTAACAGGTTGTACTAAATATAAAACATGCAATATAAAAGAAAACCATTATCATATCTATAAAAATAAAAGTGAAATTGAATATACTTACCAAAATTGCGATTATAATTCAGAAGCATACACAGATACAGGCAACTATATAATAAAAGACGACTTAGGAAATTATCTATATCAAAATAATTTATATGAAGCAGAACTATTAAAAGATGAAGTAGAAAAAGAATTAAATAACCAAGAAACAATATATCAAATTAAAAACACAACACCATATAAAAATAAAGAAGGAAAATTAGTATTTCCAATAAAATGGAAAACAGTAAGTAAAAATACATTCTCTAATTATGAAGGAATAGGACGTACTGGAACACAAATAGAATATAAAATATATAAACTATCAAAAAAAAATAACGAATATAAAAAAGAAAAGAATATATCATCAGAACTAGAATCAGGAACATATATAGATATAAATGATTTTGTTGTTTTACAAGACGCAGAACAATCTTATTATGTAAAAGGCAAAAAAATATAAGGTAGAAAGGTAAAAAATATGTTTAAAGTAGGAAATTTAGAAATTAAAAATAAAGTAGTTTTCGCACCAATGGCTGGAATATCCAATATAAGTTTTAGAACAATTATAAAAGAAATGGATGCAGGTTTAATATATTCAGAAATGATAAGCACAATGGGTATCAAATATGGCAGTCAAAAAACTATAGATTTAATAAATTTTAATGAAACAGAAAGACCGATAAGTATTCAGATATTTGGAAACGATGTCGATTCATTCGTTCAAGCAGCAAAATATATAGAAGATAATTATCATCCTGACATAATAGACATAAATATGGGATGTCCAGTCCCTAAAATAGCATTAAAATCTCAAGCAGGAAGTGCCTTATTAAAAAACCCAGATAAAATATATGAAATAGTGAAAGCAGTAGTAGAAAATACCAAAACACCAATAAGCGTAAAAATAAGAAGTGGTTGGGACGAAAATAATATAAATGCAGTTGAAGTATCAAAAAAAATAGAACAAGCTGGGGCATCATTAATAGCTATACATGCTAGAACAAGAAAGCAAGGCTACAGTGGAAAAGCCAACTGGGACATAATAAAACAAGTAAAAGAAAACGTTAAAATACCAGTAATAGGAAATGGAGACATAAAAACAATATATGATGCCAAAAAAATGCTTGAGGAAACAAAATGTGATGCTATAATGATTGGAAGAGCAACACTAGGCAATCCATGGTTCATAAAAGAATGTGTAGAATACATAGAAAACAACAAGATAATACAACCACCAACAAATATAGAAAAAATAGATATGATAGAACATCACTATGATCTTTTAAAAAAATATACAAGTGAAAAACAAGCACTACTAGAAATTAGAATGCACGCTCTTTGGTATATAAAAGGACTACCAAATATAAAAGAATATAAAAGTAAAATAACATCATGTAAAACAGAAAAAGAATTTAAAGAGATATTAAATGAGATAAGAGAAAATGTCAAATAGATACAAAAAAGTATCTTTTTTTATTATAAAATAGTATACTAAATATAGGTGATAAAAATGAGAATAGCAATAGCATCAGATCATCGTGGCTATGAAATGAAACAAGAATTGAAAAAATACTTAAAAAACCAAAACTATGAAGTATTAGACTTAGGGACAACAAGCAAAGAACCAGTAGATTATCCAAAATATGGAATACTACTAGGAGAAACAATAAAAGAAAAGAAAGCCGATTTAGGAATTGCCATTTGTGGGACAGGAATAGGCATCTCAATAGCCTGCAATAAAGTGAAAGGAATAATCTGTGCAAAAGTATCAAATAAAAAAGAAGCACGACTTGCTAAAGAACACAATCACGCTAATATAATAGCGTTATCCGGAGAAATGTCAAAATTCAAAACAAAACAAATTATAAAAACATATTTAACATCAAAAGAAAACAAACAAGAAAAATATATAAAAAGAATAAATCAAATCAAGGAGTATGAAAATGGGTAAAATAACTCTATACTTTTTAATAACAATATTAGTAATAATATCATTAGACTCAATAAATATAAATAATATATTTAAAAAAAACAAAGTATTTCAAGCACGACTATTTTACTTCTTTTTAGCAGTTTCTTTAATATATTTAGTTACAAACTTTATATATGAAATAGCAACAACTATAAAAATATTTTAAGTTTATGAATAAAAACCTCATTAATTGTTAAAACTTTTAATGAGGTGATTTTATAATGAAAAAAATAACAAGAAACTACACAGTAGAAGGAATTATATTTGCAAGTATATGTATATTCTGTTTACTTAGCTTTGCCCTAGTGAGGTCAATGTCAGTAGTAGATTCCAAAATAAATGAAAACTATACATATGTTTCGTATGAAGTACTTACTGATAATGTTGTGCCAGTTACAAAAGAAGAACAAAAAAATGTAGTAAGACCATACAATGATGATAAAGTAAAAGTAGGAAAAACATTTTATGACTATCAAAACAAAGAAACACAAGAAAAATCAATTATATACTATGAAAATACTTATATTCAAAACAGTGGAGTAGACTATATAAATGATACAGTATTTAAAGTAAATGCAATTAAAGATGGAAAAGTTCTGTCAGTAACAAAAGATGATATAACAGGAACCACTATAAAGATAAAACATAATGATAATTTAATTAGTGTTTATCAAAGTGTAAAAGACGTACTTGTAAAGGAAAAAGAAGAAATAAAACAAGGACAAATAATAGCATCATCATCTACCAATGCAATAAATCAAGATTTAGGAAATCATTTACATTTTGAATTATATAGCAATAATAAACTAATAGATCCGGAAAAATTTTTCAATGAGAATATAAAGGAATATTAATATGTTTAATAAAGATATAGGAATTGATCTAGGAACAGTCAATATATTAGTTTATGTTAAAGGAGAAGGAATAATTGTAAATGAACCAAGTGTAATAGTAATAGATGAACAAACCAAAAAACCAATTGCTTTTGGAGAAGAAGCAAATAAAATGCTAGGAAGAACACCAGGAAAAATAAGGGCAATAAAACCCATGAAAGATGGAGTAATTGCAGACTTCGAAATGGTAGAAACACTACTATCCTATCTTCTAAAAAAAATAAATATAAAAAATAAAATTGTAAAACCAAGGATAATAATATGCTGTCCATCAAATATAACAGAAGTAGAAAAAAACGCTATAAAAGAAGCAGCAGAAAGAACAGGAGCAAAAAAAGTATTCATTGAAGAAGAACCTAAAGTTGCAGCAATAGGAGCAGGTTTAGAAATAGGAGAACCTATTGGTAATATGGTCGTAGACATCGGTGGGGGAACAACTGATATCGCAGTTCTTTCATTAGGCAATATAGTAACAAGTGCCTCAATAAAAACAGCAGGAAATACATTTGATGAAAATATAATAGAATATGTAAAAAATAAATACAAACTTTTAATTGGAGAAAAAACAGCAGAAAATATAAAGATTAAAATAGGAACAGTAAAAAGCACAAAAAAAGAAAAATTAGAAATAAGAGGAAGAGACCTAATCGGAGGACTTCCCAAAACCATTACAATAACAAGTGATGAAGTAGAAGAAGCACTAAAAGACAGTGTTAATAAAATTATATCAATGATAAAAGTAGTATTAGAACAAACTCCCCCAGAATTAGCATCTGACATTATTGAAAATGGAATAATGCTAACTGGAGGAGGAGCAATGCTTCAAAACTTGAAAGAACTATTAGAAGAAGAATTAAAAGTACCAGTTAAAATAGCAGAAAATCCACTTGCATGTGTAGCTGAAGGAACAGGAATAATGTTAGAAAAGATATATTATATAGACTAATATCCTGTTCTTTTTTGTTGAAATAAGTAAAAATATGATATAATTAACTTAGGTGGTGATAAAATGCTAGATATCAACAATCAATTGCACATTCTATTCATAGTATTAACATGCTTAATAATCACACTAGCACTAACATTCTATATCAAAAAAATAGCTATCCACATTGGGGCAATGGATATTCCAAACAAAAGAAAAGTACACACTAAACCAATGCCAAGACTTGGAGGATTAGGAATATTTTTAGGATTTCTATTTGGTTATATGTTATTCGGTGTTCAAAGCATTCAAATGAACTCAATACTAATAGGAAGTTTCATTATAATTCTAACCGGAGTAATTGATGATATAAAACCACTAGATGCGAAAACAAAACTAATTGGTCAAATAATCGCAGCATGTATAGTAATCTTCTATGGCAACATCTTGCTAAACAAAGTAACACTATTCGGATTATACATAAATTTCGGTATTTTATCATATCCACTAACAGTTCTATTCATACTAGGATGTATAAATATAATCAATCTAATTGATGGACTAGATGGATTATCTGGTGGGACATGTGCAATATTTTACTTAACGATAGGAATAATAGCATTTATAAAAGGAACAATGGGTGCATTAAACATAACACTAGCATTCATTATGTTAGGTTCAACCCTAGGTTTTTTATATCACAATTTTTATCCTGCAAAAATATTTTCGGGAGACTCAGGTTCGATGTTTCAGGGGTTCATGATCGCAGTAATATCACTATTAGGATTTAAAACTGCAACCATGATTTCACTATTTGTTCCAATACTAATACTAGGAATACCAATTTTAGATACATTATTTGCAATAATAAGAAGAAGTTTAAAACATCAACCAATATATATGCCGGACAAATGCCATTTACATCACCAACTATTAAGTTTAGGATTATCTCATAGAAATACAGTTTTAGCAATATATGCAATGAATATACTGTTTGCAATAGCATCAATCATATATATAACAGGAAATAAAAAAATAGGTATTTATGTCTACCTAACAATATTAGCATTAATATTATGGATTGTATTTAGAACAGGAATAATATCAGAAAAAAATAAACTAACGGTTAACAAAAGGGAAAAATAATAAGTTTTTCTTTTCTTTTTGTTTGCAAAGTGCTAAAATAAAATCGAAAAAAGGAAAAATTTGCCAAAAAATGTAAAAAAAATAAAAAAATTTCAAAAATTGCACGAAAGATATTTTAATATGTGCTATATTGGAGATGTGGTTATTTATGAAAGAATTTTTTAAATGGTTAGGTGTTAATGAAAAAGTTGCTAAAGTTGCAATATGGTTATTGATAATTATGGTATTTCTAATAATAACTAATACATTATTAGATAGTATTGGATTACCGAATTATGAAATCACTGTCGATAACTTAGTAAAAATTAACGCAAATAAGGTAGTTGATTATATAGCATCAATAATAATTTCATTGTTAAATTTTTTTACAATGGCTCTTGTAGTATTTAGAATAAAAGAAATAAAAAAGATACTACCATATGCAATATTATACCTATTTGCTAATTTTCTTGTTAGTCTTTTAGATAACTATATTGTCATGCAAGGATTCATAATTATCTATTTCCTACTATTTTGTTATTTCTTTTCTGGGAAAAAACCAAAATATATATTGTATGGAATAATTTCATATATCCTAGGTATTTTTGTACAATTTATTTGGTTTACCTTCAAAGCAAGTAATATAAATATTGGGACAATAGATAACGGAACTAAAATGGTTCTAACAATGGATTTTTTCATAATTATGCTAATGATAATATTAGCAAAAGAAATATATCTGAAAAAAAGGAGAGATAAGAAATGGGAGGACTAGGTTGTCCATTCTGGATTGGAGAATTCAAAAAAGAAAGCAGCTTTGCCAAAAAAATAGCTAAAAAATTAGCTAAATAATTAATTGTAAATAATAGTAAATGGGTCCTACTATTATTTATATAATCATCAAAAGTTAAGGGGAAATATTAAATGAAAGAAAAACAAAAAAACACTTCAAAAAAAAGAAAAAATGGTATTTGGTTTAATGATACAACTACAATAGAAAGTTTTTCACAAGAAACTGCGTCTAAATTAGAAAAGACTATTGAAAATGTATTGTTTTATGCAATAACTATTCCATTACAACTTTTTCAAACAGCAGGAGTAGTTGCAATCGCATGCTTCAATCATGCATTTGTGGAATTATCATTTTTCTTAATAGGCTTTTTCTTTACAAGGAGTTTTTTAGGAGAAACATTTCACTTAAATTCAACAATAACATGCACGACATTTACTTGGACTTTATTTTTTCTGGTAACATGGTTAATTCCTAGCATTTACATAAGCGTTTTCTTATGTGTAGTTATGGGAGTTATGTTATCAATATACATGCATTATATAGTAGTAAAGGAAGATGAGGTATGCCAAAAAGACTAGGAGTAGGAACTTTGATTGTTGGAACTTCTTTACAAGAATTAGAAGATTTATGCGATCAAAAAGGATTAACAGATTATGAAAAAGAAATTATAATAAGAATTTATTGGTACCACCAAAACTTAACATTTATAGCGGACACTATGGATTTTAAAAAATATGGCAAAAAACATAGACACTATTCACTTAGAAGTATAAACACTTTTCATAAACAAGCATTCATAAAAATAATTAAGTAGTAAGAAAAACCACATCAATTATAAAAAATAAAAATATTTAATCAGGAGAAAGTTATGAACTTCGTTATTTTAGGCAGTATTGAGCAAGATATAAAGGGGTACGAAAGGGTGATTAGCGAATCATTACTTGGTTCAAAAATAGAATATCATAGTTATAAATTCGATGATATTAATAATATGAAGAAGTATGTTGAAAATAATAGAACAAAAAATATTTATATAATTGAAAATAACTCACTAATAGATGCAGAGTTAATTGTTAATTATATAAGAAAGGAAAGAGATGATTATCAGTCATATATTATTATCATTAATTTTAAAAATAATTTTGAATTAACAAAATATAATGTAATGACTACTATACTAGGTAGCTATAATATGCCTACAAATCTAGTGACGACAATTAAAGAGTTAAAAAAAGTATATTTGCAAGACTCTAATATGTTTTGGTTCAAACAAAACGGGGTGCTATTTTTAGTTCCACTTTCGGATATTGTTTGTATAGAAAAATTACAAAACTCAAAGTATACTCAAATTATATGCAAAAACAGAAAATACATAATTAAAGAAACACTAAATAATATAAAGAAAAAACTTAACAAAGATTTCATGATGATTCATCGAAGTGTTTTTGTTAATATAAGAGAAATAAGAATATATGACCATGTTAATGGAATAATAAGTTTCACCAATCATTATCAAACAAATATGATTGCAAGAGATAAAAAAAAGGAATTATTAAAAACTCTTACTGAACAAGACATAATTTATACCAAACAAGGTATAAATTAATAAATAAATCATATTTGTGATACTATTAAATTGCACACATAATATAACAGATCATATTAAAAAAGCAAAGAAGTAAAAAAATTAGTAGGGAAGGAGAGGTGAAAATAATGACAGGTTTTGTAAAATGGTTTAACAATGAGAAAGGATTTGGTTTCATTGATTACAAACCTAATAAAGATGTATTTGTTCATTATTCTGCTATTAAGATGGAAGGATATAAAACCCTTACTGAAGGCGACTATGTTACTTTCAAAATTATAGAAACAGGAAAAGGACTTCAAGCAGTTGATGTAATATTAATAAAACAAAAAGAACCAATGCCCATATAATTGGATCAAATATATGGCAAAATCGAGTTTTAATTGTAACTCGATTTTCTTATGTCAAAAACTTAAACTTTTTAGAAACTATTTATTTAGTTATAAAAAAGTGATAAAATATTACTAGGAGGATGATATTATGAATTTAAAAATAAGAGGAGAAAAACTTGAAATAACAAATGCAATGAAAGAATATGCATCAAACAAAATAAACAAACTTTCAAAGTATTTAGAACAACAAGAACAAATACAAAGTAATATTTTATTCAAAAAACAAGGAGTAAAACAAAAAGTAGAAATTACAATTCCACTTAAAAAATACACATTAAGGGTAGAAGAAACAGGAGAAGATTTCTATGCCACAATAGATACTGCTATTGACAAACTAGAAAGACAAATAATCAAAAACAAGACAAGAATAAATAGCAAAAAGCAAAAAGAAAAAAGTGATTTTAATCTAGATTATGATTTTTCAAATTTTAATATTGAAGAAGATAAAAATAAAATTATAAAAAGAAAACAGGTAGAACTAAAACCAATGGATGAAGAAGAAGCGATTCTTCAAATGGAACTTCTGGGGCATGATTTTTATCTATTCAAAGATATTGATACAAATAAGTTTGCAGTGATTTATAAAAGAAAAAGTAAAGACTATGGCCTAATTGAAGAAGAATAAGAAAAAGATACTTAAAAACCATATAGTTATGTGATAAAAAAGGACATATAATAAAGAGGTTATTAATATGGAAAATAATGAAATAATGGGTAATGAAATAGTTAGTTTTGAAAAAAATAAAAACAAAAGCAAAGTACTTTTATCATTGTTATCAATAATAATACTTATAATTGTATCAACAGTAATAATCTACTTCTATATAAATAGTAATCCATTACTAGCAATCAAATACAATACAAATAAACTAACCAAAAATCTAACAGAACAAATAGAACAACAAGAAAAAATTAAAAAAGTATCTGGCAATTTACAAATTGATTACAATATTGAATCAAATGACATTAACTTAAAAGAATTTTTTGAATATTTCAATGGTATAAAATTAGTAGCAAATTATAAAATAGATAAAGAACAAAAAATAATGCAAACAGAATTAAAAACGACATATAAAAATGAAAAGTTAGTAGACACAAACATTTACATGCAAGATGAAAAAAGTTTTATACTACTGCCCGATGCATTTGACAAATATATAACCATAGATTTATCTAAAGAGTATAACAATATATTTAATACATCAGAAAATAATGAAGAAATCAAGGTTATTATTAAAAGCGTCAATCAAGCATTTCAAAAATCTATAAAAAAAGAATACTTAACATCAGAAGACAAAACAATTACAATTGATGACAAAAAGACAAAAACAACTAAAATATCAATGAAATTAGACGAAAAAAAATTAACAAAAATGACAAAAGAATTTTTAGTATATCTAAAAGAAGACAAAGAATTTATTAAATCAGCAGTAACTATATCAAAAAACAAAAATATAAAAGAAGAGTTGAAAAACTTAATTGACACAATTTCATATGATAATAATACTGATATAACACTATCAATATACTGCAAAGGAATTATAAAAGAAGTCGTTAGATATGAAGCAGAATTAAAGTTAAACGAAGAAAAATATAACATATCAATTACAAAACATAAAGATAAATACAATTTTAATATAAAACAAGAAGATCTAATAATAGCCAAAGGAACTATAAGAAAAGACAAAGACAACGATAAAGAAAAAACATCATTAGAAACATCAATTATGGAATTAGGAACTTTAACAATAAATATAATAAATCAAGAAGAAAAAAATCCAATAATAAATAAGAAAGAAATAAAAGAATCAATAAATTATGAAGAATTAACAGAAAAGCAAATTGAAGAGATAAAAACAAATATATCAAAAAATAGAGGATTTGAAAAACTATCAACAGTATTTTCATCTTTAATAACACAAAGTTATTAACAGTTTTGTTAATAACTTTTTAAATATTTACTAAAATATTATTTTAAAAAAATAAATTAATCATTCATAGCAGTGTTCTTGGAAATATATATAAAACCCGTTTAATTAACTATAAAAAGATTAATTACAAACTTTATTTACAAATAATTATTCGTGTATTATAATAATATAGCAAAGGAGGAATACTATGTTTAAATTACACTCTAAATTTCAACCAAGTGGTGATCAACCACAAGCAATTAAAAGTTTAGTAGACGGAGTAAACAATGGATTAAAACACCAAGTTTTACTGGGGGCAACCGGAACTGGAAAAACATTCACAATTGCAAACGTTATAAAACAAACTAACAAACCAACATTAGTATTAGCTCACAATAAAACATTAGCAGGGCAATTATACTCTGAATTAAAGGAATTATTTCCAGAAAATCATGTTGAATACTTTGTATCTTATTATGATTATTATCAACCAGAAGCATATAAACCACAAACAGATACCTACATTGAAAAAGATTCATCAATTAATGAAGAAATTGATGAATTAAGGCATGCCGCAACAAGTGCACTTTTATCCTCAAAAGATGTAATAGTAGTAGCATCGGTATCATGCATATATGGTATTGGGGAAAAAGAAGAATATGAAAAAAATATGCTTACATTAAGCATGGGACAAACAATAGAAAGAAATCAGCTTTTAATGAAATTAATAGATATGTTATATGAAAGAAATGATACAGACTTCAAAAGAGGAACCTTTAGAGTCCACGGTGATATAATAGAAATAATACCAACAAATGAACATGCAAAAGCAATTAGAATAGAACTATTTGGAGATGAAATAGACAAAATATTAGAGACAGACGTAATAACAGGAAAAGTTGTTTCAACAAAAAAGAATGTATCAATATTTCCAGCTAGCCACTTTGTAACAAGTGATGACAAGTTACAAGAAGCAATCAAAAGAATAGAACTAGAGTTAGAAAATAGATTAGAATACTTTAAAGAAAATAATAAACTATTAGAATATCAACGCATTGAGCAAAGAACAAAATATGATATAGAAATGATGAAAGAAACAGGATTCTGCAGTGGTATTGAAAACTACTCAAGACACCTAGGAGGAAGAAAAGAAGGAGAAACCCCAAACACATTGATTGATTTCTTTCCAAAGGATTTTCTTTTAGTGGTAGATGAATCACATGTAACCCTACCTCAAGTAAGAGGAATGTACAATGGAGATAGAGCAAGAAAAACAACATTAGTAGAATATGGCTTTAGACTACCAAGTGCACTTGATAATAGACCATTAAAATTTGATGAATTTGAATCTAAAATAAACCAAGCAATATACGTATCAGCGACACCTGGAGACTATGAACTAGAACTTGCACAAAACAAAGTAGATCAAATAATAAGACCGACAGGATTATTAGATCCAACTATTGAAATAAAACCCTCACTTGGACAAATAGATGACCTAGTCGGAGAAATAAAATCTAGAATAGAAAGAAATGAAAGAGTTTTAATTACAACTCTAACAATAAGAATGGCTGAAGAGCTAACAAACTACCTAAAAGAACTTGATATAAAAGTAGCATATCTCCATTCAGAAGTAAAAACACTAGATAGATTAAAAACAATTAGAGAATTAAGACTAGGAACTTATGACTGTATCGTAGGAATAAATCTATTACGTGAAGGACTTGACATTCCAGAAGTAAGCTTAATAGCTATACTAGATGCGGATAAAGAAGGTTTTTTGCGTTCAACAAGAAGTCTTATTCAAACAATAGGTAGATGTGCCAGAAACGCAAATGGTCACGTTATAATGTACGCCGATAAAATGACAGATAGCATAAAAGAAGCAGTAAAAGAAACAAGAAGAAGACGCGCAATTCAAGAACAATATAATAAAGAACACAATATTATCCCCAAAACTATAAATAAAGAAATAAGAGAATTAATATCCAATAGTGCTGATGAAAACTATTCAAAACCAGAAAATAATGATATAATGGAAAATGTAAGCATAGAAAGACTAGAAGAAGAAATGAGAAAATCAGCAAAAAATTTAGACTTCGAGCGCGCTATGCAATTACGTGATATTATATTTGAATTAAAACTAAAATGAAGGAATAGTTATGAAAAAAAAGAAAAAATTAAAAATAAAAAAAGAAGTAAAGAAAAAGTTTATGTTTTTAGTAATCGGAATACTGCTTGTAACAATTTCATGCGAAGTAATAAACTATTTATATCATATTGAACGCAAAATAACGCCAAATACAACCGAAAAAAAAGAATACTACAAACTATATGATTTTGGATTTATTTATAATCAAAGCACCTCTGACTACAATCAAAATGGAATAGATGATTACACAGATATTTTAAATGGGGCAAAAAAAGTAGCCAAAATAAATCCAAAGTATGTAAGTAAGTACTACGATGGAGGTTATCCACCTGAAAGTGAAGGAACAAGCGCTGATTTAATAGTATGGTCCTTAAAAGAAGCAGGTTATGACTTAAAACAACTCATATCAAAAGATATTAAACAAACACAAAAAACAAATGAAAATACTTATAATATAAAAATAAGGGATGACAACATAGATTTCAGAAGAATAACAAACCAACAAATCTTCTTTGACAGATATGCAAAAAAAATAACAACAGACATAAACGAAATTGGTTCGTTCCAACCTGGTGATATAATAATATTTGATTACAACTCACACATAGCAATAGTTTCAGATAAAATAAACAAAAACGGTATACCATATATAATTCATCTACATGATGACAAACAAAAATCAAAAGAGGAAGACATTCTAGAAACAACAGATATGGCAATTACCGACCATTATAGATTTGAATATAACGAAAAATTAGAAAAATTAATAAATTCATAATAAAAGGAGAAGTACAATGAACAAAAAAGAAATGCTAAGACCAGAAATAGATATGATACAAAATGAAAAATATAAGAATAATTTAAAAGTATTGATAGACAATATACCTGATTACTTTTTTGAAATACCAGCGTCATCAACAGGCAAATATCATCCAGAATTTTCAGCAGGACCACAAGGCCTACTTAGACATACAAAAGTAGCAACAAGAATAGCAAACGAACTTCTATCGCTAGAATGTTATCAAGAGATGTTTACAAAAGAAGAACAAGACCTTCTAAAAATAGCAGTGATAATGCATGACACATTAAAATGTGGAGAAATAAAAGAACAATATACAAGATTCGATCATCCACTACTAGTGGCAAACAATATAAAAAAACAACAACAAGAAACAACATTTACAGATGAAGAAATAAAATTTATAACAGATGCAATATCATCTCACATGGGACAATGGAATACAAATCAATATAGTAACATAGTTCTACCAAAGCCAAAAACAAAATATCAAATTTTTGTTCATACATGCGATTATTTATCAAGCAAAAAGTTCTTAAATGTAAAATTTGATAACAATAATAATATAATATAGGAGATTGAAAAATGAAAAAAGAAAAAAAACCATTACTAATAGGCTATTATAAAAAATCGGTAATATTAACATATTTATCAGTTATAAGTGCAATTATAGGTATATATATAGCCTTAATCGAAAAACAACCAAAATACGCACTTTTATTGCTAATAATATCAGGACTATGTGATGCATTTGATGGTAAAGTAGCAAGAGCTTGCAAGAGAGTAGAACAAGAAAAACAATTTGGAGTAGAATTAGACTCCCTAGCAGATTTAATTGCATTTATAATGTTTCCAATCATAATATTTTATTCTTTAGGTCTGCATAATATAGTTAATGTAATAATATTTATACTATTTGCTCTTGGAGGAATAATAAGACTAGCTTATTTTAATACAATTGCTGATCAAAATGCACCAGTAAAATACTATAGTGGACTACCAGTAACATCAACTGCTATAATATTTCCAATTTTTTACTTATTCACATTATTGTTAACAACTGATAATTTTAATATTTTATATACAATAGTAATGTTGATTACATCAATTTTATTTATTTTAAACTTTAAAATTAGAAAACCAAAAACAAAAGAATTAATAATATTTCTAATTGGAGCTCTAGTCCTTGGAACAATATTAATAATTTTATAAAGTATATGATAAATAAAAAAAGCATATACTTTTTTGATCTAAAAGAAAATAAAAATTCCTAAAACACGAAAAATATTGACAAAAACGACAAAAAGTGCTATAATAATGCCATTCCAAGTTAAAGGGGGAAATAATATGGAAAATAAGTTTTATTTAGACAAAGAACTGGGAAATGCAACAAAGTTTGGTTACAAAGGGAAAATATATGAATTAAAAAGTCAAAAAGATATTGGAGAAATATTAATTGGTTTAGGAGAAACATCTGCCATTTATCAGTTTATGGAAGCTAATGATAATAATCAAGTTGTAATCGGAGAAGAATATTTCAACAATGAAGAAAAAGATTCAACAATTTCAAACATGAAAGTATATGAAAATAATATTAAAAATGCTAAAAAGAATCTAAAACTTAAAATAACTGCAGGATTATTAACAATAGCAATCGCAGCATCCGCACTTATCGGATGTTCAATAAGAGAACAAAAAGCAAAAGAACAGGTAATAACATCAGAAAAATATCAAGAAATGGATTTTGAACAATTACTTGCACTTTTAAATGAAGGATTACAAAAAGATTCATTTAAATTAATGGATAAAGTTCAAGATTATTTTAATAATACCTCAGCACCATCAATTAAAGTAAAAGAAGATAAAGATGCACAATTATTTTTGAATGCTGAAGAAGTAAAATCACTATTTATATATGCAAATGCTGATACATACTCTAAAGAAACATTCTATGAAATCTTCGGTTCTACATTCGATGATGCTAAAGCAACTGAAGATTACACTAATTCAGCAAGAGTATTAAATAATTATTATCTAAGAGCAACAAAACCATCTGGTATAGATAAACTATTTCAAAATCAAAAAAATCAAGAACTATTCTCAAGTTTTGAACAATTAGTATTAAACTATAACAAAAAACCAACAAAAGAAAATAAACAAAAAATTGTAAATAAATTAGACCAAATATATTTCAGTGGAAAAATAGACAGTTTAAAAAATACATGTCCAGAAGCTGTATCATTTATCGGAACACACATGACTGCAGCATTAGAATTAAATGGTGTGTTATCTAAATCATTCGCAGACAAAATAGTCGAAGCTAATGAAACAGTAACATGCAACACTATAAAAGAATACATAAAAGAAATTGATGAATATACACAAACAAGAGAATTAGTTGTCGCAACAAATCAAGAAAATAAAGAAATAAACTTAACTGATAATCAAGCTTTATATTACATTACAGATGAAATGGATAATAAAAATATTAAAGTAACTTCAAGAGACATTGCACCAATAATAAAAAGTGGAAATTTAACTAATAAAATATCAACAAATAATAAAGTATATAAAAATACAAAAATCAAAAATACTAAATACACAAAAAAACAAGTTAGCGAAAAAACTGCTATAAAAGAGTTTGGTAAAGATGCAGTTGAAAAAGCTGAGGAAAAATCAGATAAAGTTGATCCAATAATAACTATTGATAACAAAGATTATTCAATAGAGGATGCTAATAAAATCGAAGAAATAATAAGAGAAGCAAAACAATATGGTGTTAACTTCACTAATGATATTTATCAAGAAATGTATAGAAATAATGGAAGTTTTAATAGTGCTACATATGAAGCTAAGTTAACAAATAAAGCAAATAGCTACACTGGAAAATATAAAGAAAAATATAGATTAGCATTATGGCAAGGATATGCAGAAGCCATAAGACTCGCAAAAGAATTATACGATAGCGAAAAACAATTTAGAGAAAATGCAGAAAAAGAAATGATTCATGAAGAAGAAACAATAACAACAGATAGAAATATACCACAAGAAACAATAATATATGATAATACAAATAATAACAACAGTGAAAATTCGACAGCTACAAAAAATACTGAAACAGTAATACCATCTGCTGAAAACAACTATACATATGAAGAAGAAACAATTGTAGAAAGAGTTTATAGTAAATAAGGGGGATTAAATTATGGGATACGAAGTAGATTATAATGAAAACAATAATAACAAACCATTAACACATTATATTAAAAACTTTTTAGTAGGATTTCTATTAATAGTAATATTACTTTTATTGTTAGTATGGATATTCCCAACTAACTCAACAATTCAAAAACTATTAAATAATAACAAAGAACAAACAAATGAATTTTCAAATTATTTCCAAGAAAATATTAATTTATTAAAAGATGTAGCAGAATCTTACTTTACATTAGAAAGATTACCTAAAAACGAAGGCGACAAAGTAAGAATAACACTTGGAGAAATGCTAGAAAAGAAACTTCTAATTAATTTAAGTGATAATAAAGGTAAAATGTGTAATATTGATAACACATATGTTGAGGTAACAAAGAAAAAAACCGAATACGAAATGAAAATTTACCTTTCATGCGGTGATGATGAAGATTATGTAATTGTACATTTAGGATGCTATGATTATTGTTCTAACTACATTTGTGAAAAGAAAACAACAACAACTAGTAACATTAAAACAACAACTACATCAACAACAAAATATTATTGTAAAGTTGTAAATAATAAATACTATGATAATAAAGGAAATATTGTAACAAAATCAGCATACGAAAAAG
>JAEDJI010000032.1 GCA_016296435.1 Bacilli bacterium | reverse complement strand
AATTTAAAAAGCAAATGACTACTTTTTTTATTAGATGTCTAGTTTTGTATTATAAGTAATCATTTTATAAATTTTAATTTTTATTAGTTCCACCAAATCTACGATCTCGTTTCATATAAGAATTAACTATATTAGCAAATTCTTCATAAGTAAAATCAGGAAATAATGTATTTGTAAAGAAAAGTTCTGCATAGGATAATTGCCATAGCATAAAATTACTTATTCTTTGCTCACCGCTAGTTCTAATAAGTAAATCTAGATCAGGTAGATTATTATATAAATATTCTCCAAATATTTTTTCATCTAAATTGTTAATATTAATTTTATCGTTTATAACATCACTACATATCTTTTTAGTAGCATCTACTATTTCGGCACGTCCTCCATAGTTAAGGCAAAAATTAACTATTAATCCAGTATTGTCATTTGTTTCATGTTCTAAAGATTCTATTTCTTTAATAATCTTTTTATCTAAATTTTCTTTTCTACCAGAGAATAATATCTTAATATTTTTATTTTTATATTTTTTATTAATAATTTTAAACCATTTAGTAAATAGATTCATTAAATAATCAACTTCATTTTTATCGCGTTTGAAGTTTTCAGTAGAAAAAACGTATAAACTAAGTACTTTTATATTGGATTCACTTATATTTAAAATTAATTTTTCTAAGTTTTTTGAACCTTCAAGATGTCCTTCACTTCTAGATTTATTTCTTTTTGTAGCCCATCTTCCATTGCCATCAACAATTATACCAACATGTTTTAACTCATTCATATATTTTCCTCCTTCATAAATTATAACATATAAATTTTAAATTATTATAAAATATTTATTTTACTTTACACTCATAGTAAAAGTACCTATCTACATAAGTACTTTTTCTACATCAAATGACACTTCAATATCATTAACAAGTTGTTTATTATCAATATTTTTATCTTTTATTATTTCTAAAGATAATGTTTCTTTTTTGATATAGTCATTGAATTCTTTTACTACAGAATCAAAATACTCATTAGAATTATAATATAATTTGATTCTATTTTCTATATCAAAATCTTTTTCTTTTCTTAGGTTTTGAATTTTTGATACAAATTCTCTAGCATATCCTTCTTTTATTAATTCTTCATCTAATATAGTATTTAATATTATAAAATTATTATTCATACTAGCAGTATTAAATCCCTCTTTTGAGATAATTTTTATATCAATTAAGTTACTAGTAATATCAATATCTTCAAATAAAATAGTTTCATTATTTCTAAGTTTATTTATTTGTTCTTCATCTAAATTACTTAAGAAATTAGTAAAATCTTTCATTTTTGGTCCAATTATTTTACCTGCTTCCTTAAAGTTTGGTTTTACTACAAAGTTCATATACTTAGAAAGATCATTTTCAAATATAATTTCTTTTACGTTTAATTCTTCTTTTATTAGATCAGTTAAGTCACCAAGAATATCTTTATTTTTACCATCTAGTATAACTTCCTTAATAGGTTGTCTTACTTTTATTTTTTGTTCTTCTCTTACATTTCTACCTAGAGATATTAAATCTCTTACTAAATCCATTTTTTCTTCAATTGATTCATTTATTAAGGATTCATCATATTTAGGAAAATCACTTAAATGAACTGATTCTTCATCTGTTAAGTTTTGATATATTTCTTCAGATATAAATGGTGTAATTGGTGCAATTAGTTTTGATAGGTCAAGTAGTGTTTTATATGTTGTATAGTATACACATTTTTTTGAATTATTAAGTTCACTACCCCAGAATCTTTTTCTATTTCTTCTTATATACCAATTTGATAGGTCTTCACTAACAAAATCTGTTAAGTATTTTACTACTTTATTTAGATCGTATTCTTCATATGAATCAGTAACATTTTTGATTAGTTTATTAAGTTTAGAAAACAACCATTTATCTATTTCTTCTAAATCATTGTATGAAACTTCATAATTCCTTGGATCAATATTATCTATATTTGCATAGATAGTAAAGAATGAATAAGTATTTTTAAGTGGATTAAAGAACTTAGAATATACTTCTTTAAGACCATTTATATCAAATTTTAATGGTGTCCATACTGGTGATACATATGGCAAATAAAATCTTACTGTATCTGCTCCATATTCTTTCATAGTAGTAAATGGTTCAACAATATTCCCTTTTGATTTTGACATTTTCTTGCCTTCATTATCAAGTAATAAGTCATTTACTAATACATTTTTATATGGGGATTTTCCTGTTAAGAAAGTAGATATAATAAGTAAAGTATAAAACCATCCACGAGTTTGATCTATTCCTTCTGCAATAAAGTCTGCTGGAAATTGTGTTTCCCATAATTGTTTGTTTTCAAATGGATAATGGTATTGAGCAAATGGCATAGATCCAGAATCAAACCAACAATCGATTACGTCTGTTGTTCTAGTCATTGTTTTACCACATTTATCACATTTTATATGGACATCATCAACATATGGTCTATGTAGTTCAATTGAAGTGTCAATCTCTTCGATTGATAAATTTACTAGTTCTTCTCTACTTCCAATCATATGAGTATGTCCACATTCACATTTCCATAATGGAAGTGGTGTACCCCAATATCTATTTCTTGATATTGCCCAGTCATTTAGATTTTCTAGCCAGTTACCAAAGCGTTTTTCTCCAACATATGATGGATGCCAATTTACAGTTTTATTAGCTTTTATTATTTTATCTTTTATTTTAGTGACTTCTAAATAATAGCTTGGTTTTGAGTAATATATAAGTGGTGTTGAACATCTCCAGCAATGTGGATAATTATGAACTACTTTTTGTTTTTTAAATAGTTTGTCATTGGCTTTTAGATATTTTATTACCTCTAAATCTGCATCAAATACAAGAGTACCTTTCCATGGCCCTTCTAAATAGCAACCGTCTTCTCCGACTGGATTTAAGTATGGTAAGTCATATTTTTTACCGACAATAGCATCGTCTTGTCCGAATGCTGGAGCAAGATGAACTATACCTGTTCCATCTTCCATAGTTACATACTTATCACAGCATACAAAAAATGCTTTTTTAGATACAGAAAGCTCTGGTATTAGTTGTTCATATTCAGTATACTCTAAGTCTTTTCCTTTATATGTATCAAGTATTTTATAGTCATCACCAAGTACTTTATCTGCTAATTTTTTAGCTACAATGAACTTATATCCCATAGATTCAGCTTTAATATAGTCTTCATCAGGATTGACACATAATCCAACATTAGCAATTAATGTCCAAGGAGTTGTCGTCCATACTAAGAAGTAACAATCATCATTTTTTATTTTAAATGGTACAGTAACAGTATCTACATTTACTTCTTTATATCCTTGTGCTACTTCATGAGATGCAAGACCCGTTCCACATCTAGGACAATATGGCAATATTTTATGTCCTTCATAAAATAATCCTTCATCAAAGAACCTTTTTAGTATCCACCACTCTGTTTCAATATAATTATTATCATATGTAACATAAGGATTTTTTAAATCAATAAATTGTCCCATTTTAGTAGTAAGATCACTAAAAGCTTTTTCATTTTTCCAAACTGATTCTTTACATTTTTTATTGAAAGCTTCAATTCCATATTTTTCAATATCAGTTTTTGATTTAAATCCAAGTTCTTTTTCTACTGCTAATTCAACTGGAAGACCATGAGTATCCCATCCTACTTTTCTTAAAACTTTATATCCTTGCATTGTTTTATATTTACAAAAACTATCTTTTAAAAACTTAGCAACCATATGATGAAGTCCTGGAAATCCGTTTGCAGTCGCAGGTCCATCATAAAATACAAAGTATTTATCTCTATTTTCTATACTTTTTTGTAAAATATTATTTTCTTCCCAAAACTTAGAATAAAATGATTCTATTTCTTCTTTATTTCCTTTTTTTAATTCTTTAAACATATTTCCTCCTTATAATAAAAAGATGATACCAAAGGACGAAATGTTCGTGGTACCACCTTATTTTTATACTCAAATACTATAACGCGTAACCGTTTTTACTTTTAATAAAACACATCAGAAGTGATTCGAAATATAATTTTTTATTAGTTTACACCAAACACTAACTCTCTTAAAAAAAATAATATATTTCCGTCTTCATCGTTTGTTTTTCGTATATACTATAGCACAACTTTAAATAAATGTAAAGAGATTAAGTAACTTCTGGGTCCCAAAAAGTACCTTAATCTCTTTAATATTATATAAAAAATATAGATGATATGCAATATTTTTTTATATTTTTAAGGGCAATTGTTATATAAAAGCATATTATATATCAGGAGGAATAACCATGTATAATCAATTTTATCCATATATGATGACAGGTACTCTACCAAATGCTACTCGTATGGCAAGTCCTTTGATGAGTGCAGTTCGTACTAGTCCACTTTCTTCTTTGTTTGGTGTTCGAGGAGCTCCTGCTGTTAGTGCACTAGGGAGTGCTACTAAAGCAAGTACTTTTACTTTTACTGGTTTATTGAACGGTGCTAGTAAAACACTTGGTGTAATAAATCAAGCTATACCAGTATTTTATCAAATAAAGCCAATTATTAATAATGCTAAAACAATGTATAGAGTAGCAAAAGAAATTAATTCAAATGATAGAAAAAATAATAATACAAGTATTAATAATAGTAATAATTCTAATGATGCTAGTAGTAATAATGTTTCTAATAATAGTGATGATATAAATAAACCAAACTTCTTTATTTAAGAAATTATAACTGTGTAATTTCTTTTTTTTATAAAAAAAATTAAATTCTTTTTAAAAATCTAATTTCTTTTTCTAACTTAATCTTTTTTATAAAGTATTTATTAGTTAAATTATTTTTTATATAATTTAGCTTATTTATCTGGTTTTGTATATATTTTTTAAATATTTCATTATTACTTTTTAAAAGAATTGGACCATATTTTAATTCATATTTTTTGTATTTTTTTGTTCCTTTTTCAAAGACTATTATGGGATAGAACTTATTATTTTCCAGTATAATGTCTTCTTCTTTAATATAATAATTATTTTTTTGGAATGTTTTTCTTAAATTATACCAATCATTATTTGATGATATAATTATTTTTTTTATATTTTTTAAGTTATCTTTTTTTCTAAATACTATATTCAATATATTAGAAGTCCCCATTCCTGAGATTATTATTGTATCTACTTCTTTTTCTAGTTTATCTATTCCATTTCTTTTAGTTATTTTAATTTTATCTAGCATTTTCTCTTTTTCTATATTTTTATAAGCATATTCTAAAGGTCCGTCGCTAATATCACTGGCAATTGTTTTTATATTATTTTTAGTTTTTACTAAATATATATCAAGTAGTGCATGATCACATCCAACATCTATAATATAAGAGTTGTCATCAACATATGATGCAACTCTTTTTAGTCTTTCATTTATTTTCATTAATCTGTTAAAAAGTCCTTAAGTTTTTTAGATCTAGATGGATGTCTCATTTTTCTTAATGCTTTTGCTTCGATTTGTCTTATTCTTTCTCTTGTGACTCCAAATATTTGTCCAACCTCTTCAAGAGTTCTACAATGTCCATCGTCTAAACCAAATCTAAGTTTTAGTACTTTTTCTTCTCTTTCTGTTAGAGTAAGTAGTACTCCTTCAAGTTCTTCTTTTAATAATTCTTTAGTTGTATATTCTTCAGGAGACATCATTCTTTCATCTGGTACAAAGTCACCAAGATGCGAATCATCTTCTTCCCCAATCGGAGTTTCAAGTGATACTGGTTCTTGTGATATCTTTAATACTTCTCGTACTTTTTCTTCAGATATTCCCATTTTTTCTGCTATTTCTGCTTCACTTGGTTCTCTATTTAATTCTTGAGTAAGTTGTCTTTGAACTCTAGCTAACTTATTAATTGTTTCAACCATATGTACTGGAACTCTTATAGTTCTAGCTTGATCGGCAATTGCACGAGTAATTGCTTGTCTTATCCACCATGTTGCATATGTAGAAAATTTATATCCTTTGGAAGGATCAAATTTATCTACGGCTTTCATAAGTCCTATATTACCTTCTTGTATTAAATCAAGAAATGCCATTCCACGCCCAACATATCTTTTTGCTATTGATACTACTAAACGTAGATTAGATTCTGCAAGTATTCTTTTTGCTTCTTCATTACCTTCTTCAGCAAGGAGTGCATATTCATATTCTTCATCTGTTGTAAGTAAGTTTATTCTACCTATTTCTTTCAAATACATTCTGACTGGATCGTTTATTTTTATATCTTTATTACCAGTAACATCTTCGATTAGATCTAATCCATCATCAGTTTCATCAACATCATCAGTATTTTCACCTTCATTTGATACTACTTCAATATTGTTTTGTACTAAGATGTTATATAACTTATCTAATGAATCACTATCAGGATCTAATCCTTTTAAATGCTCTGCTAATTCTTCAAATGTTATTTTATTATCATTTTTTTTACCTAGTTCAACTAGTTCTTTTGTTCTTTCTTCAAAAGTTTTGATTTCATTTACCACTTAAATCAACTCCCTATTTTAACCCTCTTAATTTGCTCTGCAATTAATGCTTTTTTTACTGGATCAGGTTCATTTCTTAATTGTTCCATCAGCCTTTTCATAGCTTGATTACTATTATATCCTTTGATCACAGATATATATTCATCTATTGCATCTAAATTTACTTCATCAAGTTCAACATAATTTAAAACTTCTTTTAACATAGTATCCATTTCTTCTTTATCTTGTAACGTAGATATAAAATCTGCTAAAACAAGATTTTGATTTTTTTTATAGTAATAGATTATTTCATTAGCTAAATATCTAGCGGGTCTAGTGGGTAAAAAGTTTAATTCTTTTTCATATTTAATAACAGCATTATAACTATTTAGCATAGTATACAAAATTAAATATGTAGCTTTTTGATATCTATCTAATTTTTGTTTTTTGATGGGTTGTTTGTTTAACGTCTCAATTTTACTACATTTTTCCTTATTTTGCAACTTATTTTTTAATATTTCTATATCTAAATTAAATTCTTTAGATAATTTATTAAGTAATAATTCTTGTTTTATTACATCTTTTTCTTTTGATATTTCATCAATAACATTATTTATATATGTAGTTTGTTCTTCTACTGATAAAAGATTTTTCCCTTCTTTTAGATAGTTTATTTTATAATCACTATAAGATATAGCATTATTAAGAAGCGTTATGTAATTTTCTTTTCCATTTTTTAATATATATTCATCAGGATCAAGATTATCTGTTAATTCTACTACTGTGACATTAAAACCTGCTTCTTCAAGTAAAGCGCCATTTACTGACATTGCTTTTCTACCAGCATTATCACCATCTAAACATAAACATATATTAAGTGAAAGTCTTTTTAATAAGTTTATTTGTTCTTTTGTAAGAGATGTTCCCATTAGAGCTACTGCATTTGTTATTCCGATGCTAGATAGTCTTATAACATCCATAAATCCCTCGACCAATATAATTTTTTTTAAGAGTCTAACACTGTCTTTGGCGTTATAGTAGTTATATAGTAGTTCTCCTTTTTTAAAGATTGGTGTTTCTTTAGTATTAATATATTTTGATGATGAATTTGTATTGTATATTCTACCTGAAAATCCTACGATATTATTGGATACATCAAATAAAGGAAACATTATACGATTAATATATAAATCATTTGTTCCTGTTCCAAGTCCATATAATTCTATCTCTTTGTTAGTGTAGTCTTTACTATTTAATATCTTAGTTAAGTTATCTTTTGAGGTAGTTGCAAGTCCTATTTTAAATTTTTTAATAAGCTCATCTGTAATACCCCTTTTGTGTAAGTATTCTTTAGCGCTAGAACCTAAATTAGAATTAAGATTATTTTGATATAGTTTTAAAGTTATTTCATACATTTTATAGTATTTATCATATTTATTTTCTTTACTTTTTAAATTTACGTTATTAAGTGTAATACCTGCTTTTTTAGCAAGAATAGAAAGTGCTTCTTTAAAGTCAACGTGTTCATAATCCATTACAAAGTTAAATACATTGCCACTGGCACCACAACTAAAGCATTTATATATTTGTTTATCTTTAGATACACTCATACTAGGATTAGAATCGTCATGAAATGGACAAACTCCAAAGAAGTTTTTTCCTTTTTTTTCAAGAGGTATATATGATGATATAACATCTACTATGTCATTTGCACTTCTTACTTCGTTTATTTTTCCATCCATAGCACACCTCCATAAATAATGTATTTATTATACCATAAATAATAGTAAATATAAAGA
>JAEDJI010000031.1 GCA_016296435.1 Bacilli bacterium | reverse complement strand
TTTTATAAATGATGGGTTTAAGGATTGTATTGTTTTAAATGATGATAAAAAACAATTAGAAGATGTTCTAAATAAATATATATAGGGCTATTATGAAAGTATTAAGTATAAAAGAACCATATGCAACACTACTGATGAAAAAAATCAAACATATAGAAACTAGAAGTTGGAAAACTAACTATCGTGGAGAAATATACATTCACGTAAGTGGGAAAACATTAGAAAAACAAGCAAAACAAAATAAAGAAATACAAAACTTAATAAGAAATATTTCCATGAATTATGGCTATATTATATGTAAAGGATATTTAGTGGATTGTATTTATATGGACAAGGAATATATAGAAAAAATAAAAAAAGATAAAAAAGAATACTTACTCGGAGACTATAAAGAAGGAAGATATGCCTGGATAATTAAAGATATTAAAGAAATAAAACCAATTAAAGCCAAAGGACAACTTGGCATTTGGAACTATAAAATTTAACAAAAACACTTGAAAAAATCATATATTTATAGTATATTATTGGTGTTCCATTTCTTGGATAAATGAAAATCCTTATTTATCTAGGTTCTGGTGAAAATATATAAGGAGGTAAATAAAATGGCTTTAAGTGTAGAAAAAAAACAAGAAATCATTAAAAACTTTGCAAGATGTGAAAATGATACAGGTTCTGCTGAAGTACAAATAGCAATATTAACTGAAGAAATTAATAAATTAACAGAACACTTAAAAGAACATAAACACGATTATCATTCTAGAAGAGGTCTTTTAAAGAAAGTTGGGCAAAGAAGAAGTTTACTTAACTACTTAAAAAATAAAGATGTTACTAGATATCGTGAAGTTGTAAAAAAATTAGGATTAAGAAAGTAGGCACTATTTTTTAGTGTCTTTTATTTTAGGGAGGAATTATGAAAAAAACATTCGAATACGATTTTCGTGGTCGTAAGATAATTGTTGAAGTAGGACAATTAGCAAAACAAGCAGCATCATCTTGCTTAGTAAGATATGAAGATACAGTAGTATTAACTGCAGTAACAAACGGTAAAGAGCCAACTACTGGAGACTTCTTTCCGCTTATGGTTTTATACCAAGAAAAACAATACTCAGTAGGGAAAATACCCGGAGGTTTTATAAAAAGGGAAGGAAGGCCAACGGAGAATGCAACACTTGCTGCTCGTTTAATTGATAGACCGATTAGACCATTATTTAAGGAAGGATTTAAAAATGAAGTACAAATAGTTAATACAGTACTATCAGTAGACACAGCAAACTCACCAGAAATGACAGCACTATTTGGTTCAAGTTTAGCATTATCAATAAGCGATTTGCCATTTTTAGGTCCAATAGCATCAGTAGTAGTTGGAAGAGTAGAAGGAAAATTTATAATAAATCCTACTCCAGAACAACAAGAATTAAGTGATATATATCTTACAGTCGCAGGTACAAAAGATGCAATTAATATGGTTGAATCATCTGCTAAAGAAGTATCTGAAGAAGACATGCTTGATGCATTAATGTTTGGACATGAAGCTATAAAAGAATTAATATCATTTGAAGAACAAATAATAGAAGAAGTAGGAAAACCAAAAAAAGAATATCCAATTATTAAAATAGATGAAGAAATAAACTCAAAAGTAAGAGACATGATTACTGTTAAGATGTTAAATGCAATTCAAATAGAAGAAAAATTAGCACGTCAAGATAAAATAGAGGAACTAAAAGAAGAAGTTCGTGAAAAATTTAAGGAATTATATAAAGATAATGAAAACTTAAATGACATTATTAAACAGGTAAATGAAGTACTTGAAGCAATTGAATATGAAGAAATAAGAAGACTAATAACAGATGAAAAAATTAGACCTGATGGAAGAAAAGTAGATGAAATAAGGCCATTATCATCTGAAGTTGATATCTTACCGCGTACACATGGTTCAGCTTTATTTACAAGAGGACAAACTCAAGTACTTAGTATTACAACACTGGGATCAATTAACGAATACCAAATATTAGATGGACTATCAGATGAAGAAGGAAAAAGATTTATGCATCACTATAATTTTCCACAATTCAGTGTTGGAGAAACAGGAAGATATGGTGCTCCAGGAAGAAGAGAGATAGGACATGGTGCACTTGGAGAAAAAGCTTTATTACAAGTTCTTCCATCTGAGGAAGAGTTTCCATACACAATAAGAGTAGTATCGGAAGTATTAGAATCAAATGGATCATCATCACAAGCTTCAATATGTGCAGGATGTATGTCGCTTATGGCTGCAGGTGTACCTATTAAGGATATGGTTGCTGGAATAGCCATGGGATTAATAACAAATAATGATAAATATACAATTTTAACTGATATACAAGGAGCAGAAGACCATTTCGGAGACATGGATTTCAAAGTTGCAGGAACTAAAAAAGGTATATGTGCTTTACAAATGGATATTAAAATACAAGGGATTACAAAACAAATACTACAAGAAGCATTACAACAAGCTAAAAAAGCAAGATTTGAAATTCTTGAAAATATGAAAACAGCCATAACTGAACCAAGAAAAGAATTATCACCATATGCACCGAAAATAAAACAAATGAAAATAAAAGAATCTCAAATAAAAGATGTAATTGGACGTGGTGGAGACGTAATAACAAAAATTATTCAAGATTCAAGTAACGTAATAAGTGTTAATGATAAAAATGCTATTAAAATTGATATTGAAGACGATGGAAGAATAATTTTATATCATAGTGATTATGCTGTAATAGATAAAGCAATGAAAATGATCGAAGATATAACAAGAGAGGTTGAAGAAGGACAAATATACACTGCTAAAGTAGTAAAAGTGGAACCATTTGGGTGTTTTGTTGAAGTATGGCCAGGTTGTGAAGGACTAGTACACATATCTAAACTATCAAAAGAAAGAGTAGATAAAGTTGAAGACATAGTAAAAGTAGGAGATGAAATAGTTGTAAAAGCGATCGGAACAGACAACAAAGGAAGGTTAAACTTCTCTAGAAAAGATGCAATGTAAAAATTCTATTTAAAATATTTATAAGACTAATGAAACTATATCATTAGTCTTTTTTATATAATTTCTTTTTTGAATAAGCGTAAAATAACTATAAATTATTTATTTTTTTCATTTTTTTAAGGAATATTATAATAACATGCGTTCAATATATACGAGAGGTGATAAAATGAAAAAAATTTTTATAACAATATTGCTTGTTTTAATACCACTAAATGCACAAGCAATAAATAATCAAAAAACATTTAGTGAAAAACAATTATGTAAATACTACAAAGAAAACCAAGTGTTTACAGATTATATTATCGAAGGAGAAAACCCTAAAGAGTACCCCTTTAAAAGCAATGATCAAATTATAAAAGAATATGAATCTGACACTAAACCACAAGATAAATTAAACAGAATAATAAAAGAAGAAATATACAACAACTATAAAAAGTTAAAAAAAATAAATAGAATAATAACAAGATTCAAAGGGGAACCATTGATATATCAACTAGAAATATATGAAAAAGATCAAAAATTAGAATATACTTTTTCAAAAAACAATCCAAAAAAATATGATAGTATAAAAGATAATAATTTTACATACTTTGAAAGAATCTTACTAAGTTCACTAGATTTGGAACTACCACATGAAGTAAATCCTTTTGATATAACAATAAAACTATATATATCAAAGGAAAATAACTTTGAAATGTTTACTTATTTATATCCGCAGGAAATGAACGAAAAATATGAAGAAGAAAATTTATTGCATGAAAATTATTACATTAAAAATACAACTAATATATCATTTGAACAAATAGATGAAAATATGGAAATAGTAACAATTAAAATATCAGAGTCAGATATAAAAACATATAGATATGATGAAGAAACAATAACAACAAAAGATGAAATAGATAACAATTTATATCATAAATTATCAACAACAATAAAATATAAGTATCAAGATACATTATTTAAATACTATAAAATAGAAAAAAAATATCAAGATGGATATTATAACGACTTAGAGGGATACATAAAAGATGAAACAAATTGTATTAGTTTATATTCAGAAAAAAAGAATAATATATTAAAAAAAACGCCATTAAAAAAAGAAATACAAAATAGTATGAAAATTAATCAATCTAAAACGAAAACAAGTAATAAAAAAATAAGTAATACTAATAACAATGATTTATTATTAAAGGTAGAAGCAAAACCAAAAAAAGAAAATAATTTGTCGTACAAAGAATCGAAACAAAAAACAAAAACCAACAAAATATATTATATTATACCTGTTATAATCTTAAGCATAATCTTCCTATTAGGATATTTATTATATAACTTGTTAAAGGAGAGATAAAATGTATAATATTGATATGGAATTTGTAAAAGGCATATTCATTATAAGATTAAGTGGAATATTTAATAAAAATGCATGTAACCAATTAGAACAAGATCTAGATCAATTAATAATAAGAAATGGTATAAAATACTTATTAATTAATCTTGAAAGCATTAAGAAAATAGATTCAAAAGCGATAGAAATAATCTTTGATAACTACATAAAACTATTAAAAAGAAATGGAAAATTAATAATATGTGGAATAAATAATCTATTTGAAAATAATAATATAATAACTAATAACCTATTACAAATAAAAGAAGAACAAGAAGTTTTTAACTATGTTACTATATGATAGATTTAAATGAATTAATAATACAAAATGAATTACTTATTTATTCTATAATAAATAGGTATAAAGATTATTTTGATATTGAAGATTTATATCAAACTGCGGTAATTGGATTAATAAATGCTTATAAAAATTATAAAGATGATAAACAAACTAAATTTTCATCATATGCCTATTTTTATATGAAAGGAGAAGTAAAAAAATATATTAGAGAAAGTAATATATTAAAAATAAGTAAAGAATTAATAAAATTAAATACATCAATTGCAAAAGCTAAAGAAGTTTTATATCAAAGATTAAATAGAGAACCAACTGATTTTGAGCTTTCATTATTTCTAGAAATAGATGAACAAGAAATAATAAATGCTGAGCTAGCAACTTCATTAGTGGAATCACTGGATAATGACATTGAAGATAATCTATATAATAAAACAGGATATATTCAAAAAGAATATGAGGGGGAAATATTAGATCTGAAAACAGAAATAAATAATCTAAAAGAACTTGAAAAGCAGATAATAATCTCGAGATACGAAGAAGGGCTTACTCAACAAGAAGTGTCAAAATTGTTAGGAATAAATCAAACAAAAGTGTCAAGAGAAGAAAAACAAATATTACAAAAACTAAGAGATAGGTTAATTTAACCTGTTTTTTGTATGAAAAAATATAAAAAAACCATAATAAAAATGGTGATAAAATGAAACAAGTAAACTATGATAAAATAGTAAAAAAAAATCTACCGGATGAAAATAAATTAACAAATGCTTTAATAGCATTCTCAGTGGGTGGACTAATCGGAGCATTTGGTAACTTTCTAATAGAAATATATTCATATTTATTTGAAATATCAAGAAATGATTCCGCAGTATTTATGATTATTACTCTTATTTTTATTGCATGTTTTTTAACAGCGGTTGGAGTATTTGATACATTTGTAAAAACAGGAAGAATGGGTGTTATAATACCAATAACAGGCTTTGCACACTCTATGCAAAGTGCAATACTAGATTATAAAAATGAAGGTTTAATATATGGATTCGGTTCAAATATCTTTAAATTATCAGGATCAGTAATTTTATATGGAGTAGTATCATCTTATTTCTTTGCACTTATCAGATTTCTGCTAGGAGGAATCATATGACATTTAAATTTAATAACGTCTACATAAAAAATACTGCAACAATTGCAGGACACCTTGAAGCAAAAGGTCCTTTAAACAAATACTTTGATAAGACTCATAAAGACTTTTATGTGAACAGCAAATCCCTAGAAAAATCAGAAGTAAATCTTCAAAAAGAAAGCATAAATATATTAATGGAAAAAGAAAAACTTAAAAAAGAAGAAATAAATATACTAATATCTGGAGATTTACAAAATCAAATAACTGCTTCTTCATATGCTGCCAAAGACTATGAAATACCATTCATTGGAGTATATAGTGCCTGTGCAACATCAACAGAATCAATAATACTTGCCTCAATAATATTAGAAAATGATAAATCAAAAAATATTATATGTACAACAAGTTCAAATAACCTAGTATCAGAAAAACAATTTAGAAATCCAGTGGAATATGGTGCTCCAAGCCCTGAAACAAAAACATTTACATCAACTGGTGGAGCATCAATATTGTTAACAAATGAAAAAACAAATATAAAAATAACATCTGGAACAATAGGGAAAATAATAGATTTAAATCAAAATGACCCCAATCATATGGGAGCAGTAATGGCGCCTGCTGCGGCGGATACAATTTATAATCATCTAAAGAACAACAATGAAACTGTAAATGACTATGATTTAATTATAACCGGTGACTTAGGAATATATGGGAAAAAAATATTGAAAGAATACATGGATCAAAAATATAAAATAATACTAGGAGAAAACTACAATGATTGTGGAGCAATGCTATATGATATGAAAAACCAAAAAGAAATAACCGCGGGAGGCTCAGGACCAGTTTGTAGTGCATTAGTAACTTATGGATATATATATAATGAAATGAAAAATAAAAATTATAGAAAAGTATTATTTGTAGCAACCGGCGCATTATTTTCACCAACTTTCATATATCAAAAAGAAAACATCTTATCAATTGCGCATGCAATAACTATGGAGGTGGTAAATTGACCTATATAACATCATTTATATTTGTGGGAATATTATCCTTAATAGCGCAACTAATACTTGATAACACAAAACTATCTGCAGGACACATTACCAGTATTTTTGTAGTAATAGGTTCATTTTTAGATACTTTTAGCATATATGACAAAATAATACAATACGTCGGTGGTGGAGCACTAGTACCAATAACAAGCTTTGGACATTTACTAATTCACGGTGCATTAGAAAAAACAAATCAATCTGGAGTAACTGGTATTTTAATGGGTATGTTTGATCTTACTGCATCTGGAATAACAAGTGCAATTATCTTTAGTTTTATCTTTGCACTTATATTTAAACCAAAAAACTAAATAACGCAAGTTATTTTTTTCTTTGTAATAACTTGAAAATATGATATAATTGTACATGTTAAAGGTGATTATATGGAGTATAATTTTAAAATAAATGATTTTGAAGGACCTCTTGATTTACTATTACATTTAATAAAAGAACAAGACATGGATATTATGAATATAGAAATAGTAAAATTAACAGACCAATATTTAGAATTTATTGACAGTATGAAAGAAAAAAATCTAAATATTGCATCAGAATATCTAATACTTGCATCAGAATTAATGTACATCAAATCAAAAAGTCTACTTCCAAATATTAAAGATGAAGATGAACAAGAAGAACTAACAGATTTAAAGGAAAATCTAATAAATAGACTTTTAGAATATGAACAATACAAAAAAATAACTCAAGATTTTAAAAATCTTGAAGAGCAAAGACATGAGTTCTATACAAAATCTCCATCTAATCTAAAAGAATACATTGATCCAAAACAACAATTATCTGAAGATATAACACTTGAAGATTTATTAAAAGCATTTCAAAACTATCTAAAAAGACAACAAATAAAAAAGCCGATTACTACTAAAATAACAACAAAAGAAATATCGGTTGAAGAAAGAACAATTTCTATAAAAAATATTTTAAAAACAAGAAAAAAAGTGGAATTTTTTGACTTATTCGAAGATATATCTAAACCATATGTAGTTGTGACATTTCTATCAATACTAGAAATGGCAAAAAATAATGAATTAAAAATAACTCAAGAAAATAACTTTGATAAAATATACTGTGAGGTGGCATAATGAAATCAGTACTTGAAGGACTATTATTTATAACAGGTGATGATGGGCTAACACTTGAAGAAATAAGTGAAGTTCTAGAAATAGAACAAGATGATGTTCTTGAATTAATAAATAAACTAAAAGAAGACTATTTAAGTGAAGAAAGAGGAATAATGATTCAAGACTTTGCAGGTAAATATAAACTAACTACTAAAAAAGAACATAAAAATTACTATGAAAAACTATCAGAACTTTCAAACAGTAAAACGCTTTCACAATCGGCACTTGAAACATTAGCAATTATAGCCTATAATCAACCTATAACCCGTTTAGAAATAGATGAATTGAGAGGAATTCAATCAGGCCAAATGATTAGAAATTTAATATCAAGAGACTTAGTAAAAGAAGTGGGAAGAAAAGATACAATAGGAAAACCAAGACTATATGCAGTAACAGATGAATTTTTAGACTACTTTGGTCTAACTTCACTAAGCGAACTGCCTAAAATAGAAGAAACAGTAGTTTCAGATGATGTTGAATTATATAATTCAAAATACAAAGAAGATGAAATAGAACAATTATAATTTTTTCATTTTTTATAACAAATTCCTAAAATATGTGATATAATCAATATGTATCATCTTTTAAAAAGAAAATGAATATTATAGTTCTTTTATGCCTGCGTGGCGGAATTGGTAGACGCGCTGGACTCAAAATCCAGTGGTAGCAATATCGTGTGGGTTCGAGTCCCACCACAGGCACCA
>JAEDJI010000002.1 GCA_016296435.1 Bacilli bacterium | reverse complement strand
AGTACTACAACAAATTCAGTAACCATTAAAGGCTATACTCCAACAAGAGAAGAAACATCATCAGGAAGTTCATCTTCAAGTAGTTCTAAACCAACTACCTACTCTACTAATAATAATCTAAAAACACTTACTATATCAAATGGAGAATTATCACCCAAGTTTAGTAAAGACAAAACTGAATATACAGTAAACCTTGATTCTACAATAGAAAAAATAACCGTTAAAGCAAGCCCTGAAGATAGTAAAGCAACCATATCTGGTGCAAAAGAATATAATTTAGGACTAGGGACCAACAAAATAGAAATAGTAGTAACAAGTGAAAAAGGTACAAAAAAGACTTATAAAATAATTATTAATGTCGAAGACAAAAATCCTATTGAAGTTATTATAAACGGTAAAAAATATACTGTTGTAAAACAAAAGAAACTTCTTACTAAACCTAATGGTTACACAGATAAAGAAATAACTATTAATGATACTAAAATACCAGCATTCTATAATGAAGTACTTGATTATACTCTAATAGGTCTAAAAGATGAAAACTCTAACATTAGCCTATATTCATACGATAAAAAAACTAATAAATATAGTAAATATATTGAATATAACTTTGATAGTATCAAACTTATTATACTAGACACTGACGAAGTGCTTAAAGGTTTCATCAAAACTAATGTAACAATAAACGATAACAAAGTTACAGGTTATAAACTAAATAAAAGTTCTAATTATACTATTATATATGCATTAAACTTAGATACCGGAGAAAAAGGATGGTATTCATATGAAAAAACTGAAAACACTATTCAAAAGTACTCATCCGAAATTATGGATACTTTGATTGAAAACAATACTAAATCAGATGAAATAATCAAAATACTTATGTCAGTTATATTAATACTTGCCTTACTTATTATAATAGTATCTACTACTAAAACAAAAAAGAAAAAAATAAATAAAGAAAACAAAACTAACACTATAACAGCTGAAAACACTAATAAAAAAAAGAAAATAAAAACTGATAAATCAAATAACAATACAAAAGAAGAAAATAAGAAAAAGAAAAAAGATACTAAAATTCTTGATGAATGGTAAAAATATTTTACAATTTTTACCACTTTTTATAAAAAAATATACTTTTTACATATAAAACCTTGATTTTGTCCAGAATAAATGGTAATTTATATATGTAAGCATATCATAATTGCTTAAAAACATGAGGAGGTAATTTTAAATGAAAAAAGTTGAATTAATTGAAGCAGTAGCAGAAAAAACAGGTCTTACTAAAGCAGATGCAGGACGTGCAATCGATGCTACATTTGCAACTATTACTGAAGCACTAGTTAAAGGAGATAAAGTTCCATTTGTAGGATTCGGTACATTTGCAGTTTCTCAAAGATCTGCTAGAAATGGACGTAACCCAATTACTGGAGCAGAAGTTAAAATTCCTGCTAGAAAAGCTGTTACATTTAAAGCTGGTTCAGCATTAAAAGACGCTGTAAACAACTAATAAAAAGCCAATAGGCTTTTTTATTTTACATTGTTTTACCTACTACTTGTTTGTTAACTTTTTTTAATATATAATTATAATGGTGATTTAAATGAACAAAATAATTTATAATATACTTAAAACATTCGAAGATAACGATTATGAAGCTTATTTAATCGGAGGATATGTGAGAAACTATCTAATTAATAAAAATAAGGAAATATTTGATATAGATATATGTACAGATGCTACTCCCAAAGAAATAATAGAACTATTTAGTGAATATGATATAAAAACTTTAGAATATGGTAATGCAATGTTTTATATAAACAATTATAAATTTGAAATTACTACATTCAGAAAAGAAATAAAATATAAAAATAATAGAAAACCTATAGAAATAGTATATATAGATAATCTAGAAGAAGACTTAAAAAGAAGAGATTTTACTATTAATTCTATATGTATGGATAAAGATAATAATATAATAGATAAAGAAAATGGTAGAAAAGACTTAAAGAAAAGATTAATCAAATCCATTGGCGATCCATATCAAAAATTAGAAGAAGATTCTCTTAGAATACTAAGAGCCATAAGATTTGCTACTACTTTAAAATTTAGACTGGATAATGAGTTAAAACAGGCAATAATAAAAAATAAAGAATTACTTAAAAACTTATCTTATGAAAGAAAAAAAGATGAACTTACTAAAATATTTGCTAGTGATAATAAAAAAATAGGTATTAAGTTATTAAAAGAATTAGATTTAGTTGATGTGTTGGAATTAAAAAATATTGATAATGTCCTACTTACAAAAGACTTAATAGCTATGTGGTCCACTATTACTGATAGCTATCCATTAACAAAAACTGAAAAAATTTTAAAAGAAAGTATTAATAATATCTTAAAAGAAGATCTAAGAGATAACACTGTTCTTTACAAATATGGACTATATCCTCTTATGGTTGCATGCGATTTAAAAAAACTAAATAAAAAGAAAATGAATGCTAGATATGAAAAATTACCTATTAAAGATAGAAATGAAATCAATATTACTACTAATGAAATATGTGAATTACTAGATAAAGGACCAAATAGTTACCTAAAAGACATATATAACGATTTAGAATATAAAATATTAAAAAGAGAACTAATTAATGACAAAAATAAAATTAAAGAATATATAAAGACAAATTATATGTTATAATAACTAATTAAATGGAGGGCAATATGAAAACAAATAATATAATGAATACAATTTTTAAAAATAATTTAGTAATACCCAATATATTATTAGATAACTATTCTAAACTTAATATGGATGAAAAAGAATTAATATTTGCCTCATATCTCATGTCATATGAAAAAGATATTCCCTTTGATATAAATAATTTCTGTAATGTTTTAAAATATGATATACCAAATATTATGAGTATAATTGCTAGTCTTACTGATAAGAGTTTAATCGAAGTAATTACTAAGAATGAAAATAATAAATTAAAAGAATATATTGACCTATCCTTATTAAAAAATAAATTAATTAATTTAATTGTTCTTGAAGAACAAGAAACTAATGATAACAATAACAGTAAAATATATAAGAAGATAGAACAAGAATTTGGTAGAACACTATCCCCTATCGAATGTGAAACTATAAAATACTGGTTAGATTCTAAAATTAGTGAAGAACTAATCGAAGAAGCTCTAAAAGAAGCTGTACTAAATGGAGTTAATAACTTAAAGTATATTGATAAAATACTTGTTGAATGGAATAAAAAAGGTTATAAGAATAGATTAGATATTAAAAGAAAAAAAAATAAAGATGAAGATAATCTAAATATATTTGATTATGATTGGTTAGATTTAGATGAATAATATAAATACTATATTAAATTATTTAGATGAAATAATACCTAATCCTAAGTGTGAACTAGAATATAATAAAGACTATGAGTTATTAATTGCAGTAATGCTAAGCGCCCAAACTACTGATAAAAGAGTTAATCAAGTAACAAAAGAATTATTTAAAAAATACAACACCTTAGAAAAATTAAAAGATGCCAATTTAAATGATATACAAAGTCACATAAAAGTACTTGGTAATTATACTAAAAAATCTAAGGCAGTAATTGATATAGCTAACATTTTATATAATGACTATAATAAAAAAGTACCTAATAATAGAAAACTTTTAGAAGAACTACCTATGGTTGGAAGAAAAACTACTAATGTTGTTTTATCTGAATTATATGGTCTCCCTAATATAGCAGTAGATACTCATGTAGAAAGAGTATCTAAAAGATTAAAACTTGCAAAACAAAAAAACAACGTTTTAGAAGTAGAAAACACTTTAAAAAGAAAAATACCAAAAGATAAATGGATTAAATTTCATCTTCAAATGGTACTATTTGGTAGATACTATTGTACTTCAAAAAATCCTAAATGTAATAATTGTAAACTAAAAGATATATGTAATCATAAATAACATATATCTTTTTCTACTCATCTTTATACACATTTAACATCTTTTTATAAATATCAGGTTCTACTATATTTATTGCCGCAATAGCAGTCTCTAAAGACTTTTTATAATTACCTTTAAAAAATAATTGTCCTGCAACATCAAGACCATGTTCTATATCATCATCCATTGGTTTATATCTATTTCCATAAACAATAGTCATTTCAGCAAGCTTAGCAGTTTTAATCATTTCATTAGTAGTACTATATAACTTAAGCGATAGATCCCTTGCAGTATCCACCCTTATATTTAATGTTTTAATAGTAATTGGAGTCTTTTCTAATTCTTTAACTATTTCATAAATAGCATCATTTGCCTCACTCAACTCCACAAAATAATTATTTGATATGATTGGTAATTTATAATTTCTAATCTTACTACGACACTTCTTTAATAATTCAGTAATTTCTTCAAGTTGTTCTCTTGCTCTTATCTCATCATCATGCATACTTCCTAAAGATTTTAAACAATCATTTAAATCGTCTTCAATATGTTCAAATCGCATAGAAAGATTAAGTATTTTATCCTTTAATACTGAATATGGTTCTTTCTTATCCTTTAAATCCTTAATCATTTTATTAAACTCATTATTAGCATCAAATAAGTTTCTATTAACAGTCTCTAAATCATTTAAATCATCTTGATTTAAATTATACATACTCTTTATATCATCAAGTTGCGAATATATATCTGCCACTATTTTATTAACCTTTTCTAACTTATATTTAAATGATTTAGCATTCTCATCGAAAATCTTACGACTTCTTTTTTCCTTATCAAAATCATTCATTAAATTATCCAAATAACTAAGAAAAGTTTTTAACTCAAACATACTATCAGTAAGATTTAGCAATTTAAGTCTATCATATGTTTCTTTTATTTTTTCCTCAATAGTATTAAGATTATACTCTATTTGTAAATATCCAAGAGGATATCCCTTAGAAACCATTTTAGAATAAGCATCTCTAATTTCTTTTATTCGTGTTGGAATAATTTTATTAATAAGTAAAATAAGATCTGGAGTTTCTTCCACCACTACACCAATATGTGCAATCATTTCATCTAAAACACGCACTACCTTTACAACTTCATCATATTCGTTATTTTCCATTACATCTTCAAAATCTTGAAACTTCTTTTCAATGTTTTCGAACTGCAATTCCACATTATTATATATTTCTTGATATGCATTACAATTATTATTAAATGTTCTTTCTAAATCCCTATATCTAGATTTTAATTTAGTTACAATAGCACGATTTCTTTCCTCACTCATAGTAACTTCACGTATTTCATCAAGTAAGTTATCAGTAGTAACACGAAGTTTATATATTTCCATTTCCAAATCTACTACTTTTTCTTTAGCTTCCTTTATGTTTTTATCCTCAATTAATCCATCTAATTCCAATAATTTATCAGTAATAACATTATACCTTTCATTCTTTATTATTTCATATCTTTCTTGCCATTGCTTTAGTTTTTCTTCCAATTTTTCATTTTTTAATATAACCTCTATTTTAGCAAGCTCAGACATAATTGGAGTACTAATAATAAGATTCCTTTGTTTCTCTAACTCTATTTCTTTATTTTTTAGTCTTTTCAAATTACCAAGTCTATATGCAATAAAAAATATAAATGCTAAAATTATTAAAGCAACTGCACTAATAATATAAATTGTACTCTTACTCATAAGACCACCTACTATAGATATTTTATCATATTATTTTTTCATATTCAATAGAAAAATAAAATCTATAACTATCTTAAAAAGAACAAAATAAGTTGAAATATTTAAATATCAATATAAATAATAGTATTAGTCCTTTTCCAATAAAAATGCTTAAAATATTTATCGCAAACACTTTTTTATCATTATTATACTATTAATAATAAATAAAAAAACTAGGAATCCTAAAGTTCCTAGACATTTAACACATTAAACTCTAACCAATTTCTTAGTATTATCTTCATATAATTCTAACTCTTTATCTATTTTAGAAAGAACGTTTTGTCTTTCCAATTCATTAAGACATTGAAGTATTAAATAAACCTCTACTACCTCATTAAAATCACAATCAAACAATAATCCAGAAACCATATATGATGATGAAAATAGTACTATTGCCTTCAACAACATATAAAACTTATTATTACATTTATTTTTTAACTCTAATAAATATGTAACTATTTCTTCTTTATTTTCCATCATATATTCTCCTTTTACTTTTTATATCTTCATAATTATATAATAATTCATAAGATAAATAAACCATTTCTTTAGATATATCAGTCCTTAAATACTTAGTATCAAGTCCCCATCTAAAACCACCACGTACTCTGTCAAGAGCATCAGAATCCTTTAAAATATTACAAAGTATTTTTAATCTATCTAAATCATCAACATCAAACATTCTAGCAATATTCAAAAATAAGTTATCATCAACACTATGATATGTAACCATAGATAATAATATTTTCATATCTTTTTTGTTAAATCTTTCAAATGACTCAAGTATCTTAGCACTTTTAAATCCATGAATAATGTCTTCATTATCATTTACTCTTCCAATATCATGATATTTGCACGCTTCAAGTAATAATTTCATATCACACTTAGCTAATCCATATCTTAAACCTATGTAATATCCATACAAACTAACTCTTATATTATGATCAATTCCATGAATATCACTATTGTAAATATATTGTTTTTTTATTCTATCCAAACTTTTAATAAGTTCTTTTTTATTACTATTTATTTGTTCAACAAACTCATTCAAATTAATTTGATTAGATAATTCTTTATTTTTTTCTTCAATATATTTGCAATAAGAAATAAAAGATAAGTCAATATCTTTAAAATTTTTCTCATTTAACAATTGTTTATATATTTCCAGTTCTTTATTCATAATATTATTATAAAACAAATAAGCAACAAATTACAAGAAAAAAAGATATTAGTTCTTAGATTGAACTCTATATCTTTCCTTTTCATCTAATATTTTCTTTCTTAGTCTTATAGCATCAGGAGTTATTTCAACATACTCATCATCTTCGATAAATTCTAGTGCTTCTTCAAGGCTAAACTTTTTAGGATTAATTAAAGTTAATGCTTCATCACTACCTGCTGCTCTAGTATTAGTAAGTTGTTTATTTTTACATGGATTAACATTTAAATCATTATCCCTATTATGAATACCTATTATCATACCTTCATATACATCAACAGAAGGACCAACAATCATTGTACCACGATCACTTAAATTAAATAATGAATATGCCATAGTAGTACCATTTTCACATGAAACAAGTACACCATTTTTTCTACCTTTAATTACCCCAGCATATGGTTTATAATCATCAAAACTCCTTACCATAATACCTTCACCCTTAGTATTTGTAATAAAATTACTACGATATCCAATTAAACCACGAGTAGGAACAGAAAACACTATTCTAGTATAATTTTCATTATTAGATAATTCTTCCATAATTCCTTTTCTTTCATTCAAATCATTAATAACAGTACCACTGTAATCGTTTGGAACATTTATTATTACCTTTTCATATGGTTCCATCTTAACACCATTTATTTCTTTATATAAAACTTCAGGTTTAGATACAGATAACTCATAACCTTCTCTTCTCATTCTTTCAAGTAAAATTGATAAATGAAGTTCACCACGTCCTGAGACTTTATATCCATCAGAATTAGTAAGAGGCTCTACCCTTAATCCTACATTAGTTTCAAGTTCTCTGTCTAATCTTTCTTTAATATGCCTATTAGTTAAGAACTTACCACTTCTACCTGCAAATGGGCTTGAGTTAACTACAAAATTCATTGATAGTGTTGGTTCTTCTATTTCAATAGGAGCAAGTGGATTAATATTATTTACATCACAAATAGTATCACCAACATGAATATCTGGATGAGTTTGAACAGTAACTATTTCTCCGTATTTAGCAAAATTAACTTCTTTTTTCTTAATTCCTTCATTTACAAATATTTTACCAACGCGATTATTTATAACAGTTCCATCATTCTTGCTAATAGCAACCATACTACCAGTTTTTAATACACCCTTTGTTATACGACCAATACCCATTCTTCCTAAATAATCATCATATTCTAATGATGATATTTGAAGTTGTAGTGGATCTTCATCACTACCACTATAAACGTCAGTATGAGAAATAATAGTATCTAAAAGTGGAGTTATATTATTAGAGTCATCATCTAAATTAAGCTTAGCTATACCATAACGAGCCATACCATATACAATTGGAAAATCTAATTGTTTTTCGTTTGCATCTAATTCCACAAATAAATCAAATGTCATATTAACAACATCATCAATTCTTGCATCTTTCTTATCAATCTTATTTATAAATAAAATAGGATTTAGATTTTGTTTTAAAGCTTGATGAAGAACAAACCTTGTCTGAGGCATAACCCCCTCAGCAGAATCAACTAGTAATATAACTGTATCTACTGTTTTAATAATACGTTCAACTTCACTTGAAAAATCAGCATGCCCTGGAGTATCTACTATGTTAATTTTATAGTCTTTATATCTGACAGAACAATTTTTAGAATAAATAGTAATTCCTCTTTCTTTTTCTAAGTCATTACTATCCATTATTTGTTGTTCCCCAGTTTCTTTTTCTAAAGCCCCACATTGTGAAAGCAATGCATCTACCAAAGTACTTTTTCCAACATCTACGTGTGCCACTACCGCTATATTAATTATTTTTTCCTCTTTATTCATTTTACCACCTCTTATATGCGACTTGTAAATTATAACATAAAATACAATAGAATACAACAAAATTAAAGAAAAACACCTAGTTTATAGGTGAATATAACTAATTTTTAAACTCAAATTTAACACTAGTATCTTTCTTAATTAAACTATTCTTACTAACAGATTGACTACTCACATAACCATATCCTTTAAATGTACACTTAATATTTAAAAGATTACACACTGCTCTTACCTCTTTTTTAGAATATCCTTTTAAATTAGTCATCTTATACTCATTATCATTAGTAAGTAGTATTATAGTATCATTTACATTTACTATACTTCCTTTTTCTGGATACTGATTAATAACCTTTTCACCAGTACCTAGTACTAAATAATTTATCTTATTCTTTCTTAAGGTTTGTTTTACTTTAGATAAATCCCTATTAATATAATTCTCTACTTTATAATTATTTATAGTCTTATCTTCTACTGTATCATATATTTCTAAATACTTACTAACATTCTTTACTATTGGTTTTACAGCATTATAAAGTGGTGCAGAACTACCATATAAAGAATCTTTTACCGATACAAACACAATCACTTTAGGATCTTCCTTTGGCCACATACCAGCAAATGACTTTATAGCATGAGATTCATCACTATAATACCTACCGGTCTTAGTATTAACATATTGAGCAGTACCAGTTTTGCCAATTAAATCATATCCTTTTAAATAATATCCCGGACCAGTTGCATATGGTGATGAAGAATGAACAACATCATACATTAAATCTTTCATCTTTTCTACCGTTTCATGAGAAGCAACAGTATCAATTTCTTCCTTTTCCCCTTTGAATATTACTTTTTTATTTTCATCTACTACTTTATCAATAATATATGGTTTTAACATTACTCCATCATTAGCAATAGAGCTAAGAGCTTGTATATGTTGAATCTGAGTTGTCATAATACCCTGTCCAAAACCAGCATTAAATACTTCAGTCTCATACTTAAAAGAAATCTTTCCTTTTGCTTCATTTGATAATGTTATACCAGTCTTCTTACCAAAACCTAATTTTTCAAAATAATCAGCAAGAATAGTCTTATTCATATACTTATCAATTAAATTAATAATACCAACATTAGAAGAATAAGAAAAACCCTCATCATATGTAATTTCGCCAAAACCACTCTTTAACCAATCATAAATTTTAGTTCCATCAGAAGTAGTATACTTCCCACTCATAAATTTTTCATTTCCTTTATAAGTACCAGCTTCCATCGCTGCCATATATGTATATGTTTTCATAACAGATCCAGGTTCATAGGCATAAGAAACATTATAATTATTCCAATCACTAACATTCATCTTATTAGGATCATAACTAGGAACCTGAGAAAGAGCAAGAATCTTTCCTGTTTTAGCATCCGCTAAAGTAATAGCCATCCAATCAAAACTATATTTTTCTTTTACATTAGCAATTGCCTCCTCAACAAAAAACTGAATATTTGAATCAACTGTTAAATAAACATCATTTCCATCTACTGATTTTTTAGTCTTTTCTTTTGTACCCGCAATCTTATAGCCATTCAAATCAGTCTGATAAGTTGTATAACCATCAGTCCCAGACAATACATCATTAAGCAACAACTCTAATCCATACTCTCCATTTACTTTACCATTTTCATCTCTTTTAGCATATCCAAGTGTATACGATAAAAAATTACCATTTGGATAATACCTTTGTTCTTCTTCAATGAAATCAATACCAGGTAAATTAAGTTCTTTTATTGCATCTTTTTCTAATTCAGTAAGTCCCTTACCTGCAGTACCAAACTCTACTTGATATAAATCTTGTTCTAATATTTCTAATATATCTTCATAAGACATTTTAATTACTTTAGATAATGCCTTAGCAGTAGCTTTCTTGTCTTTTACATGATATAATTTACTTTCATTTTCACTACGTGATTCATCCAAATATGCAATTAATGTGTACGATGAAACATTAAGAGCCAAACTATCTCCCTCAGAATCATATATACTACCCCTTTTAGCATTAATAGTCTTCTCAACAACACTACGAGAATCTGCAAACTCTTTTAAATTTGTGCCCTCATAAATATCTTTAAAAATCATATTAGAAATAACAAATAAAAAAACAAAAAAACAAAAAAGAACAAAAATCAAAAAGAAGTTTATCATTTTTATATTTTTGTTCTTATTCATTTACAATCACCTACTTATTGTTTTAACACTATTACTAGTATAACTCAATCCCACTTTTTTCGCAACTTTTTGTAAGTTTTCTAAAGATGCTAATTCATTAATTTTCATTTGTAAACTCTCATTAGATTTCTCTTGAGTAGAAACTTCTTCTTTAGTTACTTCAACATCATAATTTGCTTTAGAAAGCAGTGATGAAGCACACACTGAAGCAAATGGTGAAAATATTAATAATGCAATAGTTAAAGTAAGCAGTTTCCTTTCAAAACCAGATAACTTACTCTTCTTTTTTCTACTCATCTAAATCCCTCCTTATTTTACTCTTTCAATTACTCTTAACTTAGCACTTTTAGCACGACTGTTATATTTTATTTCATCAGTTGTTGGTAATATTGGTTTTTTTGTAATTAATCTAAAATCTGGTAAATGATTATCCTCAATAAAAGGATTACCCTTCACTAATTCATCAACATCACTAACTTCTTTAAATATTTTTTTACATATTCTATCCTCAAGAGAATGAAATGTAATAACACATATTCTTCCTCCAACACTAAGTAAATCTAAACTATCTCTTAAAGATTTTTCAAACTCTTCAAGTTCATTATTTACCTCAATTCTTATTGCTTGAAAAACTCTCTTTGCAGGATGCCCATTTCTTTTTTCTTTATATGGAATACACTTATCTATAATATCTACAAGTTCTAATGTAGTAGCAATCTCTTTAATATTTCTTTGTTTTTCTATTTCTTTAGCAATACGAAGCGCATGTTTTTCTTCTCCATATTCTCTAAATATCCTAGTAAGATCTTCCACTTTGTAAGTGTTTATAATTTCATAGGCAGATAAATCACTATCCTGTTTCATTCTCATATCAAGTCTAGCATCTCTCATATAACTAAAACCACGACTATCTTGATCTATTTCAACAGAAGAAATTCCAAGATCATATAAGACTCCATCTACTCTATCTATTCCTTCTTCTTGTAGACACTTCTTTATATTAATAAACCCGGTATTAAATATTTTATAGTTATCACCAATTTCAGAAAGAACTTTAGAACTATGATTAATTGCATCTATATCTTTATCAAAGGCGAATAAAAACCCCTTTTTATCTCTTTTTAATATTTCCTTTGAATGACCTGCATAACCTAAAGTCATATCTACATATAATCCACCATCTTTTATATTTAGATTATAAATTGACTCATTTAGTAAAACACTTTTATGCAACATATCAATCACCCTCAAATAGATGGTCTGCTAAATCAGATAAAATCTCCTTATTTGAATCAAAGAAACTATCCCATTTATCTTTTGCCCATATTTCTAATCTGTCATTTACACCAAGAACAATGCATTCTTTATCAAGTGAGGCATAACTACAAAGTTGTGCTGTTAGTTTAATTCTTCCTTGTTTATCAAAATCACAAACAGTGGCACCGGACAAAAATATTCTAGTGAAATTTCTAGCATCTTTCTTAGTAAATGGTAATGTTTGTAACTTAGAAACAATAACTTTCCATTGTTCTTCTGAGTATAAAAACAAACAACTATCCAATCCACGTGTTACAATAATTTTACTTCCTAAATCATCACGTAGTTTTGAAGGAATTATTATTCTTCCTTTTTCATCAATATTATGATGAAATTCACCCATCAACATAGAAATCACCACTTTCTACCACTATTATCCACTGTCTACCACAATTTTACTTCTATATCTTTTAGTTGTCTATATTTTTTTATAAAAAAAAATAAAAAAAAAGCAAACAAAAACAAGCGTTTGTCAACACTTGTATTACTTTACATAGTTTTTTTAAGATTTTTATTCTTACTTAACTTATCAATAGAATGATTATAAGACAAATCACAAGCCCTAGCATACTCTAAATCACTATATTTCTCACTTATAAATGTTTTATATCTAGGAAGCAAAACATCAACCCTTACATCATCATCATCAAGCATATAAGATATTAAAAAATCAGCACCACTCTTATCACACATCAAAGTACAAAGAACACCTAAATCCTTAGCCTTTTCATATAAAACTTCATTAACAACATAACCAGTACTCTTATTAGTATTATAATCAATTATTTCCTCATATGGATATTTAACAAAAACATCTGCTTCTTCATCAAGTAAAGAAGAATTATAACTAATTATATCAGGAAAATTATCTTTAAAACTTTTCAATTTAGAAACATCATCTGCTTCTAACATATTATTAAGCACATTCTTAAGTGGTTCTTCTAGTTCATTATTATTTATTATTGCAATAAGTGAACTATTAAAACCATTATTATACATCCTACTAATTATATACTCTTTATCTATACCATCCACTTCCTCAATAACTCTTATCAAAGTATTATAACTACCAAGTTCAATTAACTTATCAATTGCTTTTTTAGTAGAAAAAGTATTTCTAAAAGATATAAGTTTTATTAACTCAAATATATAATTAGGATTATTAAACCCTATAATACTATCAGATAATTTATCAACTTGTTCCTCATTAAATAAATTAGACTTAATAAAGTATGTTTCTATATTATAAAGTAAAACCGAAGGAATACTAGCACTAAGATAAGATATTAATAATTCTTTTTCCGAAGTATAATTTAACATAAAAACTAGTAACTCATCATAACCATTATCCTTAGCAAAAGATGCAATTTTTAAAACAGGAAAATTTTTAACACTCTTAATATATTCCTCTAAATCAATAGCATTATATAAATAATTATCAAGTAAATAATCCAAAATATAATCCAATGATCTTCTTTCATCGCCATTATAATCAGGTTTAGTATTTTTAATTTTTTTCATTATCTTTCCTATATTATTATCAATATAAAAATAAAATTCTGTTGTTAACATAAAATCACCTCAAATAATGACTTTATTATATGATAAAACCAAAAAATAAGCAACAGATAGTAAATAAAAAACTTAACTAATTGAAGTTAAGCTTTTTTATAAGATTTTTAATTATCAGACACAGTTAATGACGTCTCTCTAATATAGAAAAGCGTCGCATCAATATATATATAAATCTTTTAGAACCAAGATTTCATTATATCAGCATTATTACTTAATGGTTCTGGGTTTGGTTTATCTAATCTTAGTGCTATTGGTACTTTAAAAGCACTACCAAATACAATACAATTTCCTGGTTGTAATGTTTTTAAATGTCTTACTATTTCAGTAGAGACATTTGGAACCATACTTTTTATATATTCTAGATCTCTTGGATGGTATGTTCTAAATATTATGAAATTACTACATTGCGAAATAGCTGTATCACTAAGTTCTGTAGGTCTTTGTGAAATAAGTCCTAATAAAACACCATATTTACGTCCCTCTTTAGCAATACGATCAAAAATATTATAACCAAGTAATTTAGTATCATTATCATTTTGAACATATCTATGAGCTTCTTCCATTATTATATGATAAGTAATTGATGCTCTATCTTTTATTTTTACTGAATTTTCATAAATCATTTTAGAAAGAATTTTAGTCATAGCTTTCGCCATTTGCTCTGTCACATAGTTAATATTAAAATTAACTAATTGGCATTTATTTGTACCTGTTTCATCTGTAAGAAGTAGTTTAATATATTCATCTCTTTCCATAAATTTATTAAAATCAAAATATTTTCTTGAATCACTTCCTGCAAGATTATGAAGTCTAACACTAAGGATGTTACCATATTCAAATACTTTATCATTTGATAATACTCCCTCAGATATTAATGCAAAGTCCATGGCTATTTCTAAGTCCTTTAAAGTATAGTGTGTTTTACCATCAGGATTAGGTAGTTCAAGTCCTGGAGTAATAAATTTTTTTATAAATTCTATTACCAATTCCATATCAGGCATTTTACCAGTGTTATCTACATATAAACATTGTTTTAATGGCCTTGTATAACCTATTTGAAATATTTTAGCATCAAGATTTAAATCTACTGTAAAGAAATTTGTTAAAATTGCTGTAATTTGATCCCTCATAGTACTTGCTTTTTCTCCACTTATCATAATATCAAGTATAGCCCTTGCTAGAATATCATTTTGATACTGAAGTGCAACATCTCCGGATTTTTTAAATATACAAACTAACTTTAATGCTTTTTCTATTATTGGAATTTGATTAACAGAATCAGCATTAAGAAGTATTGCTAAATCATCTGCTTTCATTAAATATATTGGAATTTTTAGTATTTTTTCAGGTCTTGCAGTAGGATCAGTTGTATAATTAATAAAATGAATATTAGGATTTTTACTACCTGCGAAGGCATTTACATATTCACCATAAGTATCAAATATAAAAATGTTTGCACCTTTCGGAGGATTTGTTTTTTCAAATATATTTTGAATAAGTCTTGCTGTTGCAAATGATTTACCAGATCCGGTATTACCTAATATAGAAAAATGATGATTAAAAAAGTCATTAAAAGCAACATTTATTTTATAGTTATCATAAATACTAGATTCACCAAAATACATAGTATCTTTTTGTTCTTCTTGAGATCCTAATACTAAAGCAAGTTCTTCGATTGTAATTATCCTAACAACTGATTTAAAAGAAGGCTTTTTATCAATACCAGGTAGAAATTTATTATCTACTATTTCTCCAAGTAACATAACTTTTGCTTCTTGTTTATTCATATCAGTAATTTCTCCGACTACTTTTTTTAAGTCCCATTCAAATATGACATGAACGTTTATTAAATTAGGTTGTTTATCAATATCAATCGCAAGTTCTACTGTTATAGTATCCTGCACTATATCTTTTATTTTCCCTATCATTTTATCAATCCCCTTTTACTATAAGATAATTATAACAAATATAATTGCAAAAAACTATATAATTTAAAAAATATTTGTGCTTTTATTAAAGGAAAGAAAATAAAAAGGAACTATAAAAAGTTCCAAATTATCATGGTTAGATATCTTAGACAGAATTTTTTACACATTCAATCTTTTTAAAAAACTAATCACATTTTATTTCATTTGCATCTCTATTACATATTACTTTATCTTCAGTACCACATGTCATAGTCAAATTATAAGTATACTTTGAATCATTCTTTGTAATAGTCATTGTATTTATTATGCAATCATCTAAAACAATATCACTTCCTGATTCTTTTAATTTATTGATACCATTTATGCAATTACTACTTCCTTCACAAAAATCAAAAAATGTTTTATTATTACTCCATAAATCAACACTATACTTGTCATTATAAAGCTTCATATTTTTTTCTACTAAATTATATAGCGATTCATATTTTTGTTGTTTACTACTACTAAGGGCATCTAGAATATTTGGTATAACTATTACTGATATAACAGCCATTAATGTTATAATTAATATAAGTTCGACTAGAGTAAATCCTTTTTTATTCATTAATATCACCTAACCTTTTCTTTAATTCTTCTTCATCCCATATTGTAATTTTTAATTCTTTTGCTTTTTCATACTTACTACCTGGATTATCACCTAGTATCAAAACATCAGTATTTTTACTAACTGATTCAATTGTTTTCCCACCACGAATAGTTATTTCTTCTTTTAATCTATCCCTAGGCATTATAGATATAGTGCCAGTAATCACAAATTTTTTATCAGCAAAATCTTCTTGTTTAATTATTTGCTTTCCTAAGTAGTTCATATTAAGACCATGTTCTTTTAGTTTATTTACAAGTTCTATATTATTTTCATCCTCAAAGTATTCTACTATACTTTTAGCCATAATATCCCCAATATCAGAAATAGCAATTAAATCTTCATATTTTGCATTTATTATTAGATCAATACTTGGATAGTTCTTAGCAATAATGCTAGCACCTTTTTCTCCAAAATGTCTTATTCCAAGAGCAAATAATAATCTTTCTAAAGAGTTTTTCTTAGACTCTTCAATTGCATTAAGTAAATTATTTATAGATTTTTCTCCAAATCCTTCCAGTTCCATAAGTTCATCTTTATATTTTTTTAAATCGTATATTGATGATATATCTTTTAAATAACCAAAGTTATAAAAGTCTTCAGCAATTCGTTCTCCAAATCCCTCAATGTTCATTGCTTTCCTACTAGAAAAATGGATTAGTTTTTCAATATTTCTTGCATCACATAAAGGATTCATGCAGTAGTGATTAGCTTCTTCATCTTTTCTTACTAAAGTACTTCCACATACTGGACAGTTATTTATCATAGAAAATTTTAATAATTGTTCTTGTCTTCTTTCAAGTTTCACTTCCACTACTTCAGGAATAACATCTCCAGCTTTCCTAATTGAGATGTAGTCTCCTACTCTTATGTCCTTTTCTTTTACAAAGTCCTCATTATGGAGTGTTGCACGTGATATAGTTGATCCCATTACCTTAACTGGTTCAAGAATTGCATTTGGTGTAATTTTACCTGTACGCCCTACGGTAAATTTTATATCAATAAGCTTAGTAATTACTTCTTCAGGTGGAAATTTATAAGCTGTTGCCCATTTAGGATATTTAGCAGTATATCCAAGATTTTCTTGCATTCTTATGTCATTTACTTTTATAACCATTCCATCTATATCATATGGTAGAGTTGATCTAATGCTTGTTATTTCATTAATAAAACTAATTACTTCATTAATGTTATTACAAAGCTTCCTTTTAGGATTTACACGTAGTCCTAAAGACTGAAAGTATTCTAAAACATCAGAGTGTCTATATAATCCATAATCTATAGGATTAGGCAAGTGATATAAAAAACAGTTTAAATTCCTTGATGCTGTTATTTTACTATCTAGTTGTCTTACTGAACCACTAGCGAGATTACGACAGTTTTGAAATAATTCTAATCCTTTTTCTTTTCTTTCTTTGTTTACTCTTTCAAATTCTTTTTTATCTATATATATTTCTCCACGCACTTCAATTGAAATATCTTTTTTTAATCTAAGCGGTATTGTTTTAATAGTTTTTACATTATTAGTAATATCTTCACCTACTTTACCATCACCACGAGTTACACCACGTACTAAAATACCATTTTCATATGTAAGACTTACTGCTAAGCCATCTATTTTTAGTTCTACTACATAAGTTGGATTATATCCTTCTTTCCTTATTCTTTCATCAAATTTAACTATTTCATCTTCATTAAATACATTCCCTAAAGATAGCATAGGTAATTTATGATGAACTTTTACAAAATTAGATAGTACTTCTGTTCCTACTCTTTCAGTTGGTGAATCTGGTAGTTTTAAACTTGGATATTTTTCTTCAAGTTTTATTAGTTCTTGCATCAATCTATCATATTCAAAGTCACTAACAGTGGGTTTATCTAATATATAATATTCATAATTATATTTATTAAGTAAATCTGTTAATTCTATTATTCTTTTACTAATATCGTTCATTATATATCACCATAATAATTATAAGATATTTTTAATAATAAGTAAATTAAAAAGAACCAATAATGTAATTATTAATTCTTTATATATTATTAAATAGTTAAAACCAAGTAAGAACAAATATTATTAAAACATTGTATTAGTTAGCATTAAGACCATATTTACTATGGGATTAACATATTTTTCATCATATAAGTATCAATATAAGTGTTATCATTAGTTAAAGTACAATTTTAATTTTTTTCATTTGTATTATATCTTTAAAAGCATCCTTATTGAAACGTTTTATTTTTGACATTTATTACAATAATATGTACTTCTTCCTCCAATTTTATCCCTTATAATTATATTATTACATACAAAGCATTTTTCATTTTCTCTTTTATGCACTAATAAATTATTTTGAAATCTTCCCGATACACCTTCCTCAGATGTATAACTTCTTATAGTAGTCCCACCTTCTTTTATTGCTTTTTCTAGTACATTTCTAGTGTTTTCTATTATAAGTTTTAACTCTTTATCATTCAATTCACTACATTTTTTATGAGGATTTATTTTTGATAAAAACAGTATTTCATCAGCATAAATATTACCTATTCCGGTTATTATACTTTGATCTAAAAGAACTGTTTTAATAGGTAGTTTCTTATTTTTATACTTATCTTTTAAATAATTTATAGTAAGATTATCATCCCAAGGTTCTAGTCCTAATTTAGTAAGTGGAGAATTTTTATATAAATCATCTTTATTTACTAAATACATTTTACCAAATTTTCTAGTATCTTTATATCTTAATTCAAATGTATCATCTATATTAAATATTACTAATTCATGTTTTTCTACTTTATCATTTGGTTTTCTATAAAAATATTTTCCTTCCATTCTTAAATGACTAAGTAAATCATAATTATCTAGTTCAAATATTAACCATTTTCCTCTTCTTTTAATATCATTTATTGTTTGATTTCGTATATTTATTTTAACTTCATTTATATCTTGATTTTCAAATACATTATTATGAATTATATTTATACTTTTAATAGTTTTATATTGCAGATTTCTAAGTAGTTGCTTTCTAACTGTTTCTACTTCTGGAAGTTCCGGCATTATTTAGCCTCATACCAACTAGTTCCAATGTTTATATCTACTTTTAAAGGAACATTTAATTTATATACATTTTCCATTTTTTCTTTTACTATTTGTTCTACAACTTCTTTTTCATCTTTATAAACATCAAAAACTAATTCATCATGTACTTGAATAATCATTTTAGATTTTAATTTCTTTTCACTGAATAAATCATATATTTCTATCATTGCTTTTTTCAAGATATCAGCACTTGTTCCTTGAATTGGAGTATTAAGTGCCATTCTTTCTCCACTTTGTCTTATTATGTAATTACTATTTTTTAATTCATCTATTATTCTTGTTCTTCCAAATAATGTCTTAACATAACCATTTTGATAAGCATCTTTTTTTAGACTTTCCATATAGTCTTTTATACCTGTATATGTATTAAGATAATTATCTATAAATTCTTTTGCTTCTTTTACATTTATATTCAAATCTTCAGATAGTCCAAAACTACTTATACCATATAAAATACCAAAATTAACTGCTTTAGCATTTCTTCTCATAAGAGGAGTCACTTCTTCTTCTGATACATGGTATATATCCATTGCAGTTTTAGTATGAATATCCATATTATTGTTGAAAGCTTCAATTAAGTTAGTAGCATTAGACATATGAGCAAACACTCTTAGTTCTATTTGAGAATAATCACTAGATAAAATATATCCATCATTGCTTGAAATAAATGCTTTTCTAATCATTCTTCCATATTCTGTTCTCATAGGTATATTTTGAAGATTAGGACTAGTACTGGAAAGTCTTCCTGTTCTTGTTAATGTCTGATTAAATATAGTGTGTATTCTTCCATCTTCTTTTATGTAATCAATTAGTCCTACTGCATAATTACTATATAATTTAGCAAGCATTCTATATGTAAGTACTTTTTCTACTATTTCATAATTAGTAAGTTTATTTAGTATATCTGCACTAGTAGAATAACTATCGTTTTTAATTTTTTTAGGATACGGAATAGATAATTTATCAAAAAGAATTGTTCCTAATTGTTTAGGACTTAATATGTTAAACTCAGTTCCTGCTAGTGTATAAATATCTTTGGTTAAAACTTCTAATTTATTTTGTAAATCCTCTTTCATCTTATTTAAAACTTCTAAGTCTATATTAACACCAGTATATTCCATATCAGATAATACATATGTTAATGGAAGTTCAATATCAAGATATAGCTTTTGTTCATCAGAATTCAATTTTTTATAAAATTTATCTCTATTATCCCAAATAAACTTTGCTTTAGCAATAGTATTTTTTATTATATCATTTTTTTCAATATCTTTTTTCTTTAAAAGAGTTATATCTTCAGTAGTAGTTACACCACATATACTAGTAAGATAACTAATATCATCTTTTATATTGTAATTTAATAGATATGTTTCTAGGACTAAGTCTTTATTATTTTTATCATATAAAATATTAAAGTATTTAAATAGTGTAATATTTTTCTTTAAATCATATGTATATTTAGTATTGTTATTATTAAAAATATCTAGTTTTTTAAAATTATCTTTATCTATAAAGCATGATATATTGTCATTGTATATACCAATTCCTATAATATCTTTATCATGATAGTTACCATTTACTAAGATATAATATGCAAAGTCATCATTAAGTGTAATATTATCTTTTACTTCATATTTAAGTTCTTTTTCCTCTTTTTTAATTCCTAATTTCTTGATTATTGAATAAAATTCATATTCTTCAAGTAAAGGAATAAATTCATCTGTTATTCCTTCGTATTTTATGTTTAAAAGATTAGTATCAATAGGAACATCTTTATATATGGTTGCAAGTTCATATGAAAAATAAGCATCATCTTTATATTTTTCTAACTTATTTTTTGCACTTCCTTTTATGTTTTCTATGTTCTCATATATACCATCAAGCGTTGAATATTCATGCAATAGTTTTAAAGCCGTTTTTTCTCCAATTCCCTTAACACCAGGTATATTATCTGATGAATCCCCCATCAATGATTTTAAGTCAACCATTCTAGGGGGAGTTATTCCATATGTATCAAAGAATGTCTTTTCATTCATTCTTATATAATCATTGGTTTTAAGTAGTTTTACTTCTACATCATTAGATATTAATTGTAGCAAGTCTTTATCACTTGATATAATAGTAGCAATAAACTCATCATCTTTATCTACTTCTTTAGCAAATGTTCCTATTATATCATCAGCTTCGTAATTATCAATTTCAAAACATTTTATTCCCATTGTTCTTGCTATTTCTTTTGCCACTGGAAATTGTTGTTTTAACTCTAGAGGCGTTTCCTTTCTTCCATCTTTATATACTTCATATTTTTCATGTCTAAATGTTTTACCTTTATCAAAAGCAATCATCATATAATTAGGATTTTCTTCATTAATAATTTTATTTAACATATTAATAAATCCAAATAGTGCATTAGTAGGAAAACCTTTTGAGTTTCTCAGAATATTTCCTGAGTATGCAGTTGCATAATAACTTCTGAAAAGAAGATTGTTTCCATCAATTAATATTACTTTTTTCATAGAACCTCCCTATAATATTTCATGTAATTTATCAATTATTTTACTTATTACAACATCTTTATTTTCTTTACGTGAACTTTTATTCACCATAATTTCAAGATCATAATATAAATTATTATCTCTATCAAAAATAGAAACAAATACTATATTATCTTCTCCATATGGATTATTCGTATCTACTTTATTTAGTTTACCTGTGATTCCTACTCCATAATTAGAATTAGTATAAAGACTAATAGAACTAGCCATACTATGTGCTGTTTGTATACTATAAACAGTATATTTATTAATTATTTCTTCATCAACACCCATTTTTATTTTATATTCATTACTATAAGTGACTGCTGAAAACTTTAGTACTTTAGAAGCATCTTCATAACTAGTTATTTCATTAGCAAGTCCTCCCCCAGTACAAGACTCCATAGTAGAAATTGTTTTATTAGTTAAAATTAGTTTGTTAATTATTTCTCTCATTTTTTATCACTTCCATAATAATTATAACATAAAAAAACTAAAATAAAAAAAGTACTTTTTCAAGCACTATTAATTTAATATATTATTGTTATTATCATTATCATCTTCTTTACTTAAGAAATAAATAATAAGTGCACCAAGTAACACAATAACAATAACTTTTATAATATTTTTCCATTCTATTTTATTCTTATCAGTATCTTTTACATCTGTAATTGTAATATTTTTATCTATATTTTCTTTTGGCTCATCTTTTATTGTTTTAATTTCTTTTGGCTCCAATATTAATTCTTGTACCACTATATTATTAGTATCAACAACACTATTAGTAGTTTTTACTATTTCTTCTTTTTTATTTTTTATTATATCTTTGTAATTTGATACTTTACTTAAATTACCAAATATTATTCCATCATATATTTCAAATAAAGTATAATCTTCTTTTTTATCATTTTTATTATAAATAATGCTTAGTAATAAATCACCATCATTAAATGTTCCATATCCAATTACTAAATTATCTTTTATTAATACTTCTTTAGTATTGATTATTTTACTTAATACTAAATCTTTACTAGTTTTAATCTTATAACTAAATCCATTTACTATTCCATTACTTTTTAAATATATATTATAAGTAATAGTATTATCTGTAATAGATTTAGTAACTCTATATGAAGCTTCAGTTATATCATCAAAATTATTATTTATTAAATTATTTAATAAATACAAGTCTTTATCATTTAATACTGCATCATAGTTTAGATCTCCTGATGATAATTGTTCTTCATTTATATTTTCTGATATTATTAATTGATATAATAAATCTAAATCTTGCTTATCTAATAAGTAATCATTATTAAGATCACCAATTAATTTTATTTTATACTTATTAAGAAAATCACCATTTCTATCATTTAAATATAACATATTATTTTCTAATCTAAATGTTGCATTATATACAATACTATCCATTAAATTTGTTGGTAAATTTAATGTATTACATATAAATATTTTATCTTCAAATATTTTATATTCATAGTTATTTATACTAAGTGCATAGAAACTTTTCTTTTTATTTATAAGTTTTTCTTTTATACTTTCATTAATATCAAAGTTTTTTATAAACATTAACCTATCAACAGTATCCTCATCAGATAACTCTGATTGTTCTATTAGATTTTCCATATAAGTAAATACTATATTTGTATTAAGTTTGCTATTTAAATTATTTAAATCTAGCATTAAATTATCAAGCATTTCTTTATCACTAGACATTCTTTCTAGATAAATATTTATTTCTTTATTTAAATTATTATATTCATTAGTTATATCCACTGTTTTTGTAAATAAATTACTATAATCGCCATCAATATTCAATTCCATTTGTTGATAAGTAATATTATTAAGATCTATGCCTTTTATATTTAACCAAGTCTTATAAGAATTAATTAAATCATTATATTTAGTTGTTAAATTATTTATTTTAGTATCAAAACCCAATTGTATATATGATTTATTTTCTTCATAAAACTTATTACTCTTATTATTAATACTTGTAACTAATAAATTAATATTATTTTTTATATTAGGTATTTCATTAATATCAGATGCAGATTTGTAATTTTTAATATTATTAAGATCATCAGTCATATCATTAAATAATTCTAATTCATTTATTTTATTTCCTTTAGTTTGATTAGTTATGATAAAGTTTTTTACTTGATTATGTATATTTTCAACACCTTCTAGAGTATCAACATATTCATTATTAAAATAATTATTAAATATTCCTTTATATTCTGTTATTTTATCATCATAATGGTCATTATAATTAGTAATTTTGTCTTTTAATGGCGTAATATAGTCAATATTTATTTGATTAATTATTTCTTCTTTTTCAAAAGTAATGTTATTTCCTTCATAATAACAACTTATATCTGTTATATTATTGATATTTATTGTTATATCACTACATCCTTTTGATAAGTAATTATTATACTTATTATTTAGTTCAACATTATTTTGTGTTAAATCACTTAATCTTATAGTTGATAATTCATCACTTAAATTATTTATTTCTTGGTTTAAATTAGAAATATCGTTTTCAACAGTTATTAAAGCAGACAAATGATCAATATCATCATAAGAAACAGTATTTTTAGACAAGTCAAGTTTATAATTAATTGAATTAAGATTATTATGTAATGAATTAATATAATCATTAATTGTCATTTCTTCTGCATTTACAATCGTCATAAATGGACTAAATATGTTGCATAACATTGTAAAAAGTATAAAAATTACAAATTTTTTTTCATTTTTCATTTCTAAAGCCTCCATATAATTCACAAATCAAGTATAAAACAAAATTTAATATATATCAATCAAATTAAAAAATAGTGTCAACTTTTGTCAACACTATTTAATTGTTTTTATAACTATTGATTTCATATATGGTCTATTTTTTTGAATTTTAAATGATTTAAAAGCCCGATTAATATCAACAGAGTTTTTTCCATATAGCATACATAAAGTTTCTCCACGTGATACAAAGTCACATACGTTTTTTTCAAGAATTATCCCAGCATTATAATCAATATTTTTATTAGCAAGACTTCTTCCTGCTCCAAGTTCCATAGAAAGACTTCCTAATTCTTTTGCATCAATTGATTTTATAAATCCACTTTCTTTGGCATATATTTCTATAGGTCTTTCAAGTCTTATTTCTAATTTTCCTCCTTGATAGTTGACAAACTCTATAAACTTATCATATGCTTTTCCACTTTCAATTGCTTCGATTACTACATTTCTTGCATCACGTATTTTCATTCCAGTATAGATACTAAGCATAACACTTGCCATTTCATAACTTAAGTAGTATAAATTATTTCTAACTTTATCTTTTAAAACATCTAAGACTTCAAGTATTTCAATAGAATTTCCTATATTATTCCCTAAAGGATTATCCATTCTAGTTAGCATACATACTACTTTTTTATTATATTTTTTACCAATACTAATCATTAAATCTGCTAATTTTTTAGCTTCTTTGGCAGTTCTTACAAGTGCACCACGCCCTACTTTAACATCGATTAAGATATTATCTGCTCCTCCTGCTATTTTTTTGCTCATAACACTAATAGCAATAAGAGCAAGTGAATTAGTTGTTCCTGTTACATCTCTTAGAGCATAAACTTTTTTATCCATTGGGCACAGATTTTTAGTTTGAGAGGTTATTACCATTCCAATATCATTTACTTGTTTTAAAACTTCTTCATAAGTTAGATTAACATTTACTCCAATACTTTCTAGTTTGTCTATTGTACCTCCGGTATATCCAAGAGCACGCCCGCTCATTTTTACTATTTTTACACCACATGATGCTAGTATTGAAAGAACTACTAATGTAGTCTTATCCCCGACTCCTCCAGTTGAGTGCTTATCAATTGTTGGAAAATCAAAGTGTAGTGTGTCACCACTTTTTATAAAAATATCAACAAGATCAAATATTTCTTGTTCACTAAGACCATTTGCACAAATATCTTTTAAGACAATTGTCATTTCTTCATCTGTTATATCATTTGACAAATAACCATTAAAGAAGTATGACAATTCATCATAGGTTAAAGTTTTTCCTAAATTAAATTTTTCTATTATTTGTTCTTTCATAAGTATAACCTCCGGTTAATTTAATAGTATTTTATCATTAACTTATATTAAAGGTCAATAATTTAGAAAAATATATTATTTTTATTTGTAATAATTACTATTTATACTCTTTTTTTAAATACTTATAACTAATATCTATTCTTGTATTTTTAACATCATAAATCATTTTATTTATTAAAAAAACAAGTTCTTCATTTTTCATATTAATCACTCCTTATACAAATATATACTAATATTTTAAAAAAATCATCAAATACGACAATAGATGTCAAGTTTCGCTAATTAATATAGAAAATAATATAATAATGTAGTATAATTTTGTTGTGGTGATTAATTTGATAAAATACCCAAATAATATAGTTAAAACTACTAATAAAAAGATTAAAAATTATGGAAACAGAGGAATGACTCTAGAAAGTGAGATTAGTTCTACTAATGAGTACTATTTGTTACATGATATAGCTATTGTTCATAAGAAACCAACTCCTGTTGCGGTTGTAAAACAAGTTAATCAGAAAATAGTTGATGCTTACTTTAAAGTTCCTTCGACTACTGATTATAATGGCATATATAAAGGAAAGTATATTGACTTTGATGCTAAAGAGACAAAGAGTAAAACTAGTTTTCCTTTATCAAATATTCATAATCATCAAATTAAACACATAGAAAGTGTTATAAGGCATAAAGGTATAGGTTTTATAATACTTAGATTTACAACGTTAAATGAAACATATCTTTTATTCGGAGAAGACTTATTATCTTTCATTAATAATAATGATAGAAAATCCATTCCTTATGAGTATTTTAAAGAAAAAGGTCATTTAATAAAAGACACAATACAACCACAAGTAGACTATTTAAAAGTAATAGAAAAATATGGAGGTATTAAAAATGAAAAAGAAAGTTAAAAAAAAGAAAGTAAAAATTAATGCTGTAGATGTTAGGCCCAGAAAAATATCAAACTTATATATCGTATTATTATCAGTAATTGGTATTGTCTTATTTATTGCATCTATTTTTATATTTGGATTATTAATTACTATTCCTATAATGGTTTTCTATGCTATATTGATTGCTCTTACTATTACCCTAGATAGATATCCTAAAAATAGTAGCAAAAGAAAACTTATTAAGTCAATATTTATTTTATTGTTGATACTAGGTATAATTGGAATATTATCATTTATATTGTTCTTTGCTTATATTGTTATTACTGCTCCAAAGTTTGATACTAAAAATTTAGTTACCAGGGAAACTACTAGAGTTTACGATAATAAAAACAAATTAGTAGCAACATTTGGTAGTGATAAAAGAGAAAATGTTACTTATGATGAAATACCTGAAGTACTAATTGATGCTATTATTGCAACCGAGGATTCAAGATTCTTTCAACATAATGGACTTGATGCTCCAAGATTTGCTAAGGCAGTTATTGGACAACTTCTTGGTAAAGATGCTGGTGGTGGTTCAACTTTGACAATGCAAGTTGTTAAGAAAAGTTTTACTAATGATAATGCTTCTGGTATAAAAGGAATAATAAGGAAATTCACAGATATTTATTTAGCAATATTTAAAATGGAAAAAGCTTATACTAAACAGGAAATAATCGAATTTTATGCAAATATTCCATTTTTAGGTTCTAATTCATTTGGAATAGAACAAGCCGCTCAAACATATTTTGGAAAAAATGCTACTGAACTAAATTTATCTGAAGCATCACTTATTGCAGGACTTTTCCAAGCACCAAGTTCTTATGATCCTAATATATATCCTGAAAATGCTGAAGCTAGACGTGCTACTGTATTATCTCTTATGGTTAGACATGGTTATATAACACAAGAGCAAGCTGATATTGCAAGTTCTATACCAGTTGAAGATTTACTAAGTTCTAATAGTAATTCTTATGCCACTAGTGAGTATCAACCATACTTAGATACAGTTTATAATGAAGTTGTTAGTAAATATGGATTAGACCCATATATTGTTTCAATGGATATATATACTAATATGGATACTAAAAAGCAAGAAGCATTAAATGATGTATTTAATGGCAAGACATATAAATGGCCAAACAAAACAGTCCAAGCTGGTGTTGTGGCAATTGATTCTAGTAGTGGTAAAATAATTGCACTTGGAGCTGGAAGAAATAGAAAAGGTGAACTTACAATGAGTTATGCTACTGACATAAGTAGACAAATTGGTTCTACTGCTAAACCACTATTTGATTATGCTCCTGGTATTGAATATGAAAACTGGAGTACTGCCAAAATATTTAGTGACACCCCTACTTCTTATTCTGGTGGTGGAGGAAAAATTGTAAACTATGATTATGCATATAAAGGTAATATTACGTTAAGATATGCATTATCAGATTCAAGAAATATTCCTGCGGTTAAAGCTTTCAGAAGTGTTGATAATGAAAAGATCAAAAAGTTTGTTACTTCAGTTGGTTTAACACCCGAAATAGATTCATCAGGATATTTACATGAGGCTCATGCACTTGGAGCATTTGATGGAACATCTCCTCTTCAACTTGCTGGAGCATATCAAATTTTCTCAAATGGTGGATATTATTATAAACCATATACTGTAAACAAAATAGTGCTTAGAAATTCCAATGAAATAATTGATGAAAGTAAAACAGCTCCAGAAAAACAAAAAATACTTAGTGACTCAACAGCATATATGATTGCAGATGTGTTAAAACAAACTGCTAAAAATATTGGTGTATACGGAGTTGTATCCGATCAAATATCTCTTAAAACAGGTACTACTAACTATGATGATAAAACAAGAGCATATTATGGTTATCCAAGTGGAACTGGGCCAGATGGTTTAGTTGCAGGATTTACACCTGATATATCTCTTGCAATGTGGACTGGTTACACAGAAAATAAAAAAGGCCAATATCTTTCAGGAGACACAATGTATTATCATAAGAATAATTTATATAAAGCTTGTGCTAAAGCAATATTTAATAATAATGGTGCAAAATTTAAGAAACCTTCAAGTGTTGTATCAGTTAAAGTTGAGAAAGGTACTGAACTATTACCAAGTAAAAACACTCCATCAAATATGATAATAACAGAATTATTCAAACGTGGTACTGAGCCTACTGAAACATCAAGTAGATATAAAACACTTGATACTCCAACTGGATTTACTGCTGAATATGTAGATGGTAAGGTTAAACTTTCATGGAACAGTGTTAATAAACCAGAAGATATGAATGAAAAGAATAGTGGACAATTTGGGTATAGAGTCTATAAGGATGGTTCTCAAATAGCATTTACTACTGATAATTATTATACTTATACTCCTGATTATCCATATGGAACATATACAGTAAGAACATGTTTTAAAAATGTTACAACTAATATGAGTAGTCCTGCAACTGCATCAATTGAATCTAAAATTAAATTTGAATTTAATGATGAATCAGAAACTACTCTACCAATCGGAAGTACATACACTCCGACATCTAATCCTGTTTCGGTTTATGAAAATGATGAGGATGTTACATCTAATGCTAATATTACTAATAAAATAATAGATAATGCAACTGGTAAAGAAGTAGCAGAAATAGATACAACTGTTGTTGGTTCTTATACTGTACAATATACTGCTAGTTATCGTGGTGAATCCGAAATATTTAGTAAAAATATAACTGTAAATTAAGGAGCAAAATTGCTTCTTTTTTTATATTAGAATTGAAAAAATATAAAAAATATTATATACTTAATAACATAAGGAGTGTTTGTATGAAAAGAAAACAAGTTAAAATTAAGGATAATAATGAAAAAAAATCTAAATACAATAAAGCAATAAAAGTAATTAGTATATTATTTATAATAGTTCAACTTCTTGCTACGTTTACTCTACTGTATTCTTTATACATAATTAAAGGAATAGAAACAGAGTTAAGATATTTATTTATGATATTAGTATTAATAATTAATATTATAAGTATTATTCTCACTACTAAATCATTAAAAAAAGAAAAGAAAAGTAAATTCTTTATATTTGTGATAGTATCTAGTATATTCATATTTGCTCAAGCAATTGGCAGTTATTACATATTAAAGACTTATAGTACTCTAAGTAGCATGAATAAGAATGAAATAACTTATACAACTGCATTTGTTGCTTTAAAAGATAGCAAACTTAAAGATATCAATTCTATTAATAATGTAAAGATTGGTATAGTTTCTGATGAGACTTCTATTGAGGGGTTTGTCATTGGTAAAGAAATTGTTAAAGAAAATAATTTAGAAAAGAATAATACACTAGTTGATTATGAAGATTTTACTGCTTTAATAAAAGGTCTTTATAGTAAAAATATTGATATAATGATTGTAAGTGAAGATTATGTATCAATGTTTGAAGACATAGATGAATATAAAAATATTGCTAGTGAAACAAAAATAATTTATAAAAAAGAAAAAACCTATACAAAAAATGATATTGCTAAGTTAACTGGAGAAGACACTAATACTAATGTATCTAATAAAATAGATAAACCATTTACAGTATTAGTTATGGGAATTGATTCTACTGCTTCTACTTTAAAGAAGAATGCAAGTGGTAATGGTGATGCTTTGATGTTACTAACATTCAATCCTAAAACACTTAATGCTACTATACTTAGTATTCCAAGAGATACATATGTTCCAATAGCATGTTTTGCAAATCAAAAAGAAAATAAAATTACTCATGCCGCATGGAATGGTGCTAGTTGTATGATTAAGACTATTGAAAACTTCACCGGAATAAATATAGATTACTATGTAAAAGTTAATTTTCAAGGAGTCGTTAAATTAGTTAATGCTATGGATGGTATTGAAGTGGATGTTCCATTAGATTTTTGTGAATCTAATTCTAAGCGTGCTACTTCTAATAATAAGTTAATATGTTTAAAAGAAGGAAAGCAAACACTTAATGGTGAACAAGCTCTTGCTCTTGCTAGACATAGAAAAACTTTATTAACTGGAGATCTTCAACGTGGGGTTAATCAACAATTAGTAATTCAAGGAATGCTTAATAAAGTTAAGAGTATTAAAAGTGCTGGACAAATGTTAAAGATACTTGATATGGTTAGTCAAAATATTGATACAAACTTTACTACTAATCAAATATTGTCTTTCTATGATATTGCTAAGAATTTAGTTCTAACTAGTAGTGAATCATCTAATTTAATTAATATAAGACAACTTTATTTATCTGGCTCTAGTCAAATGATATATGATGAAAGAAGTGGCTTAGTTTTATATAATTATATTCCTAATAAGAGTAGTCTTAATCAAATAATTAAAGCGATGAAAAATAATTTATCTTCAAAACCAAATTTTGATGTTAAAAGAATGAATTTCAATATTGAAGAAAAATATGAGATGGATACAATAGGTACTGATAACTTAAGTGCTACTAGTACTTATACCCTACTTCCTAATTTTGTTGGCAAGAGTGAAAGTTATGCTACTAATTGGTTGCGTAGTAATGGAGTTAGTTATGAAATAAAAGAAAATATAATTACTTCAGGTGAGGATGGTATAGTAACTGAACAAAGTTATCCACAAAATAAAAGAATAGATTTAATATCTGGTAGTGTTGTAATAACAGTTAATAGAATAAAAGTTGAAACACCAATTATTACTGATGAACCTAGTGCATCTGATACTCCTGGAGAATCTAATACTCCAAATGAACCTACTGAACCTACTGAACCTACTGAACCTACTGAGCCTACTGAATCAGGGAAAACTACTGAAGAATCAAATTAAAAAGCTTACATTTTGTAAAGCTTTTTTATTAATTGACTTTTTTTGTGTTTCATGATATAATCTGTTGCAAATGAGATATAGTATATTTATATTATAATATACTATTTGCTGGGGGATTTTTATGAATGGTAAGTTGTCAATAAAACCTTTTGATAAAGATACAATGCAAGTATATGTTATAGCATCTACTTTTTTATATGATTATGAGATAGATATTTCTGCATCATTGGATAAGAATTTTGAAGAAATTATTTCTAATTTAGATGATTTTGATAAAATTATAGATTGCTGTATAACGATATGTAGTAATGATAATGAAAGTATGGACATTTTAAAAAAAATTAAAAGTGATAAATTAAACTATATTAATAATGCTTCTGATATTGAATTTTTCTATAAACCAGAAGTTGTGGCAAATTTTATTAAGAAAAATCCTATTTTACTTAATAAGAGAATTATTTTTAATGATTATAATTTATTGAATAATAATTTAATTAACGAAATTGAAGATGCTTTTGGTGATAATACTTCAAATATATATTTCAAAATTCAAGGTAATTATTCTTTAATTACATTTGATGAATATAAAAAAACTACTTGTTGTATAAATAAAAAAATTGAAGATATAAAAAGATTTGATTTTTCTCCTTTAGAAAAAATAATGTATGTTTATGATATGGTAAGAGATAAAGTTTACTTAGAAGTTGATGAAGATGAAGATAAGATGAACTCTAGAAATTTGTCTTCTGCTTTATTGGGAAACAAAATTGTATGTGTTGGATATTCAGTAATATTTCAAACTTTACTTAGTAAATTAGGTATTGATTGTCATACAATTAGACTAGATTGTCTTGATGATAATGGAGGACATGCAAGAATTGCTATACATGTTAAAGATGATAAATATGGCATTGATGGTGTCTACTTTTTTGATCCTACTTGGAATAGTAAAACAAATGAAAATGATAATAAATTTTTATTGTCCTATAAATACTTTGCTTTAACTAAAGAGAAAATAGATGAGTATGACAATGGTAAATTTTTAGACAGACGCTTTCCGTATTTTTCTGCTGATATTGCTTGGAAATTTGATGATTTGGTATATGAAGTTGGAATTAAAGGATTACCAGATGAACTTGTAAATTCTATTAACTCTATGTCTTATTTTGTTACTGGTGATATTCTTATTAAAAATATGCGGAATTATCCCATTGCAAAGAAGATATTTAAATTAAATAAATATAATATTAGAAAAAAAATATATGAATTAACACGTTATTTTAATAATCCAATTAGTGCTGATGTTTTGCTAGAGGTTTTATATAATGTTAGAAAACAACAATATTATTATAATCCTGAAAAGTATCCTTTTGATTTAAATGATTTTTATAAAACTGTTCTTATGTCTAATTGGGATTTTAGTGATACTCAACTTAATCAATTTTTAATGATGTGTTATAGTAATGATGATATTAAACTTATTAGAACTATTAAATTTGCAGAAGAAAATGAATTAGATAAACGTATTGAACAAGTTAAACTTACTAAAACACTTAGAAATATTTATGATAATAAGATAAAATAATGATTTTGATAATATTATTAACTTAAGAAGGATAAGAGTTTTAACTTTTATCTTTTTTATATAAAATTAAAAAAGAAGTAATAACTCAACAACGTAAGTTAGTCCTTCTTTAAATGATAGGAACAACGACGTATTCCCAAGTAAAGTATATCAGCCTTTTATATATTTAGCAATAATTTTTTTACTCTTTTTATTTATTTTACATACCTAAGTGTTTTTTAATCATATTATATGAGAAAGCATCGTTTGATTGTGATGGAATGAATACAACATAATCTATATTATAAGCATCAACATAATAGTTTATACTATTTTTACTAGTATTATGTCTATAGTCAATAGAAATCATTTTATTAAAGTCTTTTACACTCAATGTTTCTAATATATTAGTAAATGACGAACCTACATATAAAATATTAGGTAATTCTTCCCTATTAGTTTCAATTACTGTAAAAGCATTATCCCCTTCCATATAAGAGTCTTCATAGTTGTTTGCTTTTCCATACACTTTTTTATTTGATATTTTTAAGTCTTCATATCTAGTATAATTAATATTAAATTTAGGTATTAGATAAAGTTCTTCTAATGATGGTTTAACACTTTGTCCTAATTGATTATTAAATGAACCATTTACAATAGTTTTTCCTATAGTATATAAATCTTCTAAATTAGTTATTTGTAATCTATCATCATTTGTTACTTGTTTTATCTTATTGTATATAATATTTGCTCCTCGCGGTGTTATATGATGATCATTCATGTAATAGTATCTAATACTTTTATCATTAAATAGTTCATATGCATCTATTAAAATAATTTTATCATTAATATTTTCTTTTACTATATCTATACTTTTTTTATAAATAGTATCACTACTGATATAGCTATTCGGTAGATTATCTTTTTCAACCGCATCTTTTCTAGGAATAGATACAAATATAAATTTTGCATTATTTTTTGATACTTCATTTGCTATCTTATTTATATTATCTGTACTTTTTTTTACGTTTTCTAAGTAAAAATTTTCATTATTAATTCTTTGATAGGCAGCATATAATTCATTATTATTTCCTTTTACCACATCGCCATTATATCTTTGAAATTGAAATATATAATATCCCTTTATTAATTTATTTCTAAAAGCAATTTGATCTGAAAATGCCGTTGTTAAATTCTCTAAATACTTTCCATTTAAAAGCGTTTTTATCGAAAATTTTGGAAATGTTGTTAGAGTTCTTTTTTCTACTGTACTTATTTCATTATTATTAGTAAGAGTTATAAACATAAATATAAAAATTATAAGAATAAATATAATATTAAATATTACTTTTATTTTTTTCATATTTCCTCCTTTAGAATCTAAAGTATATAAATGGATTATATGTAGATTGTGCCAAAAACATAATTGATATAATAAATATAATTATTAGTCCTATGTATTTAATTATACTAAACAGAACTTTGTCTTTTAGTTTACTACATATAACATAGTATATATTTGTAGAAAATATAATTGCTAGAATAAAATAAATATAATAAGTTTCAATATATATTCGGGACTGCATTAAAGATACATTTGATATATTAAAACTAAACATAGCTTTTATTATACTAAAAAATTGACTTAGATTATCTACTCTAAATAAAACCCAACCGAACAGTATTATAAGTAGTGTATAGACATGTTTTAAGAAATTTGGAATATTTTTTAGATATTTTGATAAAATGAATTTTTCTAATGACAGAAAAATTAAATAGTAAAGTCCCCACAAAATAAAGTTCCATGCTGCTCCATGCCATAATCCTGTTAATAACCATACTATACTCATGTTAATTATTTGTCTTTTTATTCCTTTTTTATTTCCACCAAGTGGAATGTATACATAGTCTTTAAACCAAGTTGATAGTGATATATGCCATCTTTTCCAGAAGTCTGTGATTGTTTTTGCCATATATGGAAAGTTAAAGTTTTCTAAAAAGTGAAATCCAAATATTCTTCCTAGTCCAATTGCCATATCAGAGTATGCTGAAAAATCAAAGTAAATTTGAAACATATAAGCTATTGCTCCAATCCATGAGGTTGGAAAAGAATAGCTTCCTTCAAATATTATATCTGCTAACTTACCCATTTGATTAGCAATTATTAGTTTTTTAGCAAATCCTAAAATAAATCTTTCTATACCATATGATATGTCCTCAAATGAAGTAGTTCTTTTTGTTATTTCTTTTTCAATAGTTTTATATCTTACAATTGGTCCTGCAATAAGTTGGGGAAATAAGCTGACGTATAATAGTAATAAGAAATAGTTTTTTTGTACTTTAACTTCTTTTTTATAAACATCTATTACATAACTCATTGCTTGAAATGTATAAAAAGATATTCCTATTGGCATTATAATATTTAGTAGTTTTATGTCTATATTAAATAAATTATTAACGTTTAATATTAAAAAATTAGTGTACTTATAAAACATTAATACTAGTATATTAATTATTATTGTAATAATAAGTATACTTTTTTTATTTGACTTTGATTTATCTATTAGAATGGCTCCAATAAAGTCCACCAAAACAACAAACATCATTATAAATAAATATTTTATTCCTCCAAATGCGTAGAATATTAAACTAAAAAGTAATAGTATATAGTTTTTTAATTTTTTTGGACTTAAAAAATAAAATAAAAGTAATATTGGTAAAAAACCAAATATAAAAATTGAACTACTAAATACCATAATGTCTCACCCTTTAATAATTATAACATAAAAAAAAGAGTTCTTTAACTCTTTTTAAAATACTAATTACCAGGTGTTGGATTTTCAGTTTCAGGTGCTGTTGGATAGAATTCATCAGGACAAGTAGTTATATTTCTATATTTTAGTCTGATTACTTCTTTACCTCCTACTGTTTCTATGATTTCTCCATCTTCTTCTTTAGCTTTTAAATCTTCATCAGCAGCAATTTCTTGATAATCTCCAATTACGCCTTTTTTAGCAGTGCCATCATAAAGACATACTCTAACATTACCATCTTCATCAATTACAGCTCTTACTGTTTCATATCCATTATCTGTCCATGGACTATTTTCAAGCGGTTTTTCAAGTAAGTCAGCTGAATTTACTTTACTAGAATCATTATCTGCAAAAACATAAACTTCTCTGTTACTTTCATTACCTTGTACTTGCCATTCTCTAAGTACTGCATTAGTAATGTTTTGAGCATTTAACCTGTCGGCATTAATTTTAGAGTTTTCAATGTAATTAGTTACCATGATAGCAGTTATTCCTGCTAATATAGCTAATATTACGATTACCGCTAATAATTCAATCAAAGTAAAACCATTTTTATTATTTTTCATATTTTAACCTCCACATACTTTATAAATAAATTATACATAAATTTTTTAATAAAGTAAATGATTTTAATAAAAAAAGACACTTTTGTATCTTTTTATGTCAACTAAATTACTATTGCAATTAAATTACCTGAACCTTTATTTACTACTTTGCTCATTGTTTGTTGTAGTTTGAATTGGATATTTTCAGGCATCATGTTTATTTTTGATTGTATTCCCTCCTGTACTATTTGATCTAGACTTCTTCCAAATATTTCAGATGACCAAATACTATTAGGATCATTTTTACTATCTTTCATTATATAATCAATTAATTCTTTGCTTTGCACTTCTGTACCAATAATTGGCTCAAAGCTTGATTCAACATCTACTCTTATCATGTGAATTGATGGTGCTTTTGCTTTTAATTTAATACCATATCTATTTCCTTGTTTAGTAACTTCTGGAGTGTCTAATGTCATATCACTAAGTGATGGTGTTGCTACACCATATCCAGTTGCTTTCACCATTTTTAGGGCATATTTAACTTGATCGTACTCTGCTTTTGATTCTTTATAATCTTGGAACATTGAAAGAAGACTTGCTTTACTAGTTATATCTACTCCAATCATTTCATTAAGGATAGTATTAAATAGTTCGTCTGGTGCATCCAGTCTAATATTTACTATTCCTGTGGATGGATCCACTTTTGACATATATGCTTTGGAAATGTACTGACAATCATTAAAGTGTTCTAAAATAGTATCAACATCACGAAGTTTATCGACTTCTACTACACTTTCTTTAATTTTTTCAACATATGATTTTTTTACATAGTGATTGGAATTTAAAATACCAATCCATTCAGGCATATCTACAGATACTTCTAAAACCGGAAATTCATATAATGCTTCACGTAAGATGTCTGTTACATCCCTTTCATTCATAGATAAAACATCCATTGGTAGAACTGGGACACCATAGTTGTTTCTCATATCTTTAGCAAGTGCTTGAGTTTCAGGATTATTGGGATGAGTGCTATTTAAAACAACTATAAATGGTTTATTAATTGAAGTTAGTTCACCTATCACTTTTTCCTCAGCATTTATATAATCATGTCTATCAAAGTCTCCGATTGAACCATCTGTAGTTACCACTACACCAATTGTAGAATGGTCTTTTATTACTTTTTCTGTTCCTATTTCTGCTGCTTCAATGAATGGTATTTCATCATTGTACCATGGTGTTTTCACCATACGTGGTCCATTTTCATCTTCATAGCCTTTGGAATTTTCAATTACATATCCAACACAGTCCACTAATCTAATATTGCATTCTAATTCATCAACTTTAATTTTAGCAACATTATTTGGTATAAATTTAGGTTCAATTGTCATAATTGTTTTTCCTCCACTTGACTGTGGAAGTTCATCAAGAGTTCTTTTTCTTTCAAACTCATCTGTTATATTTGGTATAACAAGAGTTTCTACTACTTTTTTAATAAATGTAGATTTACCCGTCCTTACTGCTCCAACTACCCCTAAATATATATCTCCCCCAGTTCTTGTTGCTATACTTTTTATTATATCATCTTTATTCATATCATCACTCTCTTTCATTTAAGTTATATGTAAAAAAAGATATAATATGAAAAAAACAATAAATTTGTTACATTTTATTGTTTAAGCATTATAGCATACCTTATATAAATTGTTTCTATTAAGCATTTTACATTTATTTGATTTTACGTAATAGAAAAGTTTAAAAACAAATAAGATTATTTCATTATAGTGACCATTCTATGCCATCTACACAGACTTTATAATCAAGACTCATTTTATTAGAAAATAACTCTATAGCTTTAAATACTTTTTTAGTGAAATAAAAATTATTTAGTTCTTTTATATCAATATTTTTATCTGTTATGTAGTTTATATTTAAAAGATTATTTTTTATTGATATTTTAATGTCTTTTATATGTGTATATTGTCTATTACCTTTTATAGTTTTACCTACTTCAGTAACTCTATTTGATTTAGTGTCTAACTTATCTGATATTATTAAGGCTAATGTATAAATATTATTTGTATCAAAGTTATT
>JAEDJI010000030.1 GCA_016296435.1 Bacilli bacterium | reverse complement strand
TCATTCTAACACTCCTTTACTATATTAATAATACAATATTTTTAATTGTTTTTCAACATTTTTTACACCAAAACATATGTTTTTATAGACAAAAAATATTTTTTATAGTATAATTTTTATTGGTTGATTCTTATATTAAAAATTAATGAAAGGAGATTTTAAATTATGTTTAAACCCGATAAGACATATGTCTTTGCATTAGGTGGTTTAGGAGAAGTAGGAAAAAATATGTATTGTTTTATGCAAAATGATGAAATTATCATTGTGGATGCAGGGGTTATTTTTCCTGATAGTGAATTAAGAGGAATTGATTATGTTTTACCTGATTTTGATTTTTTAAAGAAAAATGAAAAAAAGATTAAGACATTAATAATAACTCATGGTCATGAAGATCATATTGGTGCTATACCATTTTTATTACAAAATATACATATTCCTACTATATTTGCTCCTAATCAAGCTTATGCACTTATAAAAAAGAAATTAGAAGATAGAAATATTCAATATAAAGGATTAAGGCCATATAAAAGTGACGATAAATTAAAGTATAAAAACTTTGAGGTTTCATTTTTTAGAACAACCCACTCTGTTCCAGATTCTCATGGTATTGTTATTAAAACATCTAACGGAACAATAGTAGAAACTGGAGACTTTAAGTTTGATTTAACTCCGATCGGACCTGTATGTGATCTTGCTAAAATTGCTCAAATAGGTACTCAGGGTGTAACTTTATTAATGACTGAAAGTACTAATGTTTTAGATGAAGGATTTTCTTTATCTGAATCAAAAGTTGATGAGGCTTTAAATGAAGTATTTTCAAAGCATCAGAATAACAGATTAATTATTGCTACTTTTGCATCAAATATCTATAGACTTAAACATATTATTGAAACATGTAAAAAGTTTGATAGAAAAATTTGTATTTTCGGAAGAAGTATGGAAAATAATATAAATATATCAATTGAGGGCGGATACATAGATGCTAAAAATATGATTGTTACTCCAGAAGTTGCTAATTCTATGGATCCTAGTAAGGTCGCCCTACTTTGTACTGGTACTCAAGGTGAACCACTTGCAGCACTTTCTCGTATTGCAGATGGTATTCATAAACAAATTAAGTTAATGCCAAATGACATAGTAATATTTTCTAGTTCTGCTATTCCAGGTAATGCTAATGCAATTGCTAATACTATAAATAACTTATATTTAAAGGGAGTAAAAGTATATACTACTTCAAATGATAGTGAAATACATGCTTCTGGACATGGTATGACTGATGAGTTAAAACTTATGATTAGACTTACTAATCCAAAATATGTAATGCCTATTCATGGGGAATATAGAATGTTAAAAAGACATGCACAACTTGCTACAGAGTGTGATGTCCCAAAAGAAAATACTTTTGTACTTGATAATGGTGATGTCTTAGAAATGGATAAAGGTCATATTACTCAAGTTGGAAGTTTTGATGTTTTAGAAACATATGTAGATGGTAATAGAATTGGTGATATTTCAACTGCTGTACTAAATGACAGAAAGAATATGGCTAATGATGGTATTTTAGTAGTTATTGCAAATATAAATATGGAAGCAAAATTAATATTATCTAAACCAATGGTTACTACAAGGGGATTTATATTAATTAATGAAAATGAAGAATTAATAAAACAAATTGAAATGATATCTGAGAATACTATTACTACTTTATTTAAAAATAAAAAGACTACATTTAATGATATTAAATTAGAACTTACTAAGACATTGACACAATTTATAAAAGAATCAACAGGTAGAAAACCAATTGTGTTAACTGTTTTACTTAATTCAAAAAAGAAATAAGATTTTGTTTATACTTATTTCTTTTTATTTAGGTTTGAAACTTTCTCTTTATATGTATCTTATAAGTTTACATATAACAAAAAAGTACTTTTTCAAGTACTCTTTTAAAAATCATTATAGTGTTCAACATTATCTAGTTTATAACTCACTACATCTTTAGAATCAATATCACTATAATAGGCTTTAAATTTCCATGTTTGACCTTTTCCTAGGTTGTCTATATAAGCATTAGCAGTACCTAATAAGTCTCCATCTTTATCATATACATTATAAGATATATTTACATAGTTACGTGATTCATCCTCTAATGTATTTTTTATTGTTCCTGTTATATAATATGTATCAGATTCTTTATCATAAAAACCTTTTACTGTAGTGTTATCTAGTTTAAAGCTATCATCTATTATAGTATAACTACCTTCTTCTACTATTCCTATTTCATCATAGTCACTAAATATAAAGTATGCTGTTATTCCTATAAATACTAAGACTGGTAAAATCATAAATATTGATACTAGAACTATTATTAAGATTGCCCAACCTGGTATTTTCTTTTTCTTTTCTTCTTTCATGTTTTCCTCCTTAATTTTTTATATCTTTTTTAGTAAATACTATATTACTAATTGTGTATAAAATAATACTCCATATTCCTAATACTAATAGTGCTTTAGCAAGTGTATAATATATTTGATAAATTGTATAATTGCTTAATAGATCCATCTTATTTATTGGAACAAATTGGTTAAAATTTAGATATGGTAAGAATGTTAAGTCTACGAATGGTAACTTTAGTATTAATAATATCATAATTGCGAGGTTGCTTCCCATTAGAACAAATATTGATAATCCCACTGAAAGGGCTGTACTATTTGTAATAGTTGATAAGAAGAATGCTACTAGTGCTATAAATATTATTGGAATTAATTGTATAAATAATGACAATATTGTGTTTGTTATGTATGAAGTTTCTATTACTTGTGTTCCTATTACTGACAGATCACTTATAAATAATTCTTTAAATCCAAAGGTTATACCACATGTAATAAATGATAGAATATATGTTATTAATCCAAACATGATTATTAGTGATAGTACTGCTAAAAATTTAGAAAGAAGTATTTTCCATCTTTTACTTGGTCTTATTACAAGTAGTCTAATTGTGCCTTTTTGAAATTCGTTGGCTACTATTCCTCCCGCTAATACTACTATTATAATACTTATTAATGTAACATTATTAGTAATTATTTCATTTAATGTATTTTTAGCATTATTAGAGTATTTATAGTTATTTCTAATTGCATAGTATGATTTTAAAATATTATTATCTATTTCTCTATTTTTTTCTTTTGTTATTTTTACATAGTTATCATATGATATATTATTATTTTGTTTATTATATTCTTGTTCTTTTATTATGTCTTCTTTTTGATTATAGTATTCAATTATTTTGCTTGCTTCTTGTGCTCTAAAGTCATTTTCATCTGTTATATTTAGTGAAATAAGTTCTTTTAATAGGCTAATTATTTTTTTATCATTGTCACTATCACTTGGCATTATTTGTATTTGTTTTTTTAAATACCAAGTATAATCATTTTTATCGATAATATTTTTTAACTCAGTTTTGTCTTTTTCTAGATTTTTCTTTTCTTTTATTAATTCATCTTTAGTGTATGAATTATAATTAGCAGTAGTAAGTAAAAACCATTCATCTACATTTGTAGTATTTATTTGTTGATCATTAATCAATTTATCTAATACAATGATATTAAGACTTGTATTTATATATTCAGAGTATAACATATCTTTAAAACTTGTACTTTGCTCTTTTTTATTAATAGCACTATCCATTATAGATACTTTTTCATTTAGGAGTTCATTGAATAGTTTTTCTTCACTAGTACTAGGGTTTTTTATTATTTGATTTTTATAATAGTCTTTATCTATTTCATCATATAGGGGATAATTTACATCGTTATAAGCAAACGTTTTATATAAGAATGGAAATCCTACTGAAAATAGTATTAATATACATATACTAATTATAAAGCCTTTCTTTTTTATTTGTTTTAATATTTCGTTATAAGTTAATTTAATTAATTTCATATCATCACCTACTTAATTTGCCCTTTCGTACCTTTAGTTTTTTCAATGAATTCGTCTTCTAAAGACTTAATGTCTTTTCTTATTTGATATACATCAATTTTTTCTTTTACAAATAGTTTATTATATTTAGGTATTTCCTCTTTAGGGATAGATATTTTTAATTGATTTTCTTTTATTTCAAAAGAAACATTTTTATTTTTTAAGATTTCTTCAGCTTTATCTAGTGGTGATAGTTCAAATGATACTTGAAGTTTATCTTCTTTTATATCATTCATATCTTTTACTTCAAGAATTGTTCCATTGTCTATTATAGCTATTCTATCACAAATTAATTCTATTTCTTTTAGGATATGACTCGATATAAATACTGCGATGTTTTGTTCTCTACTTATTTTTTTTAATAAATCTCTTAGTTCTTTTATACCAAGTGGATCTAGTCCATTTGTTGGTTCATCTAATATTAATATTTTTGGTTTTGATACAAGTGCTTGTGCAATACCCAATCTTTGTCTCATTCCTAGTGAGTATGTACGTACTTTGTTGTTTATTCTATTTCCTAGTTTTACTGATTCTATTATGTCTTTTACATATTCTTTATCATTATTTGGATTCATTCTTAGATATAGGTCTATATTATCTTTACCTGTCATATAGGAATACATTTCTGGATTTTCAATTATTGCTCCGACAGAATCCATAGCATTTTCAAAGTTATGTTTTATATCATATCCATTTATTTTAATAATACCAGAATCACTTTTATATAGACCTAACATTACTTTAATAAGAGTTGTTTTCCCTGCTCCATTTGGTCCGACAAAACCATATATTTCGCCTTCTTTTACTTCAAGAGATATATTTTTTAGTATTTGTCTTTTACCAATTTTTTTAGATACATTTTTTATTTCTAGAACATTTTTCATATTACACCTCAAAGTAATTATAAATTATTTAAATATTTTTGTAAATCAATTGCTACTTCTTTTGGTATTATAGTTGACAAGTCTTCAATTGAAGCATTTTTTATTTTATCTATTGACGAATATTTTTTTAATAGTTCATTTCTTCTTTTTTCTCCAATTCCTGAGACATTTAAAAGTATGCTTGATAAGTTTCCTTTACTTTTTATATTTCTATGATAAGTAATAGCAAATCTATGAACTTCGTCTTGCATACGAGTTAAGTATAAAAATAGTTCACTGCTTACTTCAATTATATTATAGTTATCATCTATTATATATTTAGTTCTATGTTTATTATCTTTTTTTAGTCCAATTATTTTTATATTTAGTCTTAAAGATTCTAGAACATCTTTTGCTGCTTTTATTTGAGATTCTCCTCCATCAACAATTATAAGATTAGGTAATGGAAGACCCTCTAGTAAGCATTTGAAATATCTACGATAGATTACTTCTTTCATAGCACTAAGATCATCTTTTATATCAAGGCTTATTTTATACTTTCTATACATCTTTTTATTTGGTAAGAAATCATTATAACAAACCATTCCTCCGACATAGTATGTAGCAAATAAGTGAGAATTATCAAATAATTCTATTTGAGATACACTATCTATTTTAAGTTTAGTTTTTAGTTCATTCATTAAAGTATTTCTTATATTTTTATCTTTTTTTATAGTTTCTATTTTTTCTTTAGAATTGATTTCAGCATTTAAATTTGCCATATCAAGTATTTTTTTAATATCACCTTTTTTAGGTATAATAACATCACATTTTAGGTAGTCACTTAGTAAGTAATTATCTACTATATCGTTTACTATAATTGATTTTGGTAATTGATATTTATCATAAAAGTCTATTATAAATCTTAAATAGATGTCATTTACATCTACAAAGTCATCATATATTTTATGAAATCTTCCTATTACTATTCCTTCACGGATAAAAAGGACTTCGATTGTAAGAAAATCATCTTTTATAAAGTATCCAAATACATCAAAGTTATATTTTATATTAGATACTATAATTTGTTTATTAATAGTGCTTTTTATATTGTCTATCATGTTTTTATATAAAAGAGCTTTTTCGTAATCTAGTTTTTCTGATGCGATGTTCATTTTATCTTCTAGTTTAGTTGTGATAAGTTTATAGTTACCATTTAAAATACTAGTTATTTCTTTAGTCATATTAGATATTTTATCTTCATCAATATTATTTTTACAGTATCCTAGACATTCATTAATATGGTAATAAAGACAATAGTCTTTTTTTAGTTTAGTGCATTTTCTAAGTGGGTATACTCTATTGATGGCTTCAACTGTTTCTCTGGCACTAGTGACATTAGGATATGGACCAAATACTTTACCATTTATTTTTTTTCTGTTTTTACTTCTTACTATTTTTAAAGTAGGATATTTATCATTTGTTAAAACTATATAAGGATATGTTTTATCATCTTTTAATAGTATGTTATACTTAGGATTATATTTTTTTATTAAATTTATTTCTAATATTAAGCATTCTACTTCGCTACTTGTTACTATATATTCAAATGATGATATATTGTCTACAAGTGCTTTTGTTTTACCAGTTTGAACTTTATTAAAATAAGAATTTACCCTTCTTTTTAGATTTTTTGCTTTTCCTACATAGATAACATTATCATCTTTATCTTTCATTAAGTAACATCCAGGATTTTCTGGAAGAAGACTTAGTTTTGTTTTATCTACCATATAATCCCCCCTTATTTAATTTTTATTTTCATTAACGGTATGTCTTCGAGTGGTACAATTGGTAAGTTTAGAGTTTTTTCATTTAAGTAGTTTACTAAGTCTAATAAAGTAATATCATTTTTTTTATTGAGTATTTTTCTAAATGTGTCTCTTACATCATATCCAATATCTTCGTTTAAGTAATTGCGTGCGTCTTCTAATTCTTCTTCAAAATCTTTTCCTAAGTTATAACTGTATTTTAAAACACCATATGAATTATCATATTTATCTTGATCTTTTTCAAATCCATATTTTTCTAATATTTTTAGAAATGTTTCACAATTATTTTTAATCTGTTCATATGACATATTAGTAAAGTTTAAATAGTTTATTTCTTTGATATTAGTATCAGCATAACAACTAGGAATAGCTATATACATGATGTTTTCTTTGCTAATTGGAAGGACTAATGAACTTAGCTCAATTACTAAACAGATGGAATTAGTAATATAGTCTATTTCTCTTTTTTTTAATATATCATTTACAAAGTCTTCATATTTATATAAGTTAATTTGATCAGTATCTACTGGATCATAGGAACTTTTTATAAAGTCTACTCCGTTTTGTTTATAGTTATCTTCAGACATAATGCCATGAATTAATGAATTGTATAGTCTTGAAATATCAAATCCTATTGGATATAGAAATATATCATTTATTTGTTCTTTTCTCATAATATCCCTCGCAACATATTATACCATATTGCAAAGATTATTACAAAAAGATATAATTAATTTGGTGAGATTATGAATACTATTAGCAAAAACGAAGAGAATATAATGATTATTAAGAAGTCTAAGTTTATATGTAGGCTTTATTATGTTAATGATATTTATGAAATAAATAGTATTTTAGAAGATTTAAAAAAAGAATATAAAGATGCTACTCATATATGCTATGCATATGTAATTGATAATAAAGAAAAAGCGTATGATGATGGTGAGCCTAGTAAAACTGCAGGAATGCCTATTTTAGAAATATTAAAAAAGAAAGATTTAAACAATGTTTTATGTGTTGTTATAAGATATTTTGGTGGTATCAAGCTTGGTGCTGGTGGTTTAATAAGAGCGTATTCAAATAGTGTTAGAAAAACTATTGATAAAGTTGATATTATTTCATATAAGAAATATATAGAAGTAAGTATTGAAGTTAATTATGATAATAAAAAATTATTAGAAAGTATTGTAAAGGACTATGAAGTAATAAATAAAGATTATAAAGATACTATAGTTTATAAGATCAGATTGGAAGAGTCTCAAAAGGATGAATTATTGAGTAAAATAAAACATACTAATATAAGGATATATTAGTATCTTTTTAAATAAAAAAAATAGTATTAAAACTATTTTTCATATACACTTACTTGTTTTTTGTCTCTTCCAAGTCTTTCATATTTTATAACACCGTCAATTTTTGCATATAGGGTATGGTCATTACCAATTCCTACATTAGTACCTGGATAGATTTTTGTTCCTCTTTGACGATAGATAATTGAACCTGCGGTTGCAAATTGTCCGTCCGCTACTTTAGCTCCTAGACGTCTACCAGCAGAATCTCTACCATTTGATGAAGAACCTCCTCCTTTTTTGTGTGCAAATAATTGGATATTCAATTTCATCATAATATTCCTCCTAGTTATTGATTTTAATATTTTTAGGATAATCATGCTTTAATTCTTCAAGTAATGAAATCATATTATTTATTAATTTATTAACAATTTCATCATCTTTTAATACATTCATTTCAAAATCTTTTTTATCTTGGTAATTAATGGCATCTTTATCAATACTTAAAATAGCATTAACTGTAGTAATAAGAATACTACTACAAGATGCACAAACTATGTCTTTACCATATTCGTCATAATTAGCATGTCCTGTTATTTTAATTTGTTTTATTAAATTATTTTCTTTTTTTATGCTTACTTTAATCATATTAATTACCCTATTTTAGTAATTTCAACTTTTGTATATGGTTGACGATGTCCTTGAGATTTACGAGTACTTTTCTTTTTGTTAACATATTTAAAAATTCTAATTTTCTTATTTTTTCCATGTTTTAGAACCTTACCTGTAACTTTAGCACCATCAATATAAGGGCATCCAACATTACCATCAAGCATTAATACTTTATCGAAAACAACATTTTTTCCTTCTTCAGCATCTAATTTTTCAACATAAATAACTGATTTTTCTTCAACAGCGTATTGTTTTCCACCTGTTAAAATAATAGCTTTCATATTTACCTCCTTTTAAAACTAAGACTCACTCTTAAGGTAACCAAATAGTTTTTTAACCTTTTCAATGTGGTTTAAAACTTCATAATGAGGCTTCAAACAAATAGATTTTACCATATAATATATTGCTAAGTCAAGAAAAATATGAAAAA
>JAEDJI010000029.1 GCA_016296435.1 Bacilli bacterium | reverse complement strand
AGAGCTTGATAATATAACTTAAATTCCATTATATCACCAATATCATAATCATCTTTACAATCTGTTATATCAGCAATTAAATGATCACTAGATGCACCAATTAATTTGATTCTATCATCAATTGGTATTAACTTATCAAAATCTCCAATATCTTGCTTACCAATTCCTAAAAGAACTTTAGTTCTAACACCTATATCAGTATAAGTAGGTCTATTACCAAAAGCATCTATAAATATTTCTCCAATAGGATAACTAGGCTTATCCTTTTTTTCAATAATTTCTGCTTTTAAAATAAATGCATCATTATTAAGACCAGTTTCAACATTCCATAATTCTGGTAAGTCCATATTAAGTAATATTCCTTCACCAATCCTTAAATGATTTATCTTACTAGGAATTGTTTTATTATATATAAGCGGTATACTACTAGTCGCACCACCAGATACTATTTCAAGCTCTTTATTTATTTTTTCTTCAATTACACTAGCAATTTCTCCTAATTTAGTTAGGTTATTAATATCAGGCTTAATTGAACCATAACATCCTAAATTAGTACCAATTCCTGATAAAACTAAATTATTAAGATTATTTTCAACATATAAAGAAACATTAATTAATTCATCATAATCAATATAGCCTTCACGCAAATCACCAAGATCAGCCATAATTATTACTTTATGTACTTTATTTTGCTTTTTAGCTTCTTCATTTAATTTCTCAAGAACTCTGATTTCAGAATTAACAGAATAATCACAATACTTAATTACTTCCTCAACCTCAGATAACATAGGAATCCTAATCATCATCGTAGGAATAGAACTATTAATTTCTTTTACTCTTTTTAATTGTTCAAATCTAGATGATGCAATTTGTTTAACATTTCCTTTTATAAAACAATCAATTACATCATCCATACCATTAGCACCTTTTATAACACCAGCTACTTTTATGTTAAAATCATTACATCTATTCACCATACTAGATACATTTTCTATTAACTTATTCTTATTTAATTGTAATAATGGATATTTTTTCATTTTATTCCTCCTTTTAAAAAGGATAACACAAATAAACAGAAATTACCATATTTTTGATACTATAAATTATAGTATTTGGTAAATAATAATAATGTAGTTTGTTTAAGGAGTTGATTTAAATGATTTTAAAAAAATTTAAAAACAAACTATTGCTTCTTTTATTGCTCACTATAGTTAGTATACCAATTTCTATTAATGCTTATTCAAATAACATAGTACTTGGAGGAGATAACATTGGTATAGAGATCAGATCAAAAGGTGTTTTAGTAGTAGGTTTCTATAACATAGGTAAAAATTCTCCGGGTAAAAGTGCAGGATTACAAAAAGGAGATGTCATAACGGGTGTAGATGACACTGTTATAAATAGTATAACTGATCTATCAGAAGTTATTGACGACTCTAAAAATGAGTTAAAGATTACTTATATACGTAATAATAAAAAGTATGAGACTACTATTAAGTTAGTAAAGGAAGAAGACATATATAAAACAGGACTTTATATAAAAGATAAGATTATTGGTATAGGTACTCTTACATTTATTGATCCAGAATCTAAAATATTTGCATCACTTGGTCATGAAATAGTAGAATCTAATACAGGATTAAAGTTTGAGATGAAAGATGGTTCAATATTTAAATCCGAAGTAACCGGAGTAGAAAAGTCATCAAGAAACAATCCTGGCGAAAAGAATGCAACTTATCATGTTGAAGAAAAATATGGAACTATAACAAAGAATAAAAACAATGGTATATATGGCAAATATGAAAAAAGTATCGAAGGAAAAGATACAATTGAAGTTGCAAATAAAAATGAAGTTAAAATAGGAAAAGCATATTTTAGAACGGTTCTTAAAAATAATGTAGTTGAAGAGTTTGAAATTAATATTTTAAAAGTTAATGATAATGATCCTACTAAAAACATATTATTTGAAGTAACAGATAAGAATTTAATTAGTAAAACAAATGGAATAGTACAGGGTATGAGTGGTTCTCCAATCATACAAAATAATAAAATAATAGGAGCAGTAACTCACGTTCTTACCGATAATCCAAGAAGAGGATATGGTATATTTATTACAAATATGTTAGAGGAAGCAGATAGACAGGGATAATTCCCTGTTTTTAATTTTAAAATTTGTGGGGTATTTTTACAAAAAAACTTTTATTTTTAAATAATATATGATATAATTAACTTACAACGAAGTGGGAAACTCCCACTTTTTGTTTCATTTTGGAGGGATTATGGAAAATATTAAGAAAGCATTAGAATCTCCACTTAAAAATTTAAATATGTGGATTGATGATATCAAGTATTCTAAAAAGACACTTTATATTACTTTGGATAGTGATGAAATTATTAACATAGATAAAGTAGTTGAAGCAACAAAAGTAATTAATAAAGTACTTGATGAAAATGATTTTATCAAAGAAAAATATCTACTTGATGTATCATCAAAAGAAAAAGGAGGTAATTAATATGAAAGGAGAAGAGTTTTTAAAAGCAGTAGATTTGTTAGAAAAAGAAAAACATATTGATCGTGATATCATATTTGAAACAATGGAACTAGCACTACTTTCTGCTTATAAAAAGAATTTTGACTCTAAAACAAATGCAAAAGTAATAATTAATAGAGAAACTGGAGACATAAAAATATATTCTTATATCACAGTAGTAGAAGAAGTTGAAGATCCTGAAACACAAATATCTTTGAAAGACGCTCAAAAAATAGATAAAACAAAAGAAATTGGAGATACTTTTGATACAGAAGTAACACCTGAAAATTTTGGTCGTGTTGCTACTTCCACAGCTAAACAAGTGGTAGTCCAAAAAATAAGAGAAGCAGAAAGATCTAGCTTAATCGAAGAATTTGAGAATAAACAAGGAGAACTAGTATCAGGAATAGTATCACTTGAAGATGAAGGAAATTACTATATTGATCTTGGTAGAACTAATGGTATTCTTCCTAAAACTGAGTTAATTGGAAATGAAAAAATAGAAATGGGTTCTTCTATTAAATGTTATGTTACTAAAGTAAATAGTAATTCTAAAGGAACAATTATTTTACTATCTAGAAAACATTACAACTTTGTCAAGAGACTATTTGAACTAGAAATTCCAGAACTTGCAGATGGTTCAGTTATGATTTACGCAGTTGCAAGAGATGCCGGATCACGTAGTAAAATAGCAGTATATTCAGAATATGCTAACATTGATCCAATTGGTTGCTGTATTGGAGAAAAAGGATCTAGAATAGCAAGAATAATGAAAGAATTATCTGGAGAAAAACTTGATATAGTAAGATACTCTACTGATAAAGAAGAATTTATAAAAAATGCTTTAAGTCCAGCTAAGAACTTATCAGTATTTATACTAGATCCTAAAAAACAAGAAGCTTTAGCAATAGCAGATGGAGATGATTTTTCCCTTGCACTTGGTAAAAAAGGACAAAATGTAAAACTTGCATCACGACTTACAAAATATAAAATAGATGTAAAAAATAGTGAACAAGCAAAGGAAATGGGCATAGTTTTAAAGTAGGTGAATAAGATGAAGGTAAAGAAAATACCAATGCGTACTTGCATTATTACACAAGAAAAATATCCTAAAAAAGAACTAATAAGAGTAGTTAGAACTCCGAATAAAGAAATCATAGTGGATATAACAGGTAAAGCAAATGGAAGAGGAGCTTATTTAAAAAAAGATATTGAGGTAATCAACTTGGCTAGAAAATCTAAAAAATTAGAAAGACACCTAGAGACTACAATACCTGATACTATATATGATGATCTTATCAAAATCGTGGAGGAATAATTATGAAAAGAATTGAAAATTTAAAAATATACAATTATCACTTAAAAAGGAAAAAAATAAAAATACATAAATTTAAAAAAATACATGTATGTGCCCAAACTTGTGATAAAACATATAACTATAATAGGTATATTGAAAATATCGATTCTAAAAACATTGAAAAAGTTATGAATTATTATAAATATAACGATGATGACACAATATTATCTATACTTTCTAATAAAAATTTAGAAATAATTAATAAACTTGATAATAAGAAAACTCTAAAAGAATTTAAAGATAAAGTTAAGTCACTTGAAGATTGCAGAGTATATGCTCTCCCATCAAAAAGTGATAGGTTTAGATTAGCATATGAATTTTCAAAAATAGAAAACTCAAAGAAAAAAAGAAGATAAATTTGCTATTAACCCATTAAAAATAAACAAATGAGGTGATAATATGATGAGTGTTTTAGAATATGCAACAGATGTAAATAAAACAATTGAGGAAATATTAAAACTATGTAAAAAATTAGATATTAATTGTAATACTGAAGATGATATGTTATCTGAAGATGACATTATTGTCTTAGATAATGAAATTTCTAATGATGATGACATTGAAGATATTGACGATATAATTGAAGAAGATATTCTTGATGATGATGAATTAGAGAAAGATTTAAGAATAAATACTACTCAAGATAAATCAGTAGTTAAAATGAAAAAGAAAGATATACCAATTAATAAAGATGATAACTCTAAATATCTCAAAGCTAAAAAGAATATTTATAAACATAAGGAAAAACTAGTTAGTAATGAAAATGATGATGACTCAGTGATTCTATATAAAAACAATATGACTGTAAAAGATCTTGCAGATGAATTAAAAGTAAATGCATCAGAATTAGTAAAAAAATTATTTGATTTAGGAGTACTTACTACTCTTAATCAAAGTTTAGATTTTTCTACCGCAGAGGTAATTGTTCTAGATTATGGAAAAGAACTAAAAAATGAAGAAACAAGAGATATAGTAAATTTTGAAGAATATGAAATAATAGATAAAGAAGAAGACTTAGTATCAAGGCCACCAGTAGTTACAATAATGGGACATGTTGATCATGGAAAAACTTCACTACTTGATGCTATTAGAAATGCTCATGTAGTAGACAAAGAAGCTGGAGGAATTACCCAACATATTGGTGCTTATCAAGTTAAAGTAAATGATAGGTTGATTACTTTTATTGATACTCCTGGACATGAAGCATTTACTCAAATGAGAGCACGCGGTGCTAGTGTTACAGATATAGTCATTATAATTGTTTCTGCTGAAGATGGAGTAAAACCTCAAACAAAAGAAGCTATTGATCATGCTAAGGCTGCTAAAGTACCAATAATTGTAGCTATAAATAAAATGGATTTACCTAATGCAAATCCTGATAGAGTGCTTCAAGAATTATCTGAATGTGGACTTACTCCTGAAGAATGGGGCGGAGATACATTAGTAAATAGAATAAGTGCTAAAACAAAAATGGGACTTGATGAATTATTAGAAAACATCTTACTAATCGCAGATATGAATGAATTAAAAGCAAATCCTAATAGATATGCTACTGGTTCTGTTATTGAATCTAAACTAGATAAAAATATTGGTTCAGTTACGACAATATTGATTCAAAATGGTACCTTAAGATTAGGGGATCCTGTAGTAGTAGGAAATGTATATGGTAAGATTAGAACATTAAAAAATGATAAAGGTCAAAACATTATCCAGGCTCTTCCATCTACGCCAGTTGAAATAACTGGACTTAATGAACCTCCAGTTGCAGGAGATCGTTTCATGGCCTTTGAAACAGAAAAAGAAGCAAAGAAAATAGCAGATGAAAGAAAACTAAGAAGTAAAGAAGCAAACACTAATCGTTCTGGTATGACACTTGAAGATCTATTTAGTAAAGTAAAAGAAGGTGCAAAAAGTATCAATGTTGTACTAAAAACAGATGTAAAAGGTTCTGAAGAAGCAATTAAACAATCACTTTCAAAAATTAATGTTGAAGGTGTAACTGTAGATGTAATAAGAAGTGGCATAGGAACTATTACAGAAAGTGATATAGTTCTTGCTAATGCCTCAAATGCTATAATAATTGGATTTAATGTTAGACCTAGTAATAAAATATTGGAAATTGCCAAAGAATACAATGCTGATATAAGATTGCACAATGTAATTTATAAAATAATAGAAGAACTAGAAGACGCAATGCTTGGAATGTTAGATCCTGAATACGAAGAAAAAGTTATTGGTGTAGCTGAGGTAAGACAATTATTTAAATTTTCAAAAGTTGGTACAATTGCCGGATCATTTGTGCAAGATGGTATTATAAAACAAAACTCAAAAGCAAGAGTGGTAAGAGATGGTATTGTTGCATATGATGGAAATATTGCATCACTTCAAAGAGGAAAAGAAAGAGTAAATGAAGTTAAAAAAGGTATTGAATGTGGTATAACTATAGAAAACTTTAGTGATATAAAAGAAAATGATATTATCGAAGCCTATGTAGTTGAGGAAATCAAAAGATGAGTATAAGAGTAAAAAGATTAGATAGTTTATTCACTAAAGAAATTAGTTATATCATTATGGAAGAAGTAAAAGATCCTAACATAAAATTTGTTACATTAACTGGTTGTGATATTACAAATGACTTATCATATGCTAAAGTATACTTTACTACTTTAAAACCAGAATTTAAAGATGAAACACAAAAAGCACTAAATAAAGCTGCTAACTTTATTGAAATAGAACTTTCAAAAAGAATACAAATTAGAAAAATGCCTCAAATTAGTTTTCATTATGATAATTCAATTGAATATGGAAATATGATTGAAGAAAGAATTAAAGAAATAAAAGAAAAAGAAAATGATATGAAATAATATCATATAGATAAGATAATATATTTGTGACATTATATATATCAAGAAAATTTAAATGTAATAAAAAAGTAAGCATTCAACTGTTCCATATTGAGTGCTTACCTGTATAATTTGCACTTAATTTAAATATGAATTGAGTGCTATTTTTTTTAAAAATATTATTGTTATAGTATTTTACAAAGCACTTGATTTATGCTATACTTTTGGTGGTGATAAATGTGTTAGTAGTAAATAACTTTAAAGACTATGAAATAATTTCAATGAGTGAGGGAGAAAAACTAGAAAAATGGGGAAATTATTATTTATTAAGACCAGATCCTGAAATAATATGGAAAGATAAACTTAATAAGTCATTAGCACACGCTCATTATTATCGTAGTAACAAAGGTGGTGGACATTGGGAAATTTATAAAAAATTACCTGATAGATGGACTATTAATTATAATGACTTAACATTTAATGTTAAACTAATGGGTTTTAAACACACTGGAATATTCCCAGAACAAAGTATTAACTGGGATTTTATGATAAAAAAAATAAAAGAATCTAAGCGTGATATAAAGGTATTAAACCTTTTTGCATATACTGGATGTGCTACTGTTGCATGCCTAAGTGCTGGAGCAAGCGTTGTACATGTAGACTCATCACGTGGAATGGTTGACTGGGCTAAAGAAAATGTAAAAAGTTCTAATCTTGAAGATAAACCAGTTCGTTTTTTAGTAGATGATGTTGTAAAATTCGTAAAAAGAGAAATACGGCGCGGAAACAAATATGATGCTATAATAATGGATCCTCCATCATATGGAAGAGGCTCAAACAACGAAGTATGGGATATTGAAAAAGACCTGTATAATTTAGTAGAACTATGTACACAAATATTAAGTGACGATCCTTTATTCTTTATAATTAACTCCTATACTGCTAACTTATCTGGAATAGTAATGGAAAATATTTTAAAACTAACTGTAGGAAGTATTTATACCGGTAAAATATATTATGAAGAACTAGGTATAAAATCAAACAATGGATTAGTATTACCATGTGGAGTATGTGCAAGATATGAAAAATAATTTAAATATTTTATATGAAGACAATCATATAATTGTTGTTATAAAACCATATAATATTTTGTCACAAAGTGATAATACTAATGATTTAGACATGCTAACAATACTAAAAAAATATATAAAAGAAAAATATAATAAACCAGGTAATGTCTATTTAGGATTAGTTCATAGATTAGATAGACCAACCAGTGGTATAATGGTATTTGCTAAAACGTCAAAATCAGCATCAAGACTTTCAAAACAAATAAAAGATGATAAGTTTACTAAAAAGTACCTAGCAGTAGTCTACGGTACTTTATCCGAAAAAGAAAAGTTACTTGAAAACTATATTAAAAAAACGAATGATAATTCTTCAATAATTACAACAAAAAAAGATGGAAAATATGCTAAATTATACTATAAAGTATTAAAAGAAAAAGATAATTTATCAATACTTGACATAACTTTATATACAGGTAGACACCATCAAATAAGAGTTCAGTTTAGCAATATAGGACATCCATTATATGGAGATCAAAGATATGGAAAACAAGATAAAAAACAACTAGCACTTTTTGCTTATCATTTAGAATTTTATCATCCCATAACAAAAGAAAAATTAGTTTTTGAATACATGCCAAAGGAGGAAATATTTAAATGAAATTAGAAAAATATAAAAGAGTTTTATTAGATATATTATTAATTGATCTCTCATTAGGATTTTTAACATATGAAGTAAATAAAACTAATAATATAAGTAATATTCTCATGGCTATCATTTTATTTATTACATGTTTTGAATTAATGATAAAGTATATAAAAGAAGTACATATTCCAAAATCTATAAATAAAGTAATTAAAGTGTTATTTATAATATTTTTAGTATTATTAATGTTTTTATCAATATACACTAATATAAAGAATATTAATGTATTAGATCTTACTTATATAATAGGAATTATTATATTATTAGTTTATTTGTTAGTAATAATAATTATCAATACTAAAAATATAATAAAAGAAAAGAATAAAATATTTAATTATACAAAGAATTTATTTTTATATAGTTTTAGTTTTATCTTGATACTCAGTAATTTAATTATGATGTTATTAAAAAACTAATAAAGATTTAATATAAAAAACTATTGATAGATTTTAATTATATATTATTTTTTAATACTTAAAAAATGAGAAGTAAATTAAGTAATTAAAGATATTTATTAATAAAATAAATTGATTAGTAAAGAACATAAAAAATGATTTTTTATATACAAAAAA
>JAEDJI010000028.1 GCA_016296435.1 Bacilli bacterium | reverse complement strand
AAAATAAAATAAAAAAATAAAGCAGAGAGTGATTCCCTTCAAATCAATTACAGCTTTACTTTTTTTTTTAATTAATATATAATCATGTCATAGGAGGTAAATGATATGAACAGAAAGGAAATTAAAGAAGAAGCAAAAGCAAAATACAAAAACAATAAATTAAATATTTGGATACCATTATTAATATGGGGTGTAATAACAACCATAGTTTCACTAATTGCAAAATCAGCTGGAGATGTAATGATAACATCAAGTGGTGATATTACAATTTCAAGAAACATCTACTCAATAATTATTGGTATGATTCAATCCTTATTTATCGTGTGCTACTACAAGTATATACTTGATTTCGTAAGAACTGGAAAGTTTGAATCATTCAAAGAAACACTAACTATTCTAAAAGATAATTGGATAATAATAATCTTAGGTTACATCCTTATAAACATAACTGTATCACTTGGTTACATTCTATTAATTATTCCTGGAATCATCTTAACATTAGGTTTTTCAATGTTTAACTACATAGTCGCAGACAACAAAGCAGAAGGTACAATAGATGGATTAAAGAAAAGTTGGCAATTAATGAAAGGGTACAAATGGGATTATTTTGTATTTAGTTTAAGTTTTATAGGATGGTACTTTCTTTGTGTGTTAACATTAGGTATTCTATTCATATGGGTTATTCCATACTGCAATACAGCATTTGCAATTTATTATGAAAAACTACAACAAACTAAAACATTATCTGAAAATAATTAACATAAGTGACATTAGTTTACTAACAAAGTAGACTAATGTCGCTTTTTAAATAACAAAAATCAAATAAAACTATTATTTATAAACATTAATTTAGACAATATAATGCTTTTTCTTTACTTAACAATCAAATAATGATAAAATTATATCAGGAGGTAACAATATGAAAAAGTTTATGAAAAAGAATAAAAACACTATTATATTCGTGGGAATCATTGTAATTATACTTGCAGTACTAATTGTTCTATCAACATGTTTATCTAAGAAAACATTAAAAGAAATAACATACGACGAATATACTAAATTAGTAGAAAAAGGAGAAGATTTTGTAATATACTTTGGAGAGGAAAATCAATCTTACAATAATATCAAAGAAATAATATCAAACAGCGACGCAACTTCATACTTTGTAAACACAAAAAATCTAACAGAGGAACAAAGAGAAAAAGTATTAGAAAAAGAAAAAACATCATTTCAAGAATATATTGATAAGAAAAAAACATATTCTTATAGTGATGATAATTATAAAGGATATGAATTTACACAAGAACTTATGAACAATGATATTATTGAAAGAAAATATATTGAGGTATCAATCGATGAGTACTTAAACATCATAGAAACAAAAGGATACAATTTTATGTTTATAGGAAGTAATCAATGCAGTTACTGTACAATGTTTAAAGAATCAATAAACAAAGCATTGAAAAACAATAGATTCAACGTTTACTATGTTGACTTAGCCCGCGAAGATATAACAGATGAACAAAGAGAAAAACTATATGCAAGTGATAAGTACTTTGCTGAAGAAGAATGGGGAACACCATTAAACTTGCTATATAAAGATGGTAAAAGAATAGACGTATTAAATGGATACGTTGATGAAAATGAACTTATTTCGTTCTTACAAAAAAATAAGGTGATTCAATAATGAATAATAGTAATAATATTTATAGATGGGCAATTTCGTTTAAAAAAAGATACCCATCAACAGTGGCATGGAGATTAAAAAAACACTGTCAAATTGCTGAAAAGCACTTAAATGATGATGAAACAGTTTTATATGTATTTACAGGACAAAGAAATGACAATTGGTATGATATTATTTCAACATCAGTATTTGTAATAACAGATAAAAGATTAATAATTGCACAAGATAGATTACTATTTGGATACTTTCTATATTCCATAACACCAGATATGTTTAACGACTTAACAGTAATATCTGGACTAATCTGGGGTAAAGTAAAAATAGATACAATAAAAGAACTTGTGACAATATCAAATTTAAGCAAAGAGTCATTAGATGAAATTGAAACAAGCATTACAAAATATATGATGGAAGAAAAGAAAGAATATTTATTAAAAAATAATGAAAATAAATAAGATATTAACAATTTCGTTAATATCTTATTTTTTAACCTTAATGAGAGGTAAATGATCTTTTACAAAGTTATCATCATAAAAAGCATCAATAGTATTACCAATAATAGTCCTAGGCTCAATTCCATTACTTCTATCAACATATCTCATTGCAACAACAACAGTTAGTAAAATATTAATAATCATCAGAAAACAAGCAATAAATGATAAAACTTTAAACCAATTAAACTTATAAAAGTAATTATAAATCTTTTTAATATAAGGAATTGCTAAATAATAAATCAAAATCACAACACCCCAAATTAAACAATACGGTAAATAAACACGACCATTAATAACAAGGGGGCCATCTGGATAAAGCCACGAATTATAACCAAAAACAGTCTCCTCAAAAAGACTAACTCCATATTCATACAAGGCACCACCAATAATTCCTGTTACCAGAACAAATAAATATTTCTTTTCTCCAACATTTCTATAAATGAGATACATTAAAACAGCACCAAGACCATATAAAGGTTTAAATGGACCATATAACATTCCTTGCATATTTGCAAACTCACCATGAGTATAAATGTGAAACAAAGTTTCACCGATAAAACCTAAAAAAGAACCAATTATATAAAGCCACATAATTTGATAAAAACTTATTTTATTATTTGAATTCATAAAAAATACCTCACATCATAATTGTAACACAAGCTACAACAAAAACAAAGAAAAACAATACTAAAATGCATTATTTATTTTCATAAAAAGTACCATAATGATTACTATTAAGTTTTTTATAATTATCATAAGAAATATATATTTTAATCTTAATATTAAAAGCATCATCATAATTTCTAATTTTTTTATTCTTTATATCATTAATTATAATCTTAAAAAAAGAAGCAGGACTAGTATTTTTATAAAAGTAATAAGAACCATCACTATATAAATCATATTCATAATCTATACCCTTCAAATGAGTTATTTCTACCCTAATATTATTTCTATTATTGTCAATAACAACATCATCTACATTATAAATATTAATATCATTAGACATCTCAATATTCATAAAATCAGTAACATATTTTAAATCATTATTATCATTAACATACTTGAAATCAAGCATACTATCACAAGTAAGTGCGGTTCCAATTCCCACAAATACAAGACTAACTATAAATAAAATAAAGCCTCTTTTATAATGATGTACTCTATTAAATACAAAATTATATATAAACTCAATTGCTAAATATGCTATAAAAGAACATCCTAAAAATGCAAGAAGAAGTCCAAAAAATATAATACCATATTTCAAATACATAATAAAAATTGCATCACAAATAACAAAAAATACAAAACCAAAACATATAAAAACCCCTAAAAAAATAGCAAAAACTTTTATCAAAAAAACAATAAACTTTGAAAGAGCCTCAAAAAAAGTAAATAAAGAATGTTTTGGATCTCTTATAATTATTCTATCATGGTTATTTTTGGAAAATATTGAATTTTTTTCTTCTTTATCAACAGGTTTTTCAATAATTTGTTCTTTTGCATTTCTGTCCTCAATAGTTACATAGTAATCTAAATACCTAATCTTAAAAAGATGTAAGAAAACAATAATACTAAGTACTGTTAATATCAAAACTGTAATACCTTCAAAAATAAATTCTATAATATAACCGATCTTTGGAATATTAAAAAATAAATCAAATAAAAAAGTATTAACAATATAGTATACAATACTACAAATAATATAAATAATAATAAATATAAAGATCATCTCTAATAAACACTTAATCTTGTCTTTAAAAGTCATATTACAAAACATATTATAACTATTAGTAATATACTTTAAAAAATCATTAAACCAGTTATTTCCATTTAATTTGTTACTACACATGTCAGAAGTTTTAATAACACCATCATCCATTAACTCCTCTAAAGTACAATTCAAAATATTACAAAGTAATAACATCTTTTCCATATCAGGATATGTACTACCACTTTCCCATTTAGAAACAGCTTGTCTTGAAACATTTAACTTCTCAGCCAGCTGTTCCTGAGAAAAATTATTCTTTTTTCTAAGCTTTAATAACTTATCACAAAACCTCATTTTTTCCACCTCCACCACAATTATAGTACAAATAATATAAGTTGCACTACCAAAAATCACTATCATTTTGTAAAAAATTAGTAGCAATTAAATAAAAATAACACTATTATACCCTAAAATTTATCATCAAATAACAAAATAAGAAAAAAAATTTCTAAATATGATATAATATAGTAAAAGGAGGAATATTATGACAGATTACGAAATATCAAAAAAATTCAAACTAAAAAGAATAGATAAAATAGCAAAAAAACTAGGTTTGAAAGATAATGAAGTAGAACTATATGGAAATTATAAAGCAAAAATAAATAAAATACCAAATAATATAAAATCAAAACTGATATTAGTAACCTCAACTAACCCAACTCCATTCGGGGAAGGAAAAACAACATTCTCAATTGGATTATGTGATGCAATGAACAAAAACAAAGAAAAAACCATCTTGGCACTTAGAGAGCCATCACTTGGCCCAGTATTTGGCATAAAGGGAGGAGCAACTGGTGGAGGCCTATCACAATTAATGCCATCCACTGATATTAACCTGCACTTTAATGGTGACTTTCACGCTATAACAAGCGCTAATAACTTAATTGCATCAATCATAGATAATCATATTTACTTTGGTAATGAACTACAAATACAAGAAGTACTATTTCAAAGGTGCCTAGATTTAAATGATAGAGCACTAAGAAATGTAACCCTAAAAAATAGAAAAGATCATTTTACCATAACAGCAGCATCAGAACTGATGATGATACTATGTTTGGCGAAAAATGAAATTGACTTAAGAGAAAAAATCAAAAATATTATAATAGGTATAAACAAAGACAAAAAATATGTCTATCTAAAAGATTTAAAATGTGAAGGAGCAGTATTAGCACTTTTAAAAGACACATTAAAACCCAATTTAGTTCAAACACTATATAATAATCCAGCAATTATTCACGGAGGCCCATTTGCTAACATTGCCCATGGTTGTAATTCTATAATTGCAACCAAACTAGCAATGTCATTAGCGGACTACACCATAACAGAAGCAGGATTTGGAAGTGATATGGGAGCATTAAAATTCTTAGACATAAAATGTCGCGATAACAATATTTATCCAGATTTAATTATAATAACATCAACTATAAGAAGCTTAAAACACAATGGAGAAGGGTTGTTAGAAAAAGGAATAGAAAACTTAAGATTTCACATAGAAAAAATGATTCAAGCAAATGACAACGTATTAGTAGTTCTAAATAGATTTAAAGATGATAAAGAAGAAGAAATTAAATACGTAAAAGAATTCTGTGAAAAACTAAATACTCCATTTGCAATAAGTAATATATATAATGACGGAGTCAATGATACAAAAGAATTAGTAAAAACAGTAACAACATTAGCAAATAATAAAAATACAAAGCATCTAGAATTATATAAAGATGAAGATGACATAATAACAAAAATTGAAAACATATGTAAAAACTTTCTTACTGCTAAAGAAGTAAAATATAAAAAAGGGCTAAAACAAGAACTAGAAAATCTAAATAAAGATTTTAAAAACTATAAAATATGTATTTCAAAAACACAATATAGTATTACAGACAACCCGAAATTACTAGGGTATCCCAAAGACTTCACCATAACAATTACTGATTATAAAATCAATAATGGTGCAAAAATAATAACAATTTTAGCAGGAGATATTCAAACAATGCCAGGACTTGCTAAAAATTCAAATTATTTAAATATAGATGTGAAAAATGAAGAAATAATAGGAATAATTTAAAAAAGAGGCGATTTAATGAAACTAAAAACAGGGAAAAAAGTTACATTAACAAATGGGAAAAAATATACTTTAGAAAAAATAATCGAGGGAGAAGACAGAGACTATCTATTACTTACAAAATCAAAAAAAGACTTTACCTTTGGACAACACACAATGAAAGGTATTGAAGAAATAACAGATATTGAAGAATTAGAATATATTAAACAAATACTTAATAATAAAAATAAAACAAAATAATATATTTTAATATGAATAAAAAAATAGAAGAGAGATTAAAGCAAATAACATTGGAAAACTATATATGGGTAATCTATATATTTTTGATAATACTTTGCTTTATCTCTAACTATTATGAAAAAAATTACTTTTTAACAAATAACCAAATATCAAAAGAAAAATATAGATACATTCTAATATTTATATTTTTAGTAGCATTATTAGTATATTTATATTTTCTATATGATAGTTACAAAAACTACAAAAACATATCTATATACGATAGTAAAAAGAAAAAAGATTTTGCTGAATACTCATTAGTAGGAAGCATTCTTATTTTTGTCGCAGGAGCAATATTTCTATACATTGCTATAAATGATCAAGAAATAGAAACAGAATTAGCATTCAACTAAAAAAGCAATTGACAAATAAAAATTATTGTTATAGAATTAAATACATAAATTGAAGACGTAGACACGTACTATTAAAAACTGATTTAAAGAGAGTTGGGATGGTGAAAACCAATAATAAAGATTAATAGTATAACACTACTGAATGCTTATTTGAATAAAGTAGGATAAGCCGGATAAAACCGTTATATGAATTAAGTAATCAATATAGGATGGTACCGCGACAAAACGCTCCTTTTATATTGATTTTTTTATACAAGGGAGGAATAAACATGGACGTAAAAGAATTATATCAAAAACAAGAACAATTACTAAATGAAGAAGTAACACTACAAGGATGGATAAAAAATCATCGTAAGCAAAAAGAGTATGGATTCATTGACTTTTCAGATGGGACATATTTTAAACATGTGCAATTAGTATATGATGATCAACTACAATCATTCGAAGAAATTCAAAAATACCATATCGGAAGTGCAATCACTGTAACTGGACAAGTTATTCCATCAATTGGAAAAGGTCAAGATTTCGAAATAAAAGTCAAAACTATAAAACTCGAAGGATCATGCCCTGAAGACTATCCAATTCAACCAAAAAGACACTCAAATGAATTTTTAAGAGAACAAGCATATTTAAGACCAAGAACAAATCTATTTAATGCAATATTTAGAGTAAGAAGTGTTACCGCTATGGCAATACATGAATACTTCCAAGAAAGAGGATATGTATATACTCATACACCACTTATAACTACCGCAGACTGTGAAGGTAGTGATCAAATGTTTAAAGTAACAACACTAGATCTAAATAATCTACCAAAAACAAAAGATAACAAAGTTGATATGACAAAAGACCTTTTTGGAAAACAAGCATACATAACAGGAACTGGACAACTACACGGTGAAGCATTTGCTATGTCATACAAAAAAATCTATACATTTGGTCCAACATTTAGAACAGAAAACTCAAACACTAAAGTACATGCTAATGAGTTTTGGATGATTGAACCAGAAATAGCATTTTGTGATCTTGAAGGTTTAATGGATATAGAAGAAGAAATGTTAAAATATATAGTTTCATATGTACTAAAAAAATGCTCATTAGAAATAGAATTTTTTGATAAATATGTTCAAAAAGGATTAAAAGAAAAATTAGAAAAATTAGTTAATTCAAAATTTATAAGAATTACTCATCACGAAGTAATAGACATCTTAAAAAAAGCAAATATAAAATGGGAATTTGAACCAGATTATGAAGAAGATATAGCAAAAGAACATGAAAAATATATCACAGAATACTTTAATGGTCCAGTATTTATTACTAACTGGCCAAAAGACATTAAAGCATGGTATATGAAATTAAATGATGATAATAAGACAGTCGCAGCGGTTGACCTTGAAGTTCCAGGAGCAGGAGAACTAATGGGTGGGTCACAAAGAGAAGAAGACTATGATAAACTAATGACCAGAATAAAAGAAATGAATGTTGATGAAGAAACAGTAGATTGGTTCTGTAATCTACGTAAATTCGGAGGATGTTATCACTCAGGATTCGGAATGGGATTTGAAAGACTATTAATATACTTAACTGGAGTAGACAATATAAGAGATGTAATACCATTTCCAAGAACACCAGGAAATTGTGATTATTAAGAAAGTACATATAATGTGCTTTTTTTTATTGCAAAGATATGATAGAATATAAATATAGAATACTAAAGGAGGAAGTAATATGATAGAAAAATTTAAACAACAAAATAAAAGTATAAAACTAGCAACAATATCCTTCATATTAGGATTTATTGCTCTTTGTATAATAATAACAGGTCAATCTTATGCAATATTTTCCGGAACATTTACTGATACAAATAAACAAGTAGTAAAATTAGGTAATTTAGAAGTAATAATGCAAGAACCTTCAGAAGGAATTGATTTAGGACTTAGTTCTATGTCCGATGTGGAAGGATTACTTCAAGAAGAAGTATATAATTTTTCAGTAGAAAATACAGGAAATACTAATGCAATGTATAAAGTTTTAATAATAGATGATGAAACAAGCAACTCTTCTTACACAGGAACACTGTTAGATAAGAATTTAATTAAGTTAGGTTTAGAAATAAATGACGAGGAAAAAGGACCATTAAATCTAGCACAATTAAATGGGCTATTAAATGAAAAAGAAATAAAAAAAGGACAAAAAGATACATATAAATTGAGAATGTGGATCAGTGAGGATGCTAACATTGAGGAAATTTCTGAGCAAAAAATATTTTTAAAATTAAAGTTAGAAGCTGAACAATATTTTAGTGAAATAAAGGGAACCTTGGATAAAAGTGGTGCAAATAAACCAGCATTAACAAGTAATATGATACCAGTATATTATGATAGTTCAAATGAAGTATGGAAAAAGGCTGATTCTAATAATTTAGATACTAATAATAAATGGTATGATTATAATGATAAGATGTGGGCAAATGCAGTAACAGTTACAAGTGCAAATAGAGACACATACTTAAATGCAGAAGCAGGAACTACAATACCAATGGATGATATAAATACAA
>JAEDJI010000027.1 GCA_016296435.1 Bacilli bacterium | reverse complement strand
GCTCCATTGACGAATCTGTTCGAACTATTCGGACATTGATATAGAGAAAATCAATCGAAAGATTGATTTTTTTTGTGTTTATGAACTCCCACGTTCAGCTTGGAAGTTATACAAAGAAATCATCCTAAAAGAAAGGATGGTGAACATTATGATAAAGATTATTGAGCAAGAAATAAGTTTTGATGATACTTTAAAGAAAAAATTAGAGTTCATATGTGATTTTTGTAATACTACTCCTAAATTTATTAATGGTAGTATTCGTAAAATTGATAAGACTAATTTATCTTATATAGAGCCACATAGAATAATCATCAATGACATAACATTTCTTGCTTTTAATTATTCTACTGAGATTTATATTAAGAATTTAAGTAAGAAGATACAAATAACAGAGTTAGAATCATATTTAAAGTCGCTAAACTAGTAATTTTGTCGAATTTCGTTTATAATTAAATTAAGAAAACTTTATATTTAATTTATTTATGGGCGAAGTAGTATGTATAACCTAGTTAAGACTACTTTGCCCTTTTTTAGTGAGAAGGAGTTGATTTTAATGGATGAGAATAAAAAGATATGCGGATTATATATGAGAGTTTCAACTGAAGACCAAGCACGCGAAGGATTTAGTTTATCAGAACAAAAAGAAAGATTAGAGGCATTTTGTAAGTTCAAAGGATATGAGATTAAAGATTATTATGAAGATGCTGGTATAAGTGCTAAAACAGGAAATGAAAGACCTGAATTCATTAGATTAATGGAAGATATCAAAAGTGGTAAAATCAACACGATAGTAGTCCTAAAATTAGATAGAATATCAAGAAGTATCTTTGATTGGGAAAACATTATAAAAACACTTGAAAAATATAATGCTGATATTGTTTGTGTTAATGATGATATAAACACTACCTCTGCTAATGGTAAAATGATATCTCGTATTATGATGAGTGTATCACAAAATGAAAAAAAACACAAAAAAACCTAAACTCAAACAGGATAAACGCATGAGTTTTTGTTTATAAGTAAAGGATTTAAAGTTAAATAAATATAAAATATCGATTAAATTTGAGGTAAACTATTCAAGAATAGTCTTAATAATATAAATACAATATTTTATTTAACCTTATTATTAAAGGAAGACTTCAAATTTTAATCTCATGCGTTTATCCTGAAACTCAAATGTTTGACATATTTACTTTTTTAACAAATAATGATAACATTATAATAGGAAGGAGGATTAAAAGGTGGAAAATAACGAAAATAATTTTACAAATAATACAACAAATAATGAAGAAGAAAAATTAAGAATGGAAGGTACCCAAAAGAAAAAAGGTAATCCTATTGGAATTATTGCTATAATTTTATTAATTGTTATTATTGTTGTTTTTGTTTATTTTGTGATTTTCAAAGGCAAGGATACTTCATCTGGAAAAATTGAGGTGCAAAATAATAATCAATATTTAGCATATCGTTTGTCTGGAAATTCATTGGAAGATTTTGATTTATATTTTCTTCAATTAGAAAATGAGAAAAAGAATAAAATTTATAGTCCACTATCAATTAAATATGCTCTAGAAATGCTTAAAGAAGGTGCTAATGGTGAATCAAAAGAACAAATTTCGAATATAATTGGAACTTATAGTTCTAAAAAATATATTAATAGTGAAAATATGTCTTTTGCCAATGCACTATTTATAAAAGATTCTTTTAAAAATTCAATAAAAGACTCTTATGTCAGCACATTATCTAGTAAGTATAATGCAGAAGTTGTTTATGATTCATTTAAAACACCTAATGTTCTCAATTCATGGGTAAACAATAAGACATTTAAATTAATTGATAGTATTGCTGATGATATATCAAGTGAAGATTTTATATTAGTAAATGCTTTAGCAATAGATATGGAATGGGTAAATAAAATTCAAAGTGAAACTGTAAGATATTCAGTTGATTATGCGCACGAAGATTATTCTAAATATGTAGGTGCATTAAATACTTCCGATTATCACGGACTTGAATTTAGCGGTTATTCAAAGAAAGCAAAATCAGCAGAAATTGCAGCTGTAGCTAATAGATATGATATTGTAAATACTCTTGGTGAACAAAGTATTAGGGACAATATCTCCAAAAAATATCAAGAATGGTTAAATAGTGATGATTATGAATGGCAAAGTTGTGATTCAGGAAACGATAAAGATGTAGAATCTTTTGTTGATGATTATATTAAAGAAATTAATGAAGGATATAAAGACATTAGCAGTACAACTGATTTTAAATTCTATACTGATGAAAATGTTAAAGTTTTTGCAAAAGATTTAAAAGAATATAATGGAACAACATTACAATATATTGGTATTATGCCTAAAAATAATAGTCTTGATAATTATATTAAAAATATTAAAGCATCACACATAAATACTTTAATCAATAATTTAAAACCTATTGAATTAAATAGTTTTAAAGATGGCGTTATAACTGAAATATATGGTTATATTCCAATGTTTAAATTTGATTATGAATTAAAATTAATGGATGATTTAAGCAAATTAGGAATAACTAATGTATTTGATTCTAATAAGGCTGATTTATCTAATTTATCATCAAGCAACGCCTATATTAATCAAGCGTCACACAAAGCGAATATTGAATTTTCAAATGATGGAATAAAAGCCGCTGCAACTACTGCTGTTGGTGGTGCTGGTGCAGGAATGTGTGGATTTGATTATTTATATGAAGTGCCAGTAGAAAAAATTGATTTAACATTTGATAATCCATATATGTTTATAATTAGAGATAAAAATTCTGGAGAAGTGTGGTTTGCTGGAACTGTATATGAACCAGTAGAATATCATGGCTTTTACGAACAATATATGAATGAATAATAAAAAATGAATGGTGAAGTATTCACTATTTGTTTTTTATTACGAAGAGGGATTGTAAAAATATGTAATTATGGTAAAATATTATTAGAGATTGATGTTTTGTATATCGAATCGTTAAGACGTGAAAAGTTGTAGATATCTTCGACAACCGCTCCATAAGGAAATACGCTCGAACTTTTCGAGCTTTTTTAATACAACTAACTCAGATTTGGGTTAGTTTTTAAAGTTCTCTTTTCTTATAGTTTTTTCTTAATTAGTTTTATATATACTATTAAGTATGATATTGATATTAAAAAGCCTCCGATTACATCACTTACATAATGTACTCCTAGATAGATTCTACTTATACCTATTGCTAAAATTAGTAATAATAGGATAATAATCAGTGTTGCTTTTAGATATTTATTTTTTATTTTTTTATATATTAAGTAGATCAGCAATCCATAGAAAGCCATGCTAATCATTGAGTGTCCTGATGGAAAACTATATCCTGTTTCGTTTATAATTCTGAATTCTGTTGGTCTGGGTCTTTTTAGGACGATTTTTAGCATTTGATTTAGTATTGTTATTAATACTAGGTTGGTTAGTGTTATAAGACCTATTTTTTTATTTTTTATTAATATAAGTAAAAGTATTGTTATTGTTATTAGACATGTTGCTCCTCCAAAGTTGGTTATTATTTTCATGTATGGAGTTATGCTATCTTTGATAAAGTATTTTCTTAATATGTTGTAGAAAGTTATGTCTTGTTTCATTATTTGATATTCAATTACTTTTCCTGATAGAAATATAAAGATTATTAAACAAATTAGAAAGAGTATCCATTTATAATTAGTTTTTATTATATTTATTATTTTTTTATTCATTTTAACCTCTTGCTATTTTAAGAACTTTTTTTATTGTATTATCAGTTATTATTGTCATGTGTTTTTTAACAGTTTTCTTTAACCAATTTGTTTTGCTATACTCTTTAATTTTTTCTATTTTATTTTGTTTTTGATTTGTGTCAATAATTATGTTACCACTGTTTAAGTATGGTATATTATTTTCGTAATTTGATTTTTCTATGTAGGTTTTTAGTTCTTTCATTGATACTTTATTTTTACCATTTATGTTGATTTCTATTAATAATGCTATATACTTCATAGGTTTCTCCTTTTGGTTTTATTTAATTTATTTCTATTAATTCATATTCTCTAGAGCCAAATCCTAGTTCTTCTGCTGATGCAATTGTATGAATTCCGTTTTGTCTTTCTATTCTTTCAATTAGATGTTCTTTCCCTTTATCGTTTGAATTGTATACTAAGTCTATGCAAGCTTGATCTATAGCAATTGGATCGATGCTTGCTAGTATTCCTATATCTTTCATGCATGGGTCTTCTGCTACAGAACAACAATCACAGTCTACTGACATGTTACACATTATATTAATGTATGCTATATTATTTTTAAACATATTATGTACTGATGATGCTGCGTCTGCCATTGATTCTAGAAACTTATTTTGTTCTGGCAGATTGTCCCATAGTTTTGTTTGATCTTTTAATTTTCCTGTTGTATGAATATATGTTTTTCCATTTGAGGAGGCACACCCAATTGATAGTTGTTTTAAAGCTCCCCCATACCCTCCCATTGGGTGTCCTTTAAAGTGAGATATAACAAGCATTGAGTCATAGTTTTTTATATTTTTTCCTAAATAGTTCTTTTTTATTACTTTTCCATTTGGTATATCAATTTCTAAATCACCATCTTCGTCCATAATGTCAACGTTAAAGTAATTAGTCCAATTGTGTTCACTTATTAATTTTTTATGTTTTTCTGTTGTATTTCTTGCTCCTTTATATGCTGTGTTGCATTCTACTACTGTACCATTTACTTTGTCTATTATTGGTTTTATGAATTCTGGTTTAATATAGTTTTGATTTCCTTGTTCTCCAGAGTGTATTTTTACTGCAACTTTTCCTTTTAATTCTACATTTAGTGTTTCATAGACTTTTATTAAGTTTTCTTGTGTTACTTCTTTTATGAAATATACTTTTTCCATATTACACATCCTTGTTTAGTTTATATATATAGTATAATACTTTTTTTTGTTTTTTTATATAAAAAAGATGATTTTTTGAACTAGTTTATTATTAGTTCTTACCATCTTTTATAGCTCAAATTGTGAATTATATAGATTAGCATAGAAACCTTTTTGTTTTATTAGTTGTTCATGGTTTCCTGTTTCTATTATGTTTCCATCTTTCATAACTAGAATTATGTCAGCATTTTTTATAGTTGATAGACGATGGGCAATTATGAATGATGTTTTTCCTTTTGTCAGTTTGTCCATTGCTGTTTGAACTAATTCTTCGGTTCTTGTATCAACGTTGCTTGTTGCTTCGTCTAGTATTAAAAATGGAGAGTTTTCGATCATAGCTCTTGCTATTGTAATTAATTGTTTTTGTCCAGATGATATGTCATCATTGTCTGTTACAGGTGTGTCGTATCCTTCAGGTAATGTTTTTATAAAGTGATCTATTCCTACTTCTTTGCAGACTTCTGTTATTTGTTCATCGTTGATGTTTTTTCTGTTGTAAATAATGTTTTCTTTAATAGTTCCTTCGAATAGCCATGTGTCTTGAAGAACCATAGTAAATAGTTCGTGAATATTTTGTCTTGTTATTTCTTTAGTATTTATGCCATCTATTTTTATGGTTCCTCCATTTATTTCATAGAATCTCATAAGAAGGTTAACAATAGTTGTTTTTCCTGCGCCTGTTGGTCCCACAATTGCAACTTTTTGACCTGGTTTTATTTTTGTGCTGAAGTTGTTTATTGTTGGTTTATCGTTTCCATCGTACGTAAATAAAACGTCTTTGAATTCGATTTCTCCTTTTACTTTTTCTTTGTCTAATATATATTTTGGATTTTCTTTTGACATTTCTTCTTTATCAATAAATTCAAATACTCTTTCACCTGCTGCTGCGGTTGATTGAAGGCTTGTCATTGCTTGAGCAATTTGTGTGAGTGGAGATGTGAACATTCTAACGTAAGTCATAAAGGCAACGATTATTCCAAATGATATTTTTCCATTTATTGTTAATAGTGCTCCGACTATACAGACTGCTACATATCCAAGGTTTCCAATGAATGACATCATAGGTGGCATTAATCCTGATAGAAACTGACTTTTTTGATTTGATGTTTTTAGTTGTTTATTTAATTTGTCAAATTCTTTTTTGGTATATTCTCTAGCATTGCTTACTCTTACAACATTTATACCAGTATATATTTCCTCTATGTGTCCATTTAACTGACCCAGTCTTGTTTGTTTTTCATTAAAGTATTTTTGTGATTTTGACATAACTATCATCATTAAAGCAAAACCAAATATACTGGATATTATTGCAGTTATCGCCATTATCCAGTTAGTTACAAACATCATAATTATTGTACCAACAAATAGTGTTATTGCACTTACTAGTGTTCCAAGTGATTGATTCATTGTTTGTCCAATTGTGTCTACGTCATTTGTTACTCTTGATAGGATGTCTCCGGTTTGATGTTTATCAAAGAATTTCAGTGGAAGTTTGTTTATTTTTTTAGTTATTTTTGCCCTTAGATCTTTTGCAAATTTATTAGATACAGTTGACATCACTAGTCCTTCAAATAAATTGAATATTGCACTTATTGCATATAGAACAACTAAAGTAATTGTTGTATTCTTTATTTTTTTCATATTCATTTTAGGACTAATTACTGTTTTTATTGATTCTGGTAATTCATCTATTTTTTTATATAATTCGTCAATGTTCGCGTCTTTAGTTAAGTTCTTTGTTTTTTCTATGTATTGTTGTTGATCTATTATTGAAACAGTTGTGTTATCAATTTTTATTTCTTGTTGTATACCATTTTTGTAGTTTGTGACTATTTTTTCATTTAATGCTTTGATATTTTCTTGATTGACTATTAATCCTTCGGTGATGGTATCTGTTAATTCTTTTAGTTTATCTGGAGCAAATAGTGAAAGTACTGACCCTAATGCTGATAAGATAAGAGATATTATTACTAAGACTTTAAATGGTTTTAGTTCTTTTAGATTTCTTTTGATTGATTTTTTAAAGTCTTTTGCTTTATCAAATTGTATTTTATTGTTGTGATCGGGAGATTTTCTTTTGTTTTTACTCATGTTCTAATTCCTCCTTTGAAAGTTGTGATAGTGCTATTTCTTTATAGACTTTGCATGTTTTTAGAAGTTGTTTGTGTGTTCCGATTCCTACACATTTGCCTTGGTCTAGCACTAATATCTTATCAGCATTCATAATAGTTCCTATTCTTTGGGCTACTATTAGGTTAGTAGCATTTTTTGTGAAGTTTTTAAGTTCGTGTCTTAGTTTTTTTTCTGTTTTGTAGTCTAAAGCTGAAAAAGAGTCATCAAAGATATATATTTCTGGTTTTCTGGCTATTGCTCTTGCTATTGCTAGTCTTTGTTTTTGTCCACCGGATATGTTTGTTCCTCCTTGAGCTATTTCTGATTCGTACTGTTTATCCATTTTTAAAACAAATTCTTCGGCTTGAGCTATTTTTATTGCTTCTTTGACTTGGTCTTTTGAAATTTTTCCATCTTTGTTTTTTCCATACGCTACGTTTTCTGATACAGTTTTGCTGAACATTACTGCTTTTTGAGGAATGTATCCTATTTTGTTATATAACGCTTCTTCTGTATATTCTTTTACGTTTATTCCATCAATTAAAACTTCTCCTTCTGTTGCATCATAAAATCTAGGTATTAAGTTGATTAGGGTTGATTTCCCACTTCCTGTTGAGCCAATGAATGCTATTGTTTCTCCATTTTCTACTTTAAATGAAATGTTTTCTAGAACGTATTCATCTGCACCAGAATATTTAAAACTTACATTTTTGAATTCTACTTCTCCTTTTATCTGTGTTTCTTTTATATTTTTTGTCCCTTCTTTTACAGTATTTTCTGTTTCTAGTACTTCGTTTATACGTTTTATTGAAACGCTTGCCCTTGGATAAATCATAAAAATCATTGATAGCATCAAGAATGACATTACTATTTGCATAGCATAACTTGAGAATACTACCATATCAGTAAATAATGGAAGTTTGTCTATCATTTGAGCATCTTTTATAATGTATGCTCCGACAAAGTAGATGGCAAGTGTGATCCCGTACATTATTAAGTACATTATAGGTGACATGAAAGACATTGCTTTTTGAGTAAATAGTTGATTGTTAGTAAGTTCATTATTTGTTTCTTCAAATTTATCTTCTTGATATTTTTCAGCATTGAATGCTCTTATCACACGGATACCCTTTATATTTTCACGTGTTTTGTTGTTTACTTGATCTGTTAGTTTTTGAACTTTTTTAAATTTTGGCATGACTATTGTAACTAGAACTGTAATCATAATTAACAGTATTATGACTGCTACTGCTGTTATAGCACTCCATTGCCAACTTTTATTTAGTATTTTTGTTATGGCCCAGATTGCCGTTGTTGGTGCTTTTATTAACATTTGGAGTCCCATAGCTATAATCATTTCTACTTGAGTAACATCATTTGTTGTTCTAGTGATTAAACTACTTGTTTGGAATTTTTTTATTTCATTCATTGATAGATTTTGAACTTTATCAAATAGTTTTTCTCTTATGTTTAGTGAGAAGTTTGATGCTAGTTTTGATATGATGTAACCAGTCGCTATAGCAGATACTAAACTACCGAATGCACATAATAGCATGTATGATCCATTTAATATTATGTCATACATTTTGCTTCCTTCAGTTTGAACTAGTCTTGTAATTGTTGACATGTAATCTGGCATCTTTAATTCTAAATATACTTGTAGTAAAATTAGACCTATTATTGTTATTATTGATATGATGTCCTTTTTCTTCATATTTTGTAATATTTTTATCATTTTATTCTCTCCTATTTTCTATTTTTTTTATATTATTAAGTATTTTATGATATAGTTTGTCTAGTGTTTCTTTTTCTTCTTTTGTAAAATCTTTGAAAATCATGTTGTTAAATTGTTCTTTTTGTTTTTTTAGTTCATTTACCACTTCTTGTCCTTTTGGAGTCACTAATAATCTTGTTGCTTTACCATCTGGTATTTTCTTGATATATCCTTTTCTTGTTAATTGGTCTGTTGATAGTGATACGTGGGATTTTGAAAAAAGAAATTCATCTACAATATCTTTTGCTGTATTTTTAGTATTTTCACTTAAGTAAATTAATATGATAACTTCGTTGTTAGTTAGATTATATTTTTTCATAATAATAGTACAAAAATCTTTAAATGCTTTTTCCAAATGATGTCTATGTATACTCATTGTATCGTTTGTCATAAATATCTCCTTTTTTAGTTCAATTTTGAACCTTTATTATTATAG
>JAEDJI010000026.1 GCA_016296435.1 Bacilli bacterium | reverse complement strand
AACATAGATTAAATAATCAAAAAAAAACTTGTATTTTTCACAACAATAGTGTATAATTTAAAAAGCAGTGACAAATTAGTCAAATAGGATGAAGAAGGAGTGATATAAATGGCAGTTCCAGCAAGAAAAGTTTCTAAAACAAGAGCTAGAACAAGAAGAGCACATATGGCTCTTACTGCAAAAGGAGTAACAAAATGTCCTAGTTGTGGTACAATAGTTAGATCTCACCGTGTATGTAAATCATGTGGTGAATATAAAGGAAAAGAAGTTGTTAAGAAAGTCGAAGAATAGAAATATTCTTTTTTTTCTTGCTTTTTTTTAAAATAAATATTATCCTTATTATAAGGTAGTGATGATATGAAAAAAATAAATTTAAAGTTTTTTGCATTATTTCTATTATTAAGTGGAACATTCTTAATTTCATATGGAATTTTATATTTAAGAAGTGATATGCAAAAAAAAGAAATTGATAATACTAATAATATAGATATAAAAAAAGATGATAATATAATTTACTTTAATAAAAATATATATTTTAAAATTGAAGATTCTACTTTAAAATATGTTAATGAAATATCAGCAATACAACTTGGTAAGTCTTTTCCATATGGCGTGGTTAAAATTTCTGCTACTAGGACTTGTAATGATAATTCAATATTTAATTTATATGTTCTAAATAAAAAAGGGAAGGTTTTTATTAATAAATATCCATCTTTTAAAATAGGTACTTCTATTAATTATGAAATGGATTTTATTGAAGTCAAATCTGATAGAAAAGTAAAAGATATGGAAGTTGTACCAAGTAATAATTGCAATGAGGGTGGAATAAAATTTAAACTTGATAATAATAAAAGTGCAACTATAACTATTAAAAATAGTAATAATAAATACACAAATAATAATTATATTATAGAAAGTGCTGAAATAACCCAAGAATAAGGTCTAAAATCTTATTCTTTTTTCATATAATTAAGTGGTGATATCATGAAAAAGACATTTCAGATTATAGGAATAGCATTTCTTACTTGTTTTAGTTTTTATTATACTGATAAAATGGTTGAATTGTCTAAAAATAAAGACCCATTAATGATAGAAATAGTGAGTAAACAAGATGATTTCAATACCTATGCAATGGAATCTGTTATATATGAGGATTATATATTATCGGGTACGAAAGGAAAAGTAGTTAATGTTAAAGAAAGTTATATCAAAATGAAGAACTTAGGTAAGTATAATGAAAACTTATATGTTTACAAAGAAGAACTTCCTAGTGATTTAGTAAGTGATAACTTAGATAAATTTATAATTGGAATAAATACTGATAAACAGGATATATCATTAATATTTAGAGTATCTAACACTAATAATATAGAAAAGATATTAAATATATTAAGTAACAATAATATAAAAGCAAACTTTTTTATAGATGGTAAAATTGTAGAACTATATCCATATATAGTTAATTCTATAGGAAAACAAGGACATTATATAGGAAACTATGGATATGATAAGAATTATAATGATAATGATCTTAATAAAACTAATAAGATGTTAAAGAAGTACTGTAACTATGATATAAAATATTGCTATACTAATGAAATTAACTATGATATATTAAATACATGTAAAAAAAATAAAATGAATACTATTAATCCAAAATATGTATATGATAATTATTTATATGATAATCTTAAAAAAGATCTAAAGAAAGGTAATATATATAGTCTAGATACCAATAACTATATAGTAAATGAATTAGATACAACGATAAAATATATAAAACAAAGAGGATATTCATTTAAAACCCTTGAAGAATTATTTGTATAATTATATTTTTTATATAAAAAATTTTAAAAATTCAGTTTCATTTAAGTTTTATTTACTATACTTAAAATGTAAACAAAATTATTGTTTATGAAAGGCGGTGAGAAGTGAAGACAAAGATTATCGGTGATAATTAAATTAACAGAATGAAATTCCTAAAAAAATATATAAAATACTAAATAATAAACAACAAGATGGAAATGTATAAAAGTATTAATAATCTATTTTTATAACAAATGAAAATTATCATTTGTGAATAGAGTAAAAAAATATACTAAAATGTTTAAATAGTAAATTAAAAAAATCTGATTAAATATAAAAAATGCTTAAATGGTGACTATATTAGTCATCATTTTTTCTTTATTTTAAAATATAATAATGTTATAATATTCATGTATAAAAAGGAGAGGTATTATGTTAGACATAATTAAAGACACACTAATAGATTCGATTAAACTATTTCCGTTTCTATTTATAACATTTATAATCATTGAATATATTGAACATAAAGTAGGAAATAAATCAAACGAAAAATTAAAAAATAGTAAATTTGGAGTAATTATAGGTTCATTCCTTGGAACATTTCCACAATGTGGTTTTGGTGCTTCAGCCGTTAATCTTTATATAACAAGAATTATATCACTTGGTACACTTATAGCTATATTCCTATCCACTAGTGATGAGATGTTACCAGTATTAATAGCCAATCATGCTAGTTTTTCATTGATTGTAAAAATATTACTAGTAAAAATAATAATTGGCATAATATGTGGATTGTTAATTGACTCAATAATAAAACCAACCAAAGCAAATAAACATGAACACTATGAAATATGTGAACATGAACATTGCAATTGTGAACATAGTATTATTAAATCATCATTAAAACATACTTTTAGTATATTAATATTTATAATTATAATTACTTTTATCTTAAACTATGCAATGACATTTATATCAGAAAAAACACTAAAAAGCTTATTTTATTCTAATAGTGTTCTTGGACCGATTTTCTCTTCACTTATTGGTTTGATTCCAAATTGCAGTGCTAGTGTATTAATAACACAACTATACATTGATAATATAATTAGCTTTGGTACTACTATTTCTGGACTTCTTTCAGGAAGTGGAGTAGCTTTACTAGTTTTATTTAAACAAAATAAAAATATAAAAGAAAATATTATGATATTATTAATTATATATATAATCGCAGTAATAAGCGGTATCATATTAAATATCATTTAATTATTATGGTGATTTTATGGATATAATAGAAAAAATTTTAGAAATTAACTGTTCTATAAATAAATATGACTTTAAAGATGATAATGATGTTATTGGAATCATTGTAAATAAAAATGATACTGATATGTTTAATGGTGAAGGATACGCTTTTTTAATCGATAAAAGATTAAACGAAAGCGACTCTAAGTTAGTTTGTGCAATGCTTTATAAAAAGTTAATTGACAATAATTGTTCTTTAGAAATAGGAAAGTGTTTCACCATAAGAAGAACTAACCTAAAAGATATTGGTAGTGTTATTGAAGTTTTAGATTTATTAATTGATGATAATTCTTTTAAACAATTACTTAATAGATATTGTAATAACTTAGATAAAGTATGTTATTATTATGAATTAAGAGGAATTAGTCCTTTACTTGTTGATTTAAAATATTCAGTATTAAAATATAAAGAAAGTCTAAATAATATAGATAATGTTTTACAATTTAAAACAAATAATAATTCAATGAAACGTAAAATAATTAGTAAGGAGTAGATCTATTATGGAAATAATTGGATTAGATGAAGTAAAGATAAAAAAAATATCTAAGATGAAAAATGAAAGTAGAGATATTTTAGATTATAGATTAAAATGTTATGAAATATTTAAAAAAATAGATTTGCCTCATTTTGGACCAAAGATAAATATAGATTTTGATAAGATAAAATATTATAAAAATGATTATGATTTAGGTATTAAAGATGATTGGATAAATATAAATAAAAACATTAAAGATGAGTTAGACAGATTAAAAGTACCAGAATCAGAACAATATTTAGATGGAATAGGAGTACAATATCAAAGCGAAGTAATATATCATAATATGATTAAAGAATTAAACGATAAAAACGTAATATTTACCTCAATTGAGGATGCTTTTAAGAAATATCCCAATTTAGTTAAAAAATATTTTTCTAAAATAGTATCACCAAGTGAAAATAAATTTACTGCCTTAAACGGTGCAGTTTTTTCAGGAGGTAGTTTTATATATATACCTAAAAATACTAAACTAGATAGACCACTTCAAAGCTATTTTAGAATAAGTAGCAAAGATTTAGGTCAATTTGAAAGAACTCTTATAATAGTGGATGATAATAGTGAACTCCATTATGTTGAAGGATGTACTGCTAAAAATTATTCCACTAGTAATTTACATGCTGCAGTAGTGGAAATATATGTTGGTAAAAATAGTAAATGTCGTTATAGTACTATCCAAAACTGGGCTACAAATGTGTACAATTTAGTTACAAAAAGAGCGCTTGTTGAAGAATCTGGTACAATGGAATGGATAGATGGTAATATTGGATCATATAAAACAATGAAATACCCATGCTGTATATTAAAAGGAGACAATTCAACTGGGACATGCATTACTATTAGTGTCGCAAAAAATAAACAAGAACAAGATAGTGGTGCAAAAATGATTCATATTGGAAAAAACACAACTAGTAATATCATTGCAAAAAGTATCGCAATGACTGGTGGTAGTGCTGATTACAGAGGAAAAGTAGAAATAAAAAACAAAGCTACTAATTCAAGTTCCGTAGTAAAATGTGATACCTTAATCATTGATAAAGATTCTAGTAGTGATACATATCCTAACAATATAGTTAATAATAAAACTAGCTGTATAGAACATGAAGCAACAGTATCAAAGATTAGTGAAGAAAAATTATTTTATATGATGAGCAGAGGAATTTCAAAAGAAAAAGCTATTGAACTTATTATATTAGGGTTTACTGATAGATTCAAACAAGAACTTCCTATGGAATATGCTGTAGAACTTAATCAACTATTAAAACAAAATTTATAACAAATAAAAATTATAAATACTATATAATAGTTGATTTTTTTAATAATAGTCACTATAAAATAGTATAAACTCTTCCATAAAGCATAAATTAATTATATAAAATACTAGACAACAATCATTTTTTATGATAAAATCATATACGTTATCAAGCAATCCGCTGACTATAGGATCATGATTGTATTAGAAAAGGAGTGTTAATATGAATTTAGTAGACAAAATGGCCGCTAAACAAATTAAAAGTGATATTCCTGAATTCAGAGTAGGAGATACAGTTCGTGTAGATGTAAAAATTATCGAAGGCAAAAAAGAACGTATTCAAGCTTATGAAGGAGTAGTCACTAGCCGTAAAGGTTCTGGATTAAGTGAAACATTCACAGTTAGAAAAATTTCTTATGGTGTTGGAGTAAACAGAATTTTCCCTGTGCATTCTCCAAAATTAGCAAATATTACTGTTGTACGACGTGGTAAAGTAAGACGTGCTAAATTAAATTTCCTAAGAGATTATGTAGGTCAATACAGAATTAAAGAAAGAGGAATAAAATAAGGCACATGCCTTATTTTTTACTATTTATGAAAAATAAAACAAAAGAAATAATAATTTATGGTTTCATAATATTGGTAATAATTTTAATAAGAACCTTTATTATTACCCCAATAAGAGTAAATGGAACAAGTATGGACACAACACTACAAGACAAAGAAATTATGATTCTAAACAAAATTAATTATAAACTTAATGATATAGAAAGATTTGATATTGTAGTAATAAAAAAAGATGATTCTTACCTTATTAAAAGAATTATTGGTCTTCCAGGGGAAACATTAAAATATGTTGATGATAAACTTTATATTAATGACAAAGAAATAAAAGAATACTTTAAAAATCAATCAACACAAGACTTTGATATAATAGAATTAGGATATGATAAAATACCAAATGATTGCTACTTTGCAATCGGAGACAATAGAAAAGATTCCCTTGATAGTAGAATATTTGGTTGCTTTAAAAAAGAAGACATTTTAGGAAGTGCAAACTTAGTACTACTTCCATTAAATAACTTTGGATACAAAAAATAGTATCCTTTTTATTTTAAATACTTATCCTTTAAAAATAATATTTTTTCATAAACATCTTTACTTAATCTTTCTTTAGCAATCTTTAAATAAGGATCTGGATCGTACATAATATCTTTCCAGTTATTCTTAATATAATAATAAATAATATCTATTTCTTCATCTGAAATAATAATATTTTCTTTTATACAAAATGTTCTTATATGATCTTTAGTGAGTTTACTTACATAATTTTTAATAATACTTTCATACATATTTAATCACCTAGTAATTTATATGTAAGTTTTTATAAAATTTAACCAAAATAATAATATGAGAAAATATAAGAATAATAAAAAATACAATATTAATAAAAGAATAACAATATTAGAAATATTAATTGTTTCTATATTTATTGTCATATTTGGAAGAATATGCTATCTAAATATTTTGCGTGGAGACTATTACAAAATGTTACTTAACAATATGACTAATGTATATGTATATGGAAATAGTACGCCAAGAGGAAGAATATATGATAGAAATATGAAGTTGCTTGTAGACAATAAAGCAATAAAAAGTATATATTACCAAAAAGAAAAAAATATAACTACTAATGAAGAAATAGAATTAGCATATTTTATAAGTAATAAAATAAACCTCGATTATGATAATATAAGTGATAGAATAATAAAAGAGTTTTTTATACTTAAATATCCAGATATATCAAATAAAAAAATTAAAAGTAGTGAACTAGAAGACTTAAAAAATAGAAAGCTAACTGAAGAGGACATATATGAACTTAAGATTAAAAGAATAGATCAAGAAGATCTAAAACTATTTAACACTAGAGATAAAAAATCTGCATACTTATATTATTTAATGAATAATGGTTATTCATATGAAGAAAAAATTATAAAGAAAGATGTTACTGATAAAGAATATGCATATATATCAGAGAATATAAGCACTTTAAAAGGCTTTAAAACAAAACTAGAATGGGAAAGAAAATACTTGTATGGTGATACTCTAAGAAATATATTTGGCAAAGTATCAGAATCAAATAAAATTCCTGCAGAAGATCTAAAATACTACTTATCACTTGGATACTCTAGAGATGATAGAGTAGGATTAACAGGGTTAGAAAAACAATATGAAAGCATCTTAAAAGGGACAAAAGATAAATTTAAAGTTATGGAAGACAACTCATTAAAACTAGTAGAAAAAGGTTCAAGAGGAAATGATATAGTATTATCTATTGATATAGATCTACAACTAGAACTTGAAAATATGTTAGAAAAAGAAGTAATTAAAACAAAAAACGAAGCTAATACTGACTTTTATACAGGCAGTTTTATTACAATGCAAAAACCAACTACAGGAGAAATTTATGCAATGCTTTCTGAACAAGTTTATTATGATAAAAATAAATATAAAACATATAATTATGAAGAAGGAAATATGTTAACTACTGTAACACCAGGTTCAGTAGTAAAAGGTGCCAGCATGATAGTAGGATATAATAATAGAGCAATTGATATCGGAGCATCATTCTATGATCATTGTATTTATTTATATAACTTACCAGAAAAATGTTCATGGAGAACTCTTGGTTATGTAAATGATTTGCAAGCTTTACAATACTCATCAAATGTATATCAATATATGACCGCTATGAAAGTCGGAGGGTTTACGTATTCTCCACATAAAAAATTAAAAATAAATGAAGATGCATTTAATAAATATCGAAGTGTTTATTATCAATTTGGATTAGGAACAAAAACAGGAATAGACTATCCAAAAGAAGAAACAGGGTATAAAGGCACCAGTAAAGCAGGAGATCTTTTAATAAACTTTGCAATTGGACAATATGATACTTATACACCACTTCAACTAAGTCAATACATTAGTACAATTGCAAATGATGGAATAAGAATAAAACCAAGATTTTTGAAAAGTGTATTAGACAAAGAACAAAAAGTTATGTATGAAAATGAAACAGTAATAATTAATAAAGTTGAAACACAAAAGAAATATATGAAAAGAATTCAAAAAGGCTTTAGATTAGTAATGACAAATGGTACAGGTGCAGGATATATAAAATATGAATATGATCCAGCTGGTAAGACAGGTACTAGTGAAAGCATGATTGATATTGATAATGATGGAGTAGTAGACAATGAAACAATAAGCAATAATTTTATTACATATGCACCATATAATAAACCAATTGTATCAATAATGACTTCATCTCCGAATGTCCAAAACCCTAAAAGAGGAGAATATAAATCAGATATAAACTATCGACTAATGGAAAAAAGTAGTAATATTTTCTTTAAATATTACACTAAAAATGGAGAAAGAAGAAAAAATATTTAAAAATGTTTTGCTTTTTCTAAAAAATTTGATATAATATCTATGGAAATGAGGAGGGATATTATGGCAAAATTAGAAAATAGACAAGGAAAGACACTTACTTGTACTGTATGTAAAAGTCAAAACTATCGTACAGAAAAAAATGTAAAAAATACAACAACACGTTTAGAACTAAATAAATATTGTCCTAAATGTCAAAAACATACATTACATAAAGAAGAAAAATAATTAAGTAGGTGATTTTAATGATAAATGTAAATGATTTTAAAACAGGAATGACAATTCAATTTGATGGAAATATCTACACAATACTAGAATTCCAACATGTTAAACCTGGTAAGGGAGCAGCATTTGTAAGAACAAAGTTGAAAAACTTAAGAACTGGTTCAACAACTGAATATACTTTTAACTCTGCTACTAAAGTAGAATTAGCAAGAATTGAAAGAAAACCAATGCAATATTTATATTCTACTGGAGATGACTATACTTTCATGAATATGGAAGATTATTCTCAAATAGATATAAATAAATCTAACCTTGGTGATGATGTAAAATATTTAAAAGAAAACTTAGATGTAGATATTACATTCTTCGAAGGAGAAATGTTAGGATTATCCCTTCCAGATAAGATAGAAATGGAAGTAGTAACAACTGAACCTGGTGTAAAAGGAAATACTACTTCAAGTGCTATGAAAGATGCTACACTTGAAACTGGCTATACTATTAAAGTACCATTATTTATCAATGAAGGTGAAAAAATATTAATTTCAACTAAAGATGGAAAATATGTTTCAAGAGCATAATGAAAATTCAAAAAATATATTGCTATATTTATAAAAATATAATACAATATATTTAGTGCAGATGTGGTTCAATGGTTAGAACATGGCCTTGCCAAGGCTAGGATGCGGGTTCGATTCCCGTCATTTGCTCCAGTGACGTTTCTGTTCGAACTTTTCGAACATTTACGATAGATATCATCTCATATTGAGATGATTTTTTGTTTGTCGAACTCCACGTGTTTGCTTGGAAGTTCTATTAAAAAGTCATCCTTAAAAGAAAGGATGGTGTTTGTAGTGATTAAGATTATTACACAAGAATTAGAAATAGAAAGTAATCTTAAACAACGACTAGAATTTATATGTGAGTTTTGTCATATCAAACCTACTATTATAAATGGTAGTATTAGAAAAATTGATAAGACTAATTTATCTTACATAGAGCCACATAAGATTATTGTTAAAGATACTACTTTTCTAGCATTTAATTATTCTACTGATATTTATGTTGGTAGTCTAAATAAAAAGATTCAACTTGTGGAACTTGAAGATTATATTAAAAATCTACTAAATGC
>JAEDJI010000025.1 GCA_016296435.1 Bacilli bacterium | reverse complement strand
ATAGTTTTAGTACAACTTTATAATTAATTTGCATTTAGATTTACATTTTTGTAAAAAACTAAAATAACTCTGATTATAGTATTATATAATATTTTTTTCAAATAAATATTTTTATTTAAATCAAATAATATTTTAAAATATTTAACTATTATCAGCATTATAAATGTCACTTAAACCGTATTTAAAAATACCTATTTTCCACTATCACCATAATTAGACAAAACCCTGGCAGAAGGATCGTTAACATCACATCCAACCCAGTTTTTATTAGGCATCCAATAGTCAACAATCATACCATCATAAGAAGCATAATACTTATCAAATATTTCACCATTACATACAACCTTCATATCTTTAAAATAAAATGGTTGCATTCCATCCTCTGATAAATCCATAATAGACAAACGATGAAAACCCCACATTACATTTACAAAATCAGTTCTAGTCATATCAGGTCCTCTATACCCAATTTTACTAAATCCCCTTAAAAAATCCTCTTCACAAATATCATTCTTGGTATAAACCATAAAACTACACATATAAATTCCTCCCTTATAATAAATTAAAAATAACCAGTATTCATCAACAAAGGGACGAAAACTGGTTATTCCGCGGTAACACCCAATTTATCATAAAAATTTATTTATATGATCACTTTCAGTTCTAACAAACCTAGTATTAAGATAACGGATACAGCCCGGCTTAGCCTACTTGCAAACTTTCGGTAAGCAACTAAAAAGTGTTATTCACAATGACTTTCTTATTAGTTTCACACTATCACTAACTCACTTTAAATTCCATCAAAGTTACTTCTCTTTCTCAAAGTTATTAAAAAATTATAATACATTTAATAAACAAACATTTTAATAAAAAAACTCTCATCGAGAGAGTTGTTTACATAAATGGTGACCCGTACGGGATTCGAACCCGAGAATGCCACCGTGAAAGGGTGGTGTGTTAAGCCACTTCACCAACGGGCCAATAATAATGGCGCCCCAACTAGGACTTGAACCTAGGACCCCTTGATTAACAGTCAAGTGCTCTAACCAACTGAGCTATTGAGGCATATATGGTGGGCCTGAATGGACTTGAACCATCGACCTCACGCTTATCAGGCGTGCGCTCTAACCAACTGAGCTACAAGCCCACAATGCAAACTTCTGTAAGCAATATAAATGATACTATATATTTTATTATTTTGCAAGTGATTTTTTGCATTTTTTTAATATTTTTTTCAATTTTATAAAATTAAAACAATTTTTCACTAGATTTTGCGTTAAGATCAAGACCAGCACGCACACCTTTTTTATATAAAAAGTATCCACATGCAGCAATCATCGTAGCATTATCAGTACAATATTTCATATCTGGAAAACTAAACGAAAACTCATTTATTAAAGATTCTTTTTCAAAAGCATCTCTTATCCCCTTATTAGCAGCAACACCACCTGCTACTATAAGATTATTAATATTATATTCTTTTAATGCCTTAACAGTTTTTCCAACCAATGATTTTACAACAACATCTTGAAAAGAAGCACACAAATCCTCTTTATTTATAACATTACCACGTTGTTCCTCATTATGTACCAAGTTTATAACAGCGCTCTTAAGTCCACTAAAACTAAAATTGTAACTATCATCGTTCATAGGAATAGGTAAATGATAGCTTACATTTCCAGTATGAGCAAGCTTATCAACTAAAGGGCCACCAGGATAGCCAATTCCAACAACACGCGCAACCTTATCATAGCATTCACCAACAGCATCATCTAAAGTACCACCAATCTTTAAAAAACTTAAATGATCATCCATTTTAATAAGTTCAGTATGCCCACCACTAATAACAAGTGACAAAAGCGGAAATTTAAGTTCATGACCGATATTATTTGCATAAATATGCCCAGCAATATGATGAACAGGTATTAAAGGTTTATCATACACATAAGCAATAGTCTTAGCAGCTTCAAGTCCTACCAACAAAGATCCAATAAGACCAGGCCCATATGTGACAGCAACAGCATCAATCATATCCATTTCAATACCAGAATCTCTAAGACACTTATCAATTACAAAAGTAATATCTTTTACATGATTTCGACTAGCAATTTCAGGAACAACCCCTCCGTATAAAGTATGAATATCAATTTGACTAAGAATAACAGTATTAATCTCATCACAACCATTCTTAACAATTGAAACACTAGTTTCATCACAACTACTCTCAATACCTAAAATATAAACATCTTTCATAAAATCAACTCCATCAAAATACCATCTACCCCATTATAATAGCCATTTCTTTTTGCAACCTCTACAAAGCCAAACTTCTTATACAATGAAATAGCACTACTATTTAACACACTAACCTCTAAAGTAATATTGTAAATATTACTACTCTTAAGATAAGTAATCAAATACTTCATCATTAAAAAACCAACCCCCATATTTCTCTTATCCTCATTAACAAAAATATTACATATTTCTGCTTTTTCATATAAAACACTATATTCAATATAACCAATAACAACATCATCTAATAAATATCCAATATACTTAATAAAAGGATTAGCAGTCTTAACAACTCCAAAAGATTTAAGTAATGAAACATCAACATCCTTAACCATTTAACTTTTCCTCAGCTTCAACCCTTTTTAAATAATTAGGAACAAATGAAAAACAATTACTAACATTACTCATATCTATATATTTAAATATTCTTTCAATATTTGGACTATACACTACAGAACCATTAAACCCATTCGAAGACACATAAACAACATCAGACGAAAGTTCACTAACCTTATTAGACAATTCTTCCAAAGAAATATAGCAATCATTCATAATAACATTGTAATTACCATCATAAATACCAGCATAAACATAACCACGCCTTGCATCAATAATAGGAACTATATAATCACCCTCTACTCCAGTAGCAAGTACATATAAACTAGAAACTCCTATAATGTCAATATTAAGACTATAAGCCCAAACCTTAGCTATAGTAACACCAATTCTAAGTCCAGTAAAAGATCCTGGACCATTAACACAAACAATTTTATCAATATCCCTCTTAGAAATAGACAATCTATTCAACATATCATCAATAACACTAAGAGTAATTTTAGATAAATCATTATTAAGCTTAGTATAAAAAGAATCTAATACAACATCATCTTTAACAATTGCAACAGAAAGAAAATCAACCGAAGTATTCAAAAAAAGACTTATCATAATACCGCCTCACATAAGTCTTCATATCTTTTTCCAATAGGCCTAATAATAACAAGTCTAGTATCTTCACCAATAATTTTAAAACTAATTTCCAATCTTTCTTCAGGAAGCAAATCTTTAATCATATCTGACCACTCAATAATAGTAACACCTTTCTTAACAAAATACTCCGCAAAATCAATTTCAACATCTGTTTCATCCAATCTATAAACATCCATATGAAAAAGAGGAATTTCTCCAGAAGTATATTCTTTAACTATATTAAATGTAGGAGAAGTAATAACCTCATCAATACCTAAAGCACTAGCAAAACCCTTAGCAAAAACAGTCTTACCACTACCTAAATCTCCGTTCAAACAAATAACCATATTAAAAAACTTTTCTGACTCTATATTTTGAGCAAGTTCAATAGTTTCACTTTCATCCCTTAAAGTAATTTTATATTCCATAATTAATCACCAATATTAATTTTACACAAAAAAAAGATGTATATCAACACCTTTTATAAATTTTCTATTTTTTTACTTTAACTTTATATATTTTTTCTTCATCTTTATAATTAAATATTGCACAAACACCAACTACTATTAAGAACAATCCTAAAAATACACCTGTAAACAATACTGAAATAATCGGAGTAACAAGTACTAATAAACCTACAATAAACTTAAGAATATTAGTCACTAACATAGTTTGACTAAAATAATCACTTCCTTTCATATTAAGTAATAACACTAAAGATGATAAAGAAGTAGAAAGTAACCAAATCCCAATAAATATAGATATTATCTTAGTAGTAGTATCAGGATTAAAAATAAGCACAAACCCAAACAAAGCATTTAAAAATCCACTCATAAATACATTACCAGGCAAATAAACATAATCTCTATTTAAAAAAGCATAAATTATTTTTATTATTCCTGTTAATAACAATACAATTCCTACAAAAAAAACTAATTTAGAAAAAGATTGTTCAGGATTAACGAGCAATATAGCACCACCAATTATAAGAACCAAACCAATAATAAAATTCCATATCTTTTTTGACATAAAAATTCCTCCCATACTAATATTTTAAATCATTATCCAATTCCCAAATACCATATTCACTATTAGAATTATAAACTCTATATGAAAAAGTATTATCAAATGGAGTATAAATAGCAAAAAGCAAAATAGTTTTATTTTTAGATAACGGTATAACAGTCTCCCCAATAGGTCGATAAACTAATTCACACTCATAAACATAATTAGAACCATTATCCTCTAAATAAACACAACTCCTATCAATAATCTCATTAATATTCTCTATTTTTTTTCTAACATCACCAAGATCATCTTCATTAAACCATGTGTCTATAACTATTTCTCCAAATTTTGAATCATGATAAGGATTAAAGATACATCCAGTAAGCAAAAAACAAATAAATAAAACAAATAAATACTTTACTTTCATATCATTACCTCAATATAATAATATCACAAAAAAGAAAAAAAATCTACTATTCTAACATATCATTAGACTTTAAATCATTTTTTAAAAATGTAACAAGATTACCACTACTATCAACAGTAGCAAGTAATATATCAGAATAATTCTTCCCTAAAGTTTTAAGTTTTTTGAGCAACCAATCTTTATTCTTGCCAATTTCCTTAAGATTAAATTCCATAATTTCACCATCTATAATAACATTAGCACACATACTAGAATCCTTAACATCAATATTCATATCCTTAGCAGTAACAGGTTTATACTCTGCTTTTGGAAGAATACTAAGCTTTCCATCAGGTTCTACCAAAGCATAAGCAATCTCAGAAACATCAAAGTACCCCATAGAACGACATTGTTCCAATAAATCATTTATATCAAACTTAACAGACTTTAAACCACCTTCTAAAATAACACCATCTCTAATTACCATATTAGGTTTTCCCATAAAAAACCTTCTTAAAACAATACTCTTCATAGTCAAAACATTAATAAGATAAGCAACAACACCATATATCAAAACAGCTACAGTTCCAAACAAAATATCAGAATCAATATTAATAGTCATTTCAGCAGCAAAATTACCTATAGATATTCCAATAACATAATCAAACAAACTAAGCTGAGAAACCTGCTTTTTACCAATTATCTTAGTAACCAAAAATAAAGTTACCAAAGAAAGAAATGCTCTAAAAGAAACATGTAATAAATCCATTATATCACCAATAATAATATAACCAATAAAGATAAAACCATACAAAAAAGCAATAGAAGCTACTATATTTCATTATTAAGCTCTTCAAAGAAAAATAAGTACGCTTAGAAATAATAGCTATATTAATATTTATTAAATTAAATTAAAAAAAGTTTTTTACATTTTTAAAGAACACTTTTATCAAAAATATTTAACCCTTCATTAAAACTTTTGTTTATTTTCTCTTATTTTTTTCTTTATTTAATTCTTTATCATACATAACTATAACCCCCATCCTTAAAATCATTAATGTAATATTTTATTATTTCATTATTTTACATAGCATATTAAGAACCTTATCATCGTTTTCATTAAATATTAATAATAACATTTATAATATTAAAATAAGACTTCAAAAACGAAGTCTTATTTAAAATAAATCATGATAAATAACATTTAAATCTATTAATAAAATCACGCAGGTCCTGTTTTTGAATATTCCCCTGTACTAATAGTTTTTCCACAAGAACTATCAGTAGCAGTAACTTTCCATACATAAGCATCACCCTTTACTGTATCTACGACATAAGTATAATGATATTTATAATCACCATTATCAGTAACAGTTCCACTATAAGACATTGTATACGAATAAGATTTAGATTTAGTCTTATTAGTAAGTTTCAAGGTAACACTACCTAATTTTTTACTAGTATATGCATGAAATTTAACTTTACCACTTAAATTATCTGTATTAGCTTTAATCTTAGAGCAAGAAACTGATCCAGTTATTACAAGAGGAGAAGTAAATGTATACACAGTATTATTTGCATCAGTAGCCTCTACTCTTATAGTATATGTTCCAGCCTTTTCTTTAGCATTATATATTGAACCAGTCTTTGTTCTAGAAGTACTAGAAGAAGAACCAGTAATATTTAATGATGCGACAGAAATCAAATCCTTTGAACTATAAATTGAAATATCATTAATAGTTGTCGCAGTAGCAGTACAAACCGATTTTATATTAATAGTAGTAACAGAAGAACTTGCAGTACCATTAATAGTATGGCCATTTTGATCAGTAAATGTAGTAGAGCAAGAAATACTCTTAGTTTTATTCTTAACACTAACTGTTATAACCTTTGAAACACTAGGATTACTAACAGAACTAACCTTCACAGTAGTAGTACCATATTTCAAACCTTTAATAACGCCACTACTTGATACACTAGCAATATCTGAATTAGTACTTTTCCAAATCAAACTACTATTAGTAGCATCATTTGGTATCACAGTTGTTTCAATAGTCTTAGTATCACCAACATACATTTCAACAGAAGTAGGAGTAACTATTATATTATTAACATCAATATTTTTAGGTTTTTCAGGTTCAGTTGGCTTTGTAGTAGAACCACCACTACTAGAACCATTAACTGTAACATTAATTGAAGCACTAACTGAATTATCAGTAGTAAAAGCAGAAATTTTTGTACTACCAGCACCTACTCCAGTTACATTACCATAACTATCTACTTTAGCAATATTAGTATTATGTGAAACCCATGTAACTGTTTTAATAGTAGCATTACTTGGCGTAACAGTAGCAGAAACAGCCTTTTTAGAACCAACATTTAAAGTAAGAGAACTTGGAGTCAATGTGATTTTAGTAGCTTTAATTGGTTCGCTTTTAGTAACTACTACTTTGACTTTATCGGAAACACCATCAACACTCTTTATAGAAATATAAGTAGTACCAGCACCTACACCAGTAACCTTTCCAGCATTATTAACCTTTGCAATTGAAGGATTCCCAGTATCCCATGTCACTTTCTTATTAGTAGCATTACTCGGAGTAATAGTATAAGATAAAGACTTAGTATTACCAACTTTAATAGTAAAATCATCATTATTTATAGAAATCTTAGTAACTTTTTTATATTTAGAACTAGAACTAGAACCACTAGTATTCGATGAACTACTACTAGAAGAACTAGAACTAGGATTTTTAACTGTAACATTTGCCATAGCAGTTTTATTACCATCTTGAGTAGTAACAGTAATAACAGCACTACCAACACCTACTCCAACAACCTTACCTTTACTAGAAACAAGAGCAACACTCTCATTACTAGATGACCAAATAACAGACTTATTAGTAGCGTTACTCGGAGACACAATAGCAGATAAACTTCCACTTTTTCCAACAGATATATTAAGAGATGAAACATTAAGTTTAACACCTGTTACAGAATTAATGCCCGATGCAGAAACAACATAAACCTTTTTATCAACAGTTTTGTACTTATTACTTACTTTTATAGTAGTATTACCCTTCTTTTTTGCAGAAACAACCCCATCACTAGAAACAAGAGCAATATCTTCATCAGTACTAGTATACTTAATATTCTTATAACATTCTTCATAAACGCCTAAATCAATACCTAGATCTAAGTCATCACCTGAAGCAACTTTATAGACATCATTACTAAATATAGTATCATCAAACTTTGGACAAACAATAACTTCACGTTCATACACACCAACAAGCTTACCTTTATCAAAAGCCTGAACCTTTATTTTAGCCTTTCCATCCTTTTTAGGAATAATTGTATTAGCAGTATCACCCGATGCAAGTGATTTATATTCAAATTGAAGCACTTCTTGATTATCACTACTAAACATATAAAATAATTCCTTATCAGAATTAGGAATAGCAGTAACAAACTCAAACTCATTTCCAGCATAAACAACATCAGGAACATCTAAATCAAGTTTCTTATTACCTCTACCAAATAAAGACGTAAAAATCAATATAAGAATTATAATAGCAATAATAACTACAACACCAATAATAAGTTTCTTCTTAAGACCATTATCACTATTAGAATAATCACCAGTATCAGAATTACCAAAATCACTATAATCAGGTTGATCATAACTAGCATTCCCAATACTAGAATTATCATATTGATTCATATTAGAACTATTAAAATCACTATTCTCATAATTATTAAAACCACTATCAAAAGAAGTATTATTCATATTATCTATACCATTATTAACATTAGAATTATTTAAATTATTAACATTGTTATTACTCACATCATTATCGTTAAAACTCATAGTACCATCCTCCTACTATTTTATATATAAATGATACCATAAATAAAAAAGAAATACAATCTAAAAACACCAAGTATTAAAATTATTTTTACTAATAAAATACAACATTAAAAAGACACTTACTACCAAGTAAGCATCACATTTGGTGAATCACTGCACCCTATTTATAAATAAAGCCATAAAAATCACTCATTACCTTATAACTATTAGCATGTCTAGCATGACCACACCAAGAAACAAAACTAAGTTCAATTTCATCAAAACTAACAATACCCTTTTTAAAGTCATATATTTTATCTCTCATACCTTTTATACTTCTTTTACGAATTAACTTATAATCATTATATAAAATATATCCACAAAAATCACATCCTAATCTTGAGGGATAATATCTACTTTTTCTATTAAGTTTTAAGTTTAATTGATCATTAACAAATGACTCAATTAAACAATAAATCCTTTTAGCATCAATCTTATCTTTAACTAATACTATAAAATCATCCATATACCTAATATAATAATCTAATTTTAAGTCAAACTTTGCATAATAATCAAGTTCATTTAAATAAATATTAGCAAAGTATTGACTTGTATAATTACCAATTGGTATACCATTAAAGTCATTATCAAATATAATATTATAAGTTAAATTAAGCAAATATTTATCACTAATATATTTCATCATTATTTTATAAAGTATATTCTTATCAATACTTTCAAAATACTTACTTATATCAAACTTAATAATATAATACTCTCCATACTTTTTATTCATAATTCTCATATATTTATTAAGTTTTAAAATAGCCTGATGTGTACCTTTTCCAATAATACAAGCATAAGAATCCTCAATAAACCTTGGTACAATATAAGGTTTAATAAACTCTTCAATATACCATTGATGAACAATCCTGTCTCTAAAAGGTAAAGCCTTAATAATTCTCTTCTTTGGTTCATATATAATAAATTCCCTATATTTAGAAGACTTATAAGAATTATTATACAATTCGTTATATATATTACTAAGATAAGTTTCTAAATCAACACTAAACTTAATAACAGCTCTTTTATTTCTTTTATTTAAACTTGCTCTAATATAAGCATTATATAAACTATCAAAAGTTAGTTTTCTATAATAACAATTCCTTATCGTTTTTGGCACTTATAAATCCATCCAAACATTATATTATTAACATCACCAATTTTTCTAGAACAAGCTCCATAGTTTTTACCAGTTATATATTTTTTTCTATAAGATATTCTAACTAAAACTTTTAATACTTTTAAATGAACATCAAGTTCATTTAAATATTTTATTTTACTATCATAACTCTTATAAGCATTAATAATGCTTACAAGACCAAGATATAAATTATATTTAATTTCACTTACTAATCCATTACTTTCAGACTTCGGATATTTATCGAGTAAATTATAAAAATAATACATCATATCAGTATATTTCTTGTATATAACAAGATTTTCTAATTCATTCATATTAATTCCTTTAACTCCTTTAAAATATTAAGTGCTTCAATTCCTGTTGTATTATTAAGATCTATATTCTTAATTCTATTAACAAGAACATTATCATCATTTAATTCATCAATAACTTTTATATTAAGTCCAATCTCTTTAAATATACTAAGATAAGTATCAAGACTATTAAGGGGAAAACCACATTTATATACATCATTAGTAAACTTAATCTTTTTTAAAGTAGTTACTCTACATATATAATCACAATCATCACCAATAAAAATATAAAAATTACCACACTTAAATAAATATAAATAAGTATTATCTTTACTTTTATAATCTAAATATAAATTGTATATTTTACTCATAAACCTCCAAAAAGCAGATATATAAAAACAATATAGAAAATGACATTTTCTATATTGCCTATGGTTTCTAATTTTCAAATTACATTACTCACTAAAAACACATATAACACTTTCTTTTACAAACATGTCTGTAAAAAGGTAATAAACTTCTACAAAATAACAGTCTATTATAATCCGTAAACCATAATCATGACCCAAAATTATATAAATAATTCGAAATATGAAACTTGATATTATCTAAGTAATAACAGAGGTCTCTTCTAATTGTGTAGTCCAGAGCGCCAAGGAACACGGCACGAGCAGAGTTGTTAGTGTTCGCGTTACCGTTGTTGTTGTTGAAGTTGAACGCGCCGGCGTTAGCACCATTGCCATAGTTCCCACCACGGATGAACCAAGGGTTGGAACCGTTAGGAAAGTTAGCGTCTATTTTACAGTTTATAACCTATTTCATCAACATGATGAAACC
>JAEDJI010000061.1 GCA_016296435.1 Bacilli bacterium | reverse complement strand
ATGGAGCAGATGATGGGAATCGAACCCACGTAGTCAGCTTGGAAGGCTGAGGTTCTACCATTAAACTACATCTGCATTAATAACTACAAGAAATGTAGGCATATTTAATTATACCAGAACAATTTTATTTGTCAACAACTTTTGCAAAAAAAATAAAAAAATGTTAATATAGTAAATGGTGATTTATATGTTATATTTTGATTATAGTGCTACAACACCGGTAGACGAAACTATTTTAAAAGAATTTTCTAAATATGGTGAAATAAAATACACAAATTTATTAGGAACACAAGAAAAAGAAAAAATTAAAACCTTATTGAAAACAAATATGGATGTAATATATACATCAGGTTCAACTGAATCAAACAATTCAGCAATCTGTGGAATTTTAAATAAATATAAAGAAAAAGGTTATCATATTATTACAACTAAACTAGAACATTCATCAATAAATGAATGTCTATCATACTATGAAAAAAAGGGTTTTATAATAGACTATGTAAACTTGAACAATGGATTAGTAGACATCAAACATTTAAAAGAACTAATAACAGATAAAACCATACTAGCGACAATCGCCTCAGTAAATAGTGAGACAGGGCTTTTACAACCAATAAATGAAATAGGAAAAATTCTAAATCAAAAAAATATTCCCTTTCATAGCGATATGACTCAAAGTATGGGAAAAGTTAATGTTGATTTTTCAACTTGTGATATGGTAAGTTTTACATCACACAAATTTTTTGGATTAAAAGGGATCGGAGTTCTTTTAATCAAAAAAGATTTAGAACTAATTCCAATATTATACGGTACAAGAACTTATAATTATGCACTTATAAAATCATTTACTAAAGCACTAGAATTACAAATAGAAAACAAAGAACAATATGAATATGTAAAAAAATTGAATACTTATTTAAAAGAAAAACTAAAAAAAATACAAAATGAAAACATTACTATAAATAGCAATGAAAACTGTATACCGCATATACTAAATATAAGCATAAAAAACTACAAACCAGAAACATTCTTACACAGACTAGAAATGGATGATATACTAATATCTACAAAAAGTGCATGCTCTACAAATGACTATTCAAAAGCAGTATATGCACTAACAAATGATTTAGAAAAAGCAAAGACTAGTGTTAGGATAAGTCTATCATATTTAACTACACAACAAGACATAGACAAACTAATATCATCAATTGAGGTGATAACAAATGAATAAAGAAATATTAGAAACATTTATAAAAGTATCACAAGAATTTATTGGAAATAGTAATTCACTGCATAAACTAGGAACAAAATCAAAACAACTTGAAAATGCATCAACTAAACAAATATTAGACACATTAAATCTAAAAGACAAAGAAGTTATATACACAAGTGGAAAATGCGAATCTAACAACCTAACAATATTTGGATTAGATGCACTACAAAAAAATAAAAATGTAATTGTAAGTTCTAATGAAGATGATACAATTTTACTTCCTCTAAAACATTCATCATTTGAAATAAGAACAATTGATATTACAGACAATAAAGTAAATCTGACTCAATTAAACAATTTAATAGACAAAAACACTTCTCTAGTAAGCATTTCAAATATTGAAAATATAAATGAAGTAAGCAATTTCTTAAAAGGGAAAAAATGCTACTATCACACAGATTTATCAAATAATTATAAGGAAATTAATTATAATAATATTGATTTAATAACAATTGAAGATAATTCACTCGAAGGATTTGGATGCTTAATCAAAAATAAAAACATCATTTTGGAACCAATATTTCATGGAGGTAAATCCACTACTACCTATAGAAGTGGAACACCAGCACTTCCTTTTATTGCAAGTTTTTCAAGACTAATACGATTAAAGTATAAAAAATGAAATATTGCCAATAATAATAAGGGTGATATAAATGAAGAAAAAGCAAACAATAAAATGCGATGTTCATACATGTGAATATTGCAACTGCGATTGCGATATGTGTAATCTTGAAGAAATTAAAGTTAAAAATCAAAAAAATGAAGCACAAAACAAAGATGAAACAATATGCTCAAATTACAAATTAGATAAGACAAAAAAATAAAATAAAAAAATAAAGCAGAGAGTGATTCCCTTCAAATCAATTACAGCT
>JAEDJI010000060.1 GCA_016296435.1 Bacilli bacterium | reverse complement strand
TAAAATGAGTCAATATTATTTTACCATTTTCTTAATTCTTTTTTCATCTTCCCAATAAGCAGTAGGATCCATATAATCCGGATAATGCTCTTGAGCAAATCTTACTATTTTTTTAGTATGTATATCTTCAATCATAACTTTTATATATAATTTATCAGCCTCAAGTGTTGAATAATATTCACTATACAATACTTCATTAAGTTTAGTATCAACTAAAGAAACCATATATTCTTCCTTTTCTTTATCCATTGCATAAGTTACTATTTGATATCTACATAATAACCTTACAGTACCTACCTCTCCATCAAAACCAAATCTAGTATTTATAATAGCCCTTGAACAAAAATCCTCATCCATAATATATACATGATTATCTTTTTCATTTTTAAATTCATTCCAACCCTTTGGCAAATATGCATTACAAAAATTATGATTTTTATAGTTCAAATCCAATTTAAACCCTAATCTTTCAAAACATTCAGCATTCGGAACAAATGTGAGTGGTAATCTAACTTGTTTTCTTTCCATAATAATCCCCCTAAATTAATGATTTTCTTACAAATACATCAACATCCTTATCAATATAGACTGCTACTTTTCCCTCAAGTATTGTCTTAACAAAACCCAGTCCATTGATAACAATATCTTCATGATACCTCAAAGATAAATCTTTTCTTGATAAGTCTTTTAAATAATCATGTCTTTTTCCATTTATCCTTTTAATCTTCAAATCATTAGACATAAATACTGTAAAACTATTCTTCTCACCTTCAAGATAATCTATTCTGATTATATCATCAATTATTAAAGCTTGTCCAACTTTAATTTGATAAGTCTTAGGCTTTATCTCCTTCTTTGGAGATATTCTTTTAATCCTATCCTTAGTTACTTTATTTAAAATATTACCATAATCCACTAAACCAGGTGTATCAATCAAATAAAAATCTTTTATTTTCATCTTAATAGTGTTTAATGTAGTCGAAGGCATCGGAGAAATTGTAATATCCGACTTTTCAATTGAATAATTATTAATTATTGCATTTATTAATGTACTCTTTCCAGCATTAGTATTACCCACTACAAACACATTTTGATTAGTACGATATTCCTTAATTAATTTCATTAGCTTATCTAAATTATAATTCTTTGAAGCAGATATTACTATAAACTTAAGAAATGATTTATACTTTTCATTAAAATAATCAATTATTTTTTCATCCTTTATTGATAAAGGAAGTGCATCCCTCTTATTTAAAATAACTATTATATTATTATTGGGTAAATACTCCCTAATTTTTTCTAAATCAAAAGGCACTGACAAAAGATCAACCACATAAAGAACTAAACTCCTAGTATTACCAATCTTCTTTAATATATCAATATACTCCTCATTACTCTTAAGAACAACTTCATAATCACCATAATTTTTCATCCTAAAACAACGTCTACAATAATCATTACTCAAATCACTAACATATCCCTCAATTAATTCATTATTATCTTGAAGTATTACTCCGCAACCTAAACATTTCTTAGTCATAATAACTACCTCTTCTTATATTATATTTTTTATTTAATCTTTTAAATATAAAATACTCAATTAAACGATTAAATTTTGTAAGTATTAACTCACTCTGGTGTATAGGATCTACTAAACAGCAATAGTAACCCATTTTTTTAGCACCAAGTATATCAGTTAGTAATTGATCACCAATCATACATATATTTCTAACAGAAGTATTAGAAAGTCCTTTTGCCTTATTATATCCATATTTAAATGGTTTTCTAGCATTCATTATATACTCTATATCTAATTTTTTAGAAACATACTCTATCTTTTTTCTATTCCAAGTATTAGAAATAATAATAACTTTAAAATCCTTTTTTAACCTTTTAAATAATTCTTTAACCTTATCATCAACTACATTTTTTTTCTTTTCAATAATAGTATTATCTAAATCAAATACTAATACTTTAATACCCATTTCTTTTAATTTCTTATAATTAATACTAAATATATCTTTTTGATACATATCTGCCTTACACATATGAACCTCCATATATATAATAACACAAACAAAAACAATATGGAAGATGTGTCTTTCATATTGCCTATGGTTTCAAAAATTTACTAAAAATATGTAAAACACTTATGTTATAATTCAAACTAAGTATGAACCATGAATTTGATACA
>JAEDJI010000024.1 GCA_016296435.1 Bacilli bacterium | reverse complement strand
TCATTCTAACACTCCTTATTTTCTTATAAATTAATAATACAATATTTTAAATTATTTTTCAATAATAATTTAAAATAATTTAAAAAGAAAAAACTCAATATAAAAAATGCGATATCTTTCTAATACAGAAAAACATCGCATTATATTTTTTAATCCACAACAGCCCTAGAAGCCCCTTTAAATATAAATTTAATTATTCCATCAACACCTTTTTCTAACTTTAATGAAACTCTATAAAAATTATTAGATACTTCATTTGTATAATCCTTATAATTATCAACAACATAATCATTAATATCAACCTTTTTACCTTGGGCTATATCCCTTTCAAATATCTCAATTTGTTCTTCAGTTAATATTTTATTCTTCTCTTCCTTAGTCTTTAAATAGCCAGACTTCTCTGCAAACACAAGTACCAAGAAAAACACAACTAAACTAAGTATTATTATCTTAATTAATGTATTCTTCATATTACCCCCCAATCAAATAATTTATAGCTTCTGCTAAAACCTGTGATGTATTATGTAATTCCTCTATTGTATTATCAATACCTCCTACTTCAATTAAAAAGGCATTAGGTATTAAATCTTGATTAAATATATAATTATTATAATAATTATTTCTAAGTATTCCTGGATACTTTTTATTTATATAATCACTCATTATTTTTATATTTTTTTCATTCTCTTTATAATTAGAATTCTTTTTACCCACTAAAAACATTATCTTAGCATAACTCTTATCATTTATTTTTACTCTAGATAAATCTCCAGATACAGAATCCCTATGTATATCAAATATATAATTAATACTAGGATACTTTTTTCTTATACTAATTATATTATTTCTAGAAATATCATATGTATCATAATATTCTAAATCACGCTTTTTAATTTCTCCAACAACATCCATCTTCTCTACATAAGAATAAACATAATACTTTAAAAGCTCATTTTGTATCATATTACTAACATCCATAACACTAGGAGTAATTCCGTAAATATTAGTTTTATACTCTTCCCTATTATGTGAATTATATAAATAAACCTCTATTTTTTTATTAGTACTATTAGTATCTATAGTATTTATTACTATTTCATTAGAATTATTACTTTTCAAAAGATTTAAAACATTATTTGTCTTTTCATTTCCAATAGATAAAAATATATTTTTAATTATTTTCTTAGTATTCATATTATTAATATCAACTAAATCACCCTCATAAAAAGAACTATTAATTGTAAAATAAAAAGAAATAAATATTAAAAAAAGACAAAATATAATCTTAATATACTTCATATTATCACCAAAATAATATTACTATATATTTAATATATATTTTGTCGTTATATATTATGAATTGATTTATTTATACCATCACTAATAAGTAAACAAAATTTATCTATAACAAAATCAACTTCTTTTGGAGTAACCATCAAATTATAACCAATAGGACTAAGAACATCATATATAAGAGCCTTTTTTTCAAAATCACTTAAATTACCAATTGCTCCAAGAAAATAAGTCTTCTCCTTATTATTAAGACTATAATTATTATTATTTAAATAATTTATTTTAGAACTAGGAATAAGCTTATTAACTAAATTATCTCTATTATTTATAGTATAACTAAAATGCTTTTCCATATAGTTTAATGTATCATATACAATAGTTACAGCATCAACAACAGTTGGAATACCTATTGCTATAACAGGAATACCCAGTACAAAAGAAGACAATTCTTTCCTTGAATTACCTATTCCTGAACCTGGATTAATACCAGTATTCGTAATCTGTATTGTTTTTAACACCCTATCTATACAATCACTTGCTAAAGCATCTATTACTATTATAAAATCAGGTTTTATATTCTTAACAACAGAAAGTATTATATCACTAGTTTCTATTCCAGTAGTACCCATTACACCAGGATTTAATGCTGAAACAACTCTATAACCATCTTCTAAACTATTAAATAATTCATATATATGTCTTGTAACTTCAATATTATTAATTGTCTTTGGGCCTAAACTATCTGGAGTAGATTTATCATTACCTAAACCTATCACTAAACACGTGTCATTATCTCCTATAGAAGTAAGAGAAAGCATACTTTTAAACTCCTTTTTAAATATATTTAAAACATTATCATAATTATTCTTATCAGTTATATCATCAAAATATATAGTAGTATAATTACCCTCTTTTTTATTTATCTTTAAAGCATTATCTTTATCAAGTCTTATTCTTTTAATACTACAACCATTTATAACATCATTCTCCTCATAAATATTAGATAAATTTTCATTTGATATAATATCTGCAATTAAATCAGTCCTTATTTTATACTTAGATAAATCTATCTCCCTCATAATATCACCATTATTAGTATAAAAAAAGACAACTTTTTAATACAAAATTATAATTTTTATTAAAAAATATATATATTTTATTTGATTTTTTATTTTTTTTTTGGTAAAATTAGTATTGATTAAAAAAGTGAGGTGAAATTATGCCAAATATTAAAAGTGCTAAGAAAAGAGTAAAAACTGATGCAAAAAAAAGAGAAATGAATAGAACTGCTATTTCTAGTATGAGAACTGCTATTAAAAAAGCTAAAATTGCTATTAAAAACAATGAAGGTAAAGATGAAGCAGTTAACAATGCTATTAAATTAATTGATAAGAATGCTTCAAATGGATTAATTCATGCTAATAAAGCTGCTAGAGAAAAATCTAGATTAATGAAAGCAAACAAATAAATATAAAGTTAGGATTGCCTACTTTATTTTTTTTTGATAAAATGTAAATGGTGATTAATTTGAAAAAAACTATTATAATTACATTAGTAATTTGTCTAATTATACTAACTTTTATACTTGGAACATCATTTTATTTTAAAGATGATATATATCTTTACTATAGAAACAATATATTACATAAACTAGATAATATTAAGATAAATAAAAATGAATATTATAATGATAATGATTATGAATTCGTTCAAAATACAGATGACTTTATTATTAAAAATAAAAAACAACTATTTAATGTTTTATACACAATAATCAATAGTGGAACTAATACTTTTACTTTTTATTGTGACCCTTCTTATAAAGAATGTATATCAGATGTTATTAAAATAAATAAAAATAATGATAAAATATCTTACATAAACAACTTTGTTCATCCATTTAATCAATTCAATAAAATTGATACTACTTATAACAAATATGGAGAAGTAACTGTAAATATTAATAAAACCTATTCACAAGAAGAAATTACCTATATCAATAAAGAAGTAGATAAAATTATTGATTCAAAAATAAAGAAAAATATGTCAAATAAACAAAAAATTACTACTATTCATAATTATGTCATAGATAAAAGTAAATATGCTACCGATGATATTAGAAATAAAAATCCTGAAAGAGAATATAATAAAGTTAACTATATATTAAAAAATAAATATGGTACTTGTGGTGCATATGCAGATCTAATGAGTATATTTTTATATAAATTTAAGATTAATAACATCAAAGTATCTAGTGAAACACATATATGGAATTTAGTTAAAATAAATAAAGAATGGTATCATTTAGATTTAACATGGGATGATCCAATTATGAAAGATGGTAGTGATCGCTTAGAAAATTTATTCTTACTTATTAAATATAAAAGACTTCAAGAACTAAATGTTGGAGAACACAAATTTAATGAAGAAGTATTTAAAGAGGCTATTTAGTCTTTTTATTTTAAATTATTAAATACACTAAAAAAAACTACAAACATTTCTTGTAATGAAATGTTTTATGAAAACAATAATCAAAAACAAAGTAGACTTTTTGGTCTACTTTGTTTGTTCTAATGCTTTTCTTATCGCATTCGCAGGTAATAAAGCACAATTTTTTCTATTAGGTTGCAAATATATTTCATCATACACATTAAGTTCTTTTAATAAATCTTTATCATATTCTTTTTCATTTATCATATTATCATAATTAAGTAAAATATCAGATATTTCCTTTCTAGTCTTTCCAATAACATTCCTAAGTAATATCGAAGTAGCACTAGTAGATATAGCACACGCTTCCCCATTAAATGTTATATCTTTTAAAACATCACCCTCAAATGAAAAATATATATCAATATTATCAATACAAGATTCATTATTAGTATTAACCTTTAAATAATCATCTTTTATTTGTTTATGAAAAGGATTTTGATAATTATCAAGTATTATCTCTCTTCTTAAATTACTATCCATTATATCACCACTTCAAATATATTTTTTGATTTCTTTAATGCCTCAATAAGGACATCAATTTCTTCTTTTGTATTATAAAAATATATACTAATTCTACAAGTATTTTTAATACCTAGTTCATCTTTTAATATTTTAGCACAATGATTACCTGCTCTAACACAAATATGATATGTATTAAGATAAACTGATGTATCCTGTGGAAATATATCTTTTAAATTAAATAAAACTATACCAGTATCACTATTTTCATTATATAAAATAATATTATCTATACTCTTCAAATTATCTATTAAATACTTTCTAAGTTCCTTTTCTTGAGATTGTATAGCATCATAACCAATACTATTTATATAATCTATTGCTCTATTTAAACCAATTACCCCCGCGATATTAGGAGTACCAGCCTCAAATCTAGTAGGAACACTTTTATATTCTACCTCTCCAGTTGATTCAAATATATTATTCATTCCTCCCCCGAAAATAATTGGTCTCATCTCATTTAATAAATTATATTTACCATAAAGAACACCCACTCCAGTTGGACCAAGCATTTTATGAGCAGAGAAAGCAAGAAAATCTATATTATTTTTTAATACATCAACTCTAAAATGAGGTACACTTTGAGCACCATCTACAACAAAATAAATATTATTTTCTTTACAAAGCTTTCCTATTTTTTCTATTGGTCTAATATCTCCAATTGTATTTGTAACATGTGCTATTGATATTACCTTTGTTTTCGAACTAACCATCTTAACCAACTTATCGTAATCTAATTTATGATCCTTATCTAGTGGAATATATTTAATTTTTATTCCCTTTTCATTAGCAAGTTCTAACCAAGGAATAACATTTGATGCGTGTTCTGCTTTAGTAAGAAAAACTTCATCTCCCTTTTTCAAATTGTATTTCATAAATCCAAATACTACTAAGTTAAGAGCCTCAGTCGCACCACTTGTAAATACTATTTCACTATCATTTTCTGCATTTATTAATTTTCTTACTTTAGTTCTAGTCTCCTCATATAAAGTATCTACTTTTATACTATTATCATAATCTCCACGATGTGCATTAGAAGTATATTCTGTGTAATATTTAACAGTTTCATCTACCACTATATTTGGTTTTAAAGTAGTAGCACAATTATCAAAAAAGATAAAATCATTCTTTAATATTTTAAAATCATCACGATTCATTTTATCACCTCCAATAACTATTAATATTCTCTAATATTATTCTTCTTATTTCATATGATATATCCATGTTTCCTATTAAAAATGATTTAACTAATAATTTTTCTGAATCAAGTTCATTAATCCCTCTAGTTTTTAAATAAAATATTTCATCTTTTTTAAAATATCCAATATAAGAAGAATGATTTGCTATTACATCATCATTATCAATTATTAAGTTAGGTTTTATTAAACAATTATTATCATTAGTAAGTATTATTTTACTATCTTGATTACATATAACTTGATTAGCATCTTTTATTACTTTACCGTTAACCATATAATCAAGTTTACTATCTTTTAAATTTATACCATGATTTATTACACTACTAGTAGTCCTTTTTTTATTATGATTAACTGTTATTTCATATTTATTATCTAAAATATTAATATTAGAATAATAATATTTTAAATCAATTCCTTCTTTATCTAAATCAATAATACTTTTAACACTTGAATCAATAACAAATCTATTCAAATACAAAGAAGATTTCATCTTATAATTAATTTCTATATTAGAATCTTTTATATATTCAAATACTTTACAATCATTTAATATCTCAATAGTTATATTACTACTAGTACTAGTATAAAATATATTAGTATCTTCACTTATTATTATATTAGTAAGACTACTATTGTTATCTATATGTATTGTATTCATAAAACTAATCCTCACTTACTAAAGAAACACAGTTATCAAAAGATTTATATCCTTTTTCTTCTATTTCTTGGGCAAGAGTAACATCACCAGTCTTAACAATACGACCATTTGTTAAAATATGAATATAATCTGGTTTTATATAATCAAGTATCCTTTGATAATGAGTAATCATAAGAACTGAAGTATCAGGATTAGTCCTTAAATAATCATTAACATTATCACACACTATTCTTAAACTATCTACATCAAGCCCAGAATCTAACTCATCTAATATAACAAACTTAGGTTTTAAAAGTTTCATCTGCAAAATCTCATTTTTCTTCTTTTCTCCTCCCGAAAAATTTTGATTAACTGACCTATGCATCATTTCCTTTTTTAAATCCAATTCATTAAAAGACTGTTCCATTTCCTTAATAAAATCATAAAGTCCAATTGGTTCTTCCCTTCTTTCATTAATAGCCACTTTTAAAAATTCACTATTAGTAACTCCCTCTATATCAATAGGATTTTGAAATGATAAAAACATACCAAGTTTTGCCCTTTCATCGGTTTGTAAATCTTTAATAGATTTTCCATCTACTAAAATATCTCCACTTTCAACTTTATAATCTTCACTTCCCATTAAAACCTTAGATAAAGTAGATTTACCTACTCCATTAGGACCCATTATTACATGAATTTCACCTGGTTTTATTTCAAGATTTAATTTATTTAAAACTTTTTTATTATTAACTAAGACTTCTAAATCTTTAATTTTTATGTACATAAAAAATCACCAACTATATTTTAACACTAAATACCCATTTTAACAAGAAATATTTATTAATGATATTTTATTAAACAAATATAAATATAATTTGCTTTCATGTATAAAATAAAAATAAAGAAACACTTGATTTTATTAAGTTTTTTAGTGATAATATATATGGAGATGATAATATGAAAGATTGCGTATTTTGTAAAATAGTTAAAGGAGAACTACCAAGTTATAAACTATATGAAGATGATATCGTATTAGTATTTTTAAGTATTGATCCAATTAGTAATGGACATACACTTATTATACCTAAAAAGCATTATACTGATTATACTGATATTGATTTAGATACTTTAAATCATATTAATATGGTAGGTAAAAAAATTTATAACTTACTAAAAGAAAAACTTAATTTCAACGGCTTAAAAGTTGTTCAAAATAATGGTACTCTTCAAGAAGTAAAACATTATCATATGCATTTAATACCAATATGTAATGAAAAAGAAATTATAGATTTAAAAGATATTTTAAAAAAAATAAAAGGTTAAACCCTTTTATTTTTAGCATGCTCTAAACGAACTTAAAATTATTGCTAATAATATATATAAAACTACTACCAAAACTAATCCTGAACCACAAGATGGTCTTTTTTCTTCACATTGTATTTCACAATTTGTATTATTCATAATTTGCACCTCCTTAGATCCAAGCACCTAGTATAATAATTAATAAAATAAATAATACTAAAACAATTGCAGCTGATGAAACATAATTCATAACTTATTCCTCCTTTTTTATTGTTCTAAATTATTTTATGGTAAAAGTAGAAAATGTGTGAATATATGTGTCTATAAATCTTGTCTTTTATCTTTTTTTTTGTTATCATAAATTATGTACTAATTAAAGGAGGAAAAAAATGAAAAACTTAAAAAAAATATTTATTCTAATAATTTTAGTTACTATAGTAACTGGGTGTGGCAAAATACCAACACTTAAAAATGGCGAAGAAGCAGTAGTTAATACCAACAAAGGAGGAATTTCTGCTGAAGATTTATATCAAAAACTAAAGACTAAAAACGGTACTGCAGTTATGATTGATATGATTGATACTATTATTTTAAATGATATGTATAAAGAAGAAACTGACGCTGAAAAAAAATATATTGAAGAACAAGTAGATAATTTAAAAAGTTCTGCAGAACAATATAATTCAACTTATAGTGCAATGATTAAATATTATGGTTTTGAAAATGAAAAAGAATTAAAAGAATATTTCTCACTTACTTACAAAAGAAACCAAGCTGTTAATAAATACGTTGGTAAATCAATAAAAGAAAAAGAATTAAAAAAATATTACGAAAAAGAAGTTCATGGAGATATTAAAGTTAAACATATTTTAATAAGCCCAGAAACAAATGATGAAATGACTACTGAAGAAAAAGATAAAGCTTTAGAAAATGCTAAAAAAGATGCTCAGTCAATTATTACAAAACTTAATAATGGTGAAGACTTTGATAAACTTGCTAAAGATTATTCTGATGATACTGCTACTGCAAGTAAAGGTGGAGATTTAGGATGGATTTCTACTGATGAAGACTTTGTCCAAGAATTTTTAGATGCTGCATTCAAACTAGAAAAAGGAAAATATAGTTCAAGCCCAGTTAAAACTACATATGGTTATCATATAATCTATAAAACAGATGAAAAAGAAAAACCAAAATATGATACAGTAAAACAAAAAATTATTGATAAGTTAGTAGAAGAAAAACTAGAAGAAGATAAAACTTTATATTATGATACTTTAGAAGAAATAAGAAAAGATTATGATATGGAAATTATTGATTCTGATTTATCTAAATTATATAAAGAATACATGAAAAACTTAATTGCTAATACAAAAGATAATAGCAATTAATATAAAGAGTAGACTTTGTCTACTCTTTTATTCTACTTTAAAACCTTTTCTATACATATACTCTTTTATTTTATAATCTAATTCCTTACCAGTATACTTTCTAGATAACTTATTTTTTGCCTTTTCTAATTCTATTTTATATATATCATTATCATCTAAATCATATTTTTCAAAACATTCATTTATTATATTAGCATCATATCCTAAATTAATAAGATTTTGCTTTATCTTATTCTTTAATATATAACTAGATTTATTATGATTATTCTTAATGCTTTTCTCTATATATTTAGATACTTTTTCCATCATCAAATCATCAGTAAACATAGATAATTCTTCAGAAACAATATTTCTATCAATACCTAAATTAGTTAATTCCATAATAATTTTATGTGGTCCAGTATTTTTTAAATTAATTGCATCTAGTATATAAGACTTTGCATACATTCTTTCATCTAAATATTTTTCTTGTTCTAATCGTGCTATTGCATAATCAATATCAAAATCACTATAATCTTTTTTAGATAAATACAACTCTATTTCCTTTCTAGTTCTTAGTTTTATCTTTATATATTTAAGTGCTATATAATAAGCATCATACATTTTATTTTCTTCTATATACTTAGCTATTTCACTATCATTTATATTATCCTTTGTAAGTAAATTATATTTCAAAATAATATCCTCATATAATACATAATCACTACCATTGATAACTATATTGTACTTGCTATTACCTAAATATCTATATTCCTGTATTCTCATAAAACCTCCATTAAAAAGCCTAATTATTTTTTAATAATAACTAGGCCTTCAGCGACTTCTTCAAGTGCTTTTCCAATATTTTTTACTGATTTGTATTCTTTTTTTGGTTTTTGTAAATGATGCGTTTGCCTTATTTCCTCACTTCTTTGAGCCGCTATGTGGACTAGGCGATATTTCGAATCAACAAATAATAATAATTTATCAATTGATGGATATATCATGTGTATCACACTCCCCACTATAATAATATATTATTATTTTTTTTCAGACAATAGAATTGACAAAATTAGACAATACTTTACACTTATGAATTAACTATCAAATATATTGTTGCTAAAAATTCTTTTGGAAACAAAACAGCCAAATTAAATATCTCCTCAGTATTTTGATTTTCTTTATACTTATTATAAATATAATTAATTAAAAGTTTTCCTTTTAAATTAGTACCATACTTTATTTCATCTTTAATATTTAGTTTATCTAATATCTTCTTATTAAACTTACTAATTGTATATATTTTAGTTTTGTCCATATCAAATACTTTTCCTAAATATTCTATATATTCTAACATATAGCACTCAAGATCATTATCGCTATTTATATCAAGCAATAATTTATTATACCTAGTTATTTCAAATATCTTATTCTTAATTTTACTTTTCTTTGAATTACTAACTAATTTATTAATATGATAAATAAAATCCAACTTTATTTTTTGATATTTTTTATGAATATCTCCTTTTTTAAACGTAAAATTATTACCATCTAATTTTTTAAAATATTTCATTGTATCATTATAACCAAGTTTTATATTTCTTTTAGTTATCTCTGGACTAAAATCTAAAGTAAATAGTTTATTATCTTTATTCTTTATAATATCAACTTTTACATCTTTATTGCTATAATTCTTATGAAAACCAAATACTGAAAGATCAACCGCTAACACTTCTTCTGCCCCCATTTTAACAGCTAAATCTATTGGCATGTTATCATAATAACCACCATCTACATAATACTCACCATCAATCTTTTTCCTTTCAACCGCAGGAAAACATGTCGAAGAAGCTATTACATAGTCTACTAATTTACCTTGTGGTATTTGATCCTTAGTAAGCATTTTTGGATTTAATGTTTTTAAAGACACTGTAACAAGTCCAAAATCTATTTTTGATCTTCTTATTTTATTTTCATCTAATTCTTTTTTTAAAAATTCACTAGCTTTATCAAACTTCAATCCTTTATTAGTAGCAATTTCTTTAACCATTACTTTCATATTATTTGATGTAAATAAATCACTAGTAGTCATATTAAGCCATAGTTTTTTCGCTTTTCTATAATCACCCATAGCATAAATTGCACCATTTATTGCTCCAATTGAAGTGCCAGTTACTATATCAAACTTCATCCTAAGTCTTCTAGTAGCCTTCCATACTCCAATTTCATAAGAACCTTTTGCTCCCCCTCCTGAGAATACTAATGCTTTTTTCAATATTATTCACCTCATTATCATTATACAAAATTGTATTTTAATTGACAAGTAATTAAATAATAAGATGTTTTATAGTGTTAATCAATTATAAAACATTAATCTTACCAAATTAGATTATTAAAATAAATAGTTTTTAAAGTATTTGTAATTATCAAAAATTACTTTAATCATCTCTAAGTATTTTACAAGAAGAAAAAGTATTATTAATTCAGCAAAAACACTATATTCATGTATAAAATACCTATCCATATATTTCCCCTTATTATAAAATTTATCTTTCTCTACCAATATATATCATATTAAGAAAGATAAAGTTAAGCATGTTTACACTAAAAAAGTAAGCACTACGCTTACTCTTAGTAATTACAACATGAACCACATTGTACATTTTCACATACATTTTCTTCACAACAAGAATAACTTGGTTGATATGTGTGTTTAAATACATGATGATTTACTATTCTTGTTCTTATTGGACATACATGTCCTTGCCCTTTTTTGATAGA
>JAEDJI010000023.1 GCA_016296435.1 Bacilli bacterium | reverse complement strand
ATTGGGTTCTTTTTTGGAAAAGTATTTTTTAATAATTATGAGTCTTCATCTAATGTGTTTAATGAGGGAGAAAAGGTTTATTTTATACAAAAAGGGGTTTATAGTACTTTGAATGATTTGAAGGAAAATAATGCTTCTTATGATGATTTTTTATATCTTGAGGAGTCTGATGGTTATCATTTTTATGTGGGAATAACTAAAAATGAGAAAAATGCTAAAAAGATTAAGGAATTCTATGAAAAGTCTAATATTGATATATATGTAAGGGAAAAATATATTAATAATGCTAATTTTGTTTCGGTTCTTTCTGAATATGATAAGTTAATTGATGTGGCATCTCTTAATAGTTTTGCTGACTTACAAAAAATAGTTCTATCTAATTATAAGGAGATGATTTTAAATGGGGAGGACTCTAATTAAAGAATTACCAATTGAAGAAAGACCTAGGGAAAGGTTACTTAAATATGGTGCTGAATGTTTATCAAATGCTGAACTTATTGCTATTATATTAAAAACTGGAGTTGTTGGAAGTAGTGTTTATGATCTTGCAAATAATGTTTTAAAGTTTGCTGGTGATTTGTCTAATTTAAGTAGTATTAGTGTTAGTGAGCTTACGAAGATTAATGGTATAGGTAATGCTAAGGCAGTTGAACTTATTAGTGCTATTGAGCTTGGGAAAAGAGTGTTTTTTTCGGGTAGTAAGCTTCGGGAAAAGTTTAGTAATTGTGGTGATGTTTATTTAAAGAATAAAGATTTGTTTTATTTAAAGAAACAGGAATATTTTTATTGTTTATATTTAGATAGTAAAAAAGAATTAATAGAAAGGAAGTTATTGTTTATGGGAACGATTAATAAGAGTATAGTTCATCCACGTGAGATTTTTAAGGAGGCATATAGATTGTCTGCTTCGTCAATTATTTGTATGCATAATCATCCAAGTGGGGATAGAATGCCTAGTAAGGATGATATTATTTTAACTAATGCACTTGTTGAGATAGGAAGGATTCAACAAATACCTATTGTTGATCATATGATATTTACTAATGATAATTATTATAGTTTTTATGAGAATGGAATTTTAGGTAATGAGAAAGTTTTATAAAGTTTTATTTATTATTATAATTGTTGTTTGTTTTTTCTTTTTGCTTAATGATAGATTGTTTTTTAAAAATAATCCTCTTAAGGAAATATATAAAGTAATTATTATTCCAGTAAATAAAATAAGCATGGAGTTTGATGCTATAAGAAATTATAAAAGTATTAGTGAAGATAATAATAGGTTAGAAAAAGATAATATTTTACTTAATAATCTTAAGGAAGAAAATAGTGTTTTGAGTTTAGAAAATAAACAATTGAAAGATTTAATGGGTTTAGATAATACTTATTCTAATAAGCGTGTTTATGCTAGAGTTATTTCTAGAAATAGATTGTATTTTTTTGATACTTTTATTATTTCTCGTGGTTCTAGTTCTGGTATTTGCATTAATGATGCTGTGCTTGGTACTGATGGCCTTATTGGTAGAGTTGTTTCTACTAGTAGTGATTATTCTACTGTTAGAATGATTACTAGTAATTATGATGATAATAAGTTGTCTGTTGTTATTAATGGTTATAATGGAAATATTAAAGAATATAGAGATGGGTATTTGCTTATTGATGGAGTCAGTAATTATAATAAGATAAGTGTTGGTGATAAGGTTTATACTTCTGGGCTTGGTGTTTTAGATAAGGGTCTTTTTATTGGAAATGTTTCTGATATTTTAGAGGATAGTTATGGTATTGATAATATTTTATATGTTACTGTACCATCTTTTGAAAATATTTCGTATGTAATGGTGCTTGCTCATGATTAGTGTTGTTGTTTTAATATTTGTTTCTTGTTTTTTAGATCTTTTTTTATCTTATTTATTTAATAGTCTTGTTCCTATTTTTATAGTTTGTATTATTCCTATTTTATCTTTTAGTAAGTATAGACTTGGCGTTTTTTTGCTTATTGGTTTTATACTTGATATTTTATATAGTGATGTAATGTTTTTAAATGTTTGTTTCTTTTTGATTATGTATTTTGTTTCTTTTAAAAAGAGTTTTTTATATTTGATTTTTTCTAGTTTATTTGTTTATATTTTTTATATAATTTATCTTTTTGTTGTTTTAAATATATTAAAATATAGTCTTGTTTTTAGTGATTTATTTAGTTTATTTAAATATTCTTTTGTTATTAATGTTTTATATATTATTGTTTGCTGCTTCATATTTAGTCGTAATTTGAATTCTAAAAAGAGTTTATATTAAACTTTTTTTTCATATAATTTTGTAGGTGATAAATATGTATGAATATAAGAGTATTAATAAGTATCTTTCTAAGAATAAGAGTAAGAAAAGATTTAGTAGTTTTTTATATAGTGTTTTTATAAAATTACTTATTTGTGTTCTTATAGTTGTTAGTGTGTTAATTGTTGTTAAGATTGATAAGAAGAGTAGTGGTAAGATTAGTTCGTTTTTATATGATAATAATATTAGTTTTGCCAGAATTAATAAGTGGTATAATGAACATTTTGGAGATATTCTTCCTTTTGGAAGCGAGGCTAAGGATAGTGTTACACCGGTTTTTAGTGAGAGTTTGGAATATGAGAATGCTAATATATATAAAGATGGTGTTAGTTTATCTGTTTCATCTTCTTATTTAGTTCCTGTTCTTAATGATGGAATAGTGGTTTTTTGTGGAGAAAAAGAAGGATATGGATTGGTTGTAATTATTCAACAAAGTGATGGTGTTGATGTTTGGTATGGTAATATAGAAAATTGTAATGTTAAGTTGTATGATTATGTTTCTAAGGGTGAGTTTTTAGGAGAAGTCAACTCTAATTTATATTTAGTTTTTCAAAAAGATGGGAAGTATTTAGATTATAAAGAGTTTGTTTCATAAGTTTTATATTCATCCTTTAACTATATTACTTATATTACTTGTTATTTTTACTGGACTTTATAAAGAATTTTTAATAGTTTTTTCTATTGTAATTATTCATGAGTTTGGACATTTATTTAGTGCAGTTTATTATAAATGGAATATTGATAAGATTAGTATTTATCCTTATGGTGGTTGTGTTAGTTTTAATGAAAAGATTAATAGGCCTATAAAGGAAGAATTAATTATTTTAGTTATGGGTCCAATTGTACAGATAGTTTATTTCTTAATTGTTTATTTGTTGTTTATGAGGGGATTTATTGATTTTAAGACATTTGGTTTGTTTAAAACATATAATTTTACTTTACTTAGTTTTAATTTGATGCCTATTTATCCTCTTGATGGAGGTAGGATTGTTAATGTTTTTAGTAATTATTTATTTTCTTATAGATGGTGTAATTTAATTATTTGTTTTATTTCTGTGTTTTTTATATTTTTAGTGGTTGTTTATTCTTATAATATTAATTTAGTAATGATGATGGTATTTGTTTTAACTGAGGTTTTTGTTTTTTTTAGGGAACAGGGTTATTTATATAATAAGTTTTTGTTAGAGAGGTATCTTGATGACTATGGCTTTTCTAAATATAAAATTATAAGGAATAAGAATGGTTTTTATAGAGACAGGAGGCATATTATTTATATTGATAATGAGTATGTTACTGAGAAAGATTATTTAAGAAGGAGGTATAAATGAAAAAGGTTGTTTTTTTGATGATTATTATTTTGTTGGGTGCTTTGTATCTTAATTATAATGATTCTGGTTTAGATGATGTCAGTAGTAATGATGATATGATGAAAGCAGTATTTATTTCTTATATTGATTATTCTTCTTTAAAGGGCAAAGAGGTTATGGAGCAAAAGAATATTATTAATGAAATGGTTCATAATGTTTCATATTTTGGATTTGATACTGTTATACTTCAAGTTAGAGCTTTTAGTGATGCTATATATGATTCTTCTTATTATCCTATGTCTTCGGTTGTTTCTTATGATAAGGATGGAAAGGCTTTTGATATTTTGTCATATTTTATAAGTGTTTGTGATATGAATAATATATCATTATATGCATGGGTTAATCCTTATAGGATATCTAATACTAATGATGTTAGTAATATTGATAAGAGCGCTAGTTATTATAAGTGGCTTAATACTTCTTTGATTGGAGTTTTTGATAACGGAATATATCTTAATCCTGCTTCAAGTGATGTTAAAGATTTAATAGTTTCTGGTGTTGTTGAAATAGCTAGTAATTATAATGTCAAGGGTATTTTATTTGATGATTATTTTTATCCTAATGATATGATTGATCTTGATAGTTATGAATTATATAAGGGAAATTTATCCCTAGAAGAGTATAGAGTTTTTAATGTTAATGATTTGCTTAAGCGTTGTTATGATTCTATTAAAGAGGTAAATAAGGATGTTTTTTTTGGTATCAGTCCTGCAGGTAATATTGATGATAATTTAAGTAGTAGATATTTAGATATTAAAGGGATTTTGAATGATAAATATTTGGATTTTATAATACCTCAGTTGTATTATGGTTTTTTAAATGAGAGTAAGCCATATACTAAAACTTTGGAAGAGTGGAGTAGTATTAATGTTAATAATATTGATTTGTATGTTGCTCTTTCTATTTATAAATCTGGTATGGTTGATAGTTATGCAGGTAAGGGTGTTAATGAATGGATTAATAATAGTGACATTATTAAAAGACAGGTTATTAGTTCAAAGGGGGTTAAGAATTATAAAGGTTTTGCTGTTTTTAGGTATCAGTATATTTTTGAGATGTTTGATAATGATAATTTAGTCAAGGAAGTTAGTGGTTTACGTGAAGTGATTAATGATTATTGATTTTTAATGTAAAAGGATTAGTTAAATTTATTTTTAACTGATTTTTTTAATTATTAATTCTATTTGGTTTTGTCTTATTTTTATTCTTTTATTTGATAATAATTTGTTTGGGAAGATAATATTTTTAATTATAATATTTACAGTTTTCATTTATTTTGATATAATTCTTATAGAATAGAGGAGTTGAAAACAATGAAAAAATATTTTTGCTATGTTGCTGTATTATTACTTTCTTTTATTTTCATGAATAGTGTTAATGCACTTAATGCCAGTATTAATATTAAGTGTAGTTCTTTAAAGTTTAATGCTGAAGCTACTTGTAATGTTTTTGCAAGTGTTAGTGGTGGTCAGATTGAGGGTATTTCTGTTGATGCACTTGATGTCGTTAGTGGTTCTGATGTTGTTAATATTGTTGGAGATTATATTTCAGTCCTTGCCAATGATAGTAAAGTTAATGATGGTGATAAGTTAGGGTATTTTAAGGTAAAGTCTGTCGGATATGGTACAAGTAAAGTTAGTTTGACTCTTAATGCTAAGAGTAGTGCTGATGGGTCAAATGTTTCTATTAAGCCTGCGGTTGCTTCATTTAATGTTCTTTCTCCAGTTGCCACTTTATCTAGTATAACTGTTAATAATTCTTTAGTTAATGGTTTTAGTAGTACTGTTTATAAATATGATGTTACTGATATTAGTGGTGAAAGTGTTAGTATTGGCGCTGTTCCTACGGTTGATGGAACTATTGTAAGTGGTATTGGAAGTAAAAAGTTAAAGTGTGGAGTTAATACTTTGAAGATTAATACTGTTTCTGGTGATAAGAGTAAGAAACTTACTTATACTCTTAATATAAATAGAAAGTGTGATGATAATACTAGTTTGAAAGGAATTACTCTTTCTAGTGGAACATTGTCTCCTGTTTTTAATGCTGATACTTTAGAGTATAAAGTAAGTGTTGATACTAATGTTGAGAAAATGAGTATTGATGTTTCAAAGGAAGAAAATCAAAAAGTTAGTGGATTAGTAAAAGATGCTAAGCTTGCTTTTGGTGATAATACTTTTTCAATAAAGGTTACTTCTGAAAGTGGAAATACTAAGACTTATAAGATAGTTGTTAATCGTGCTGATAATAGATCTAATAATGCTTTTCTTGGTTCTATTACTATTGATAATGGAAAACTTAATTTTGATAGAAATGTTTTTATGTATGATGTTAGGGTTTTGAATGAAGTTACTACAATTAATGTTGTTGCGTTTCCTGAAGACTCTAAGGCTAAAGTAGAAATTGATAGTCCTAAGAGTTTAAAAGAGGGAGATAATAAAGTTGTTATTAAAGTGACTGCGGAGAATGGTGCTACTCAAGAATATACTATAAATGTTAAGAGATTAAAAGAGGGAGAAGTTCTTGGCGATAATCCTAATATTGGTAATCTTGTTATTACTGGTTATAATATTAATTTTAATCCTATGATTACTACTTATAATTTAAAACTTGATAATAAGACTAAGAGTTTAGACATTGTTGTTGTTATGCAAGAAGAAGGTGCTACTTATCAAATAAATGGTAATAATGACTTAAAGGATAAAGATATTATTACTATTAATACTACTTCAATGGATGGGACGCAAAATACATATAAAATAATTATTGAAAAAAGTAATGCACAATTGTTTATACTTATTGGAGCGGGGGTGCTTTTAGTTGCTAGTATTACTGCAATAATTGTTGTGATGGTTAAGAAAAGAAAGGATATTTCTAAGGTTAAGACAGATAAAACTAATGATATAGAAGTAGTTGACTCTATTAGTGATAAAAATGATGTTTCTAGTGAGGTACAAGAAATTAATGATAAGATTAATGAGATAAAAGAAAAAAAAGAATTACTTAATGAACAAGAAAGAGATAAAAACAAGGCAAATGTTTTTGGTAAATATAGAGTTAATACTAGTAATGATCCGATGAGTTTTGATGAGTTGAAGGAACTTGATCCTACTCAAAATGGACAAAGTGCTTATGGTAATCATGGTCGTTCTGAAGAATATGAAAGAATAGAGATTACTGAGGATCAAACTAAGCAATGTCCTAAGTGTGGTCATAGAATTAATTTTTCATCTGCTGTTTGTCCTTATTGTGGAAAAGAGTTTCAGTAAAAGTACTTGAAAAAGTACTTTTTTAATATTGTAATTGTTTATATAATATAGACTTTTAACAAAGATAATTGTAGTTATGAAATAAGTGAAAATTGATAATTAGATTTCTTTTGCTTTGTCTATTCTTTTTCCCTTATTAATTAAATATAAAAAATAAGGCTTAACTTTCTAATGGTTAAGTCTTTTATAACACATTTTGTCCTGTGTCAGTAATATTATTTTGATACTTAACTGCAACATATAAAGTAAGTAAAGCAAGTACTAATGTAACTAAATTAATAAATATTCTAATGTATTGTTCATCTAAATTACCATTTTTATCTTTTACTATATCTTTAGTAACAAAACTACTATATAAGAAAATGCATATTATAAATATAACAAAAAATCTATTACAAATATTTATCTTGTTTCTATTGCTTTTACTTATTATACTTATATTAAATATTTCAAGCTTTTCACTATAAGTAAGAATAATTGAAACAATTATAGATATAATAAATAATAATGAAGCAATTATCTGGAGATTAAAATTGTCTATTTCCTTATTAGTTGTATTCATAATTAATTTTACGGAGGATAATATGGATTTAATACCAAAAAATGTATCATTAGAAAACTTTTTCAACGAAAATATTAATATGAAATGCGATATCTATGAAAAAGATGACAAATACTTTATCGAAGCAGATCTACCTGGAGTTAGTAAAGAAAACATAAACATTTCTTACAGCAAAGGCTACCTAAATATTAAAACAACACAAAAAGATGAAGTACAAGAAGAAAATAAAACATACATCAGAAGAGAACGAAACTATAAAAAACTAGAACGAAGCTTTTACGTCGGAGATATTGAAGAAACAAAAATAAAAGCAACCTACAAAGATGGAATATTAAATGTAACAATTCCAAAACAAAAAGATAACAATACAAATAAGAGAATTAGTATAGATTAAAATTCTCTTTTTTCTTTACTTTTATTATACTAATTTGATATACTCATATTATCGGAGAGTGATACAAAATGAAAATACAAATATATTTTATGCTATTTATAACATACTCCATCATCGGATGGATACTCGAAACAACCTATGTATTCATCGGAACAAAAAAACTATACAACAGAGGATTCATGGTTGGTCCATACATACCAATATATGGAGTAGGATGTTTGCTAATAACAATACTATTAAGTAGATATCAAGATTCAGTATTTGGACTATTCTGTATGTCAATGGTAATATGCTCACTACTAGAATATTTCACAAGCTACATAATGGAAAAACTATTCAAAACTAGATGGTGGGACTATAGTAAAAGAAGATACAATATAAACGGAAGAATATGCTTAGAAACAATGGTACCATTTGGATTAGTATCATTAATAGTAATATATTTCTTAAATCCTTTCTTTATAGATTTATATGAAACAATGAATCCAACAGGACTAAACATTCTATGCATAGCAATTGCTACAATCTTCATAATAGACTTTATCTTCTCATTAATCGTAGTATCAGGATACTCTAAAACACTAAAAAGTATCAAAGCAGTTAATAAAGATGCTACTCAAGACATCAATCAATACATTAGAGACCTATTCACAAAGAAATCATACTTCTCTAGACGTCTTGTAAAAGCATTCCCTAATATGAGTGTTGTAGATAAAATAAAGAAAAAACTACAAGAATTAGTCGAAGAACAAAAAATAGAAAAAAAAGAACCAGTAAATAAATAACAAAGCAAGCACAATTGTAAAAAAACAATTTGCTTTTTTTCTTGATATTAATAAATAAATATTATATAATATTAACGAAAAGGAGAGGAATAATATGGAAAAAAATAACAATGTACATAACGTAACAGTTAAATTTACAAAAGAAGAATTTGATAATGCTATAGATAAAGCATTCGATAAAAAGAAAAAAGACATCAAAATGGATGGATTTAGACAAGGAAAAGTACCAAAAGATGTTTATCTAAAAAAAGCAGGAAAAGAATCTTTATACATGGATGCACTTGATATCCTATTACCAACTGCTTACGATAAAGCACTAAGTAGTGGCGACTATGTTCCAATTATTGAACCAAAAGTAGATATAAAATCAATTGGTGATGAAGGAGTAGAATTAGAATTTGTTATTACAACAATGCCTGAAGTAAAAATTAAAAAATATAAAGGACTAAATGTTCAAAAAGATAAAGTGAAAGTTACACAAGAAGAAATAAATCATGAAATAGAACACTTATTATCAAAATATAATGAAATGGTTGTAAAAGAATTTGGTGAAGTAGAAAAATCAAATACAGCAGTAATAGATTTTGAAGGATTTAAAGACGGTGTTGCATTCGACGGAGGAAAAGGAGAAAACTATCCATTAGAAATTGGTTCAAATACTTTCATTCCAGGATTTGAAGAACAACTAATTGGAATGAAGAAAGATGAAGAAAAAGAAATTAATGTAACATTTCCAGAAGATTACCATGTTGAAGACTTAAAGGGAAAAGAAGTAACATTTAAAGTAAAAGTTAATGAAATAAAAGAAGTAGTAAAAAGAGAATTAGATGAAGAATTCTTTGAAGATTTAGGACTTGAAGGAGTAAATTCTAAAGAAACTCTTGAAGAAGAAATTAAAAAGAACATTGAAGCATCTAAAGAACATGAAGCAGAAGAAAAATATATAGATGATTTGCTTGAAGCTGTAGCAAAACAAACTACTACTGATATTCCTGAAGAACTATTAAATGATGAAGTTAATCATATGATTAAAAGATTTGAAGAGCAAGTAAGAATGCAAGGAATGACACTTGAAACATTATATGAAATGACTAAAACAACTGAAGAAGATTTAAAAAATCAAATGAAGCCTGAAGCTGAAAAACATATTATGTATAGATTCATCATTGATACTATAAAAAATGAAGAAAAAATTGAAGTATCAACTGAAGAAGCAGAACATGAAGCTGAAGAACTAAGTAAAAAATATGAAATGGATAAAAACCAATTACTAGAAATGTATGGTGGAATAGATACTTTAAAATATGAACTTGAAGTAAGAAAAGTAATTGATTTCTTAAAAGAAAATAACTAAAATAAGCAATTGCTTATTTTTTTTAAGAAGGTGATCTAAATGGAAAATATAATCCTAATAAAATATGGAGAACTAACTACTAAAAAAGATAATAGAAAACAATTTATAAACATTTTATATAATAATTTAAATGAAAAAATTAAAAAATATAATGCTAAAATAATAAAAGAACATGCTAGAATGTATATAATATGTAATGAACATACTAGTGAAATACTAGATATAGTATCAAACACATTTGGTATTCATGCGTTTAATATTTGCTATAAAACGCATACTAATACCGAAGACATTAAGTTTTTAGCGCTTGAACTCTTAAAACAGAAAAAATTTAAAACATTCAAAGTAGAAACTAAAAGAAGAGATAAAAATTTTCCTATAAAAAGTATGGAATTTAACCATGTAATAGGAAGCCATATCTTAAAAAATATAAATAATATAAATGTAGATGTAGAAAATCCAGAAATATTAGTACACATTGAAATAAATAAAGAAGATACATACATTTATTTTAATGATATTAAAGGACTCGGTGGTTATCCAGTCGGAGTCCAACAAAAAGGATTATTAATGTTGTCCGGTGGAATAGACTCACCGGTCGCAGGATATTTAGCATTAAAAAGAGGAATAAAAATAGATGCAATATACTTTGAAGCAATTCCTCATACTAGTCTAAATGCTAGAGAAAAAGTAAAAGCATTAGCCAAAGAACTTTTAAAATATACAACTGATATTAATTTATATGTTGTGTCAATAACAAAATTACAGGAAGAAATATATAAAAATTGTGATTCTACATACATAGTAACAATACTAAGAAGAATGATGTATCGCATTAGTGAACAAATTGCAAATAAAAATGAGCATTTAGTCTTAATAAATGGTGAATCGATTGGTCAAGTTGCAAGTCAAACACTAAATAGTATGAGAGTAATAAATGAAGTTGTAAAAATTCCTGTTATTAGACCAGTTGCTTGTTTAGATAAACTAGAAATAATAGAAATGGCGAAAAAAATAAATACATACGAAACAAGTATATTGCCTTATGAAGACTGCTGTACAATATTTGTTCCACGTCACCCGGTAATAAATCCAAAACATGAAAAATGTTTAAAGGAAGAAAATAAAATTAATTATGAACAATTAATAAAAGAATCCATTGATAATACACTGATTATAAATATAAAAGATGAAGAACAATTCAGTGATATTCTTTAAGCCAAAAATTACCAATAAAAAAATGTATGAAATTGTCAAAAAATCACATTCTATAAATGTATAGGAGGTGAAATACAATGAATCAAAACAAAGCAAATAGCAAGCTAGTAGTTCCAGGAGCTAAACAAGCTATCGAATCTATGAAATATGAAATAGCTAGAGAATTTGGTGTAAATTTAGGTCCAGATGCTACTTCAAGAGCTAATGGTTCAGTTGGTGGAGAAATCACTAAACGTTTAGTTGAAAGAGGAATGTCTCAATTAAGCGGTGGAAACTACACTAAATAGTTAATATGAACGACTATAAGATATATAAATAAATTACTAAAAGGATGGAAAATATTTATTTTTCTATCCTTTTATTTTATAATGTACTAATAA
>JAEDJI010000059.1 GCA_016296435.1 Bacilli bacterium | reverse complement strand
TCAAATATGTTATATCTTTTCCATTTACTGTTCCATCTAGATTTACATCTCCATATGCAGGTTCTTCTACATCTCCTAGATAAGGTAATGTTTCATAACCTTCATAACCTCCAGCTAAATATCTTCTTAAAACTAGTATATCTTTATTATCTATTGCTCCATCTAGATTAACATCTGCTCTTTCTTTTCCATCGTTATCTAATGTATAGCCTTCTGTACTTGATAAATATCTTCTCAAATATGTTATATCTTTTCCATTTACTGTTCCATCTAGATTTACATCTCCATAAATCGTAGTAAAAACATTGTCTTCCAAATTTACATAATCTATTTCAAATGATTCAGGCACAGTAATTACATTACCACTGATTCCATCTATCCAATTACCTCTAGCATTTTTATAATAAATAATCATATCATCTAATGTGTTACCTTCAATTGTCTTTGAAGCTAGCATTATTAGTTTTGTTGTCAATTGTCCATTATAATTTTCATTCGTATTTCTAGTAAACATATGGGTACCTATTATATAAGTATTTTTACCCACATCACTTGAATTTAATTCACTTGCATTTACAATGTTTAAACCAAAAATAAATGCTAAAGAAAATAACATTAAATTCTTAAATCTTAACTTCATTTTTACCTCCTAACTTATAGTAGCTGTTACTTGTGTTCCACCATTAAGAACCACTATAAAACTACTTTCACCAACAATATCATTTTTATTAACTGTCATGTTACTTCCAGAACATAATTGTGTTCCATCTAAATAATTTATTGATCTAACTGATATCTGAGAACCATTTTCATAAACAGTTAATACTCTATCTGGTGAGTATTCATCTATAATAGATATTCTTATTGTATATGTTTTTTGGGTCCAAGATGCCACTAATGTTATATTTTGCGTAACACTACTATTAAAATCATAAATATTACCATTTAATAACCAAACACTAAAATTGTATCCTTCTCTTGTAGGATTTGATGGTTTTGTCGCTTTTTTACCTTCTTCTATAGTTTGGTTTGGTACATTACTTCCACCATTGGAATTAAATGTTACTGTATAATTATTTTTAATAACTTCCGTCCATGATGCCACCAATGTTATATTTTTTGTAATAGCAGTATTAAAATTAAAGTCACTTCCTTTTAATTTCCAACCATTAAATGTATATCCTACTTTTGTCGGATTCGTTGGTTTTGTTGCTCTTTTACCTTCTTCTATAGTTTGACTTGCTACACTACTTCCACCATTAGAATCAAATTTTACTGTATATTTTTTTACATTACTAGTAGAAGAAGGCTTTGTTGACTGACTACTATTTTTTTCTTCTTGCTCCCATTTTGCAACAATAGTCAAATCGGAAGATATTTTCTCATCAAAGTCAAATTCTTCTAATTCAACATACCATCCTTTAAATATATATCCTTCTTTTGTTGGATTTGTAGGTTTTACTACTTTGTTTCCTTTTTCTACTATCTGATTTGCTATTGTATTTCCACCTTGAGTATCAAATTTCACAACATAGACCTCTGTATCAATCTTCTTTTGTTCCCACCTTGCTACTAACTTAATATCTTCTTCAATTTTTGTATTAAAATCAAAAAGTATATCATTATAAAACCATCCTACAAATATGTATCCTTCTTTTATTGGTTCTTTTATAGTTGGTAATGTCTCACCTTTTTTTACTTCGATACTTTCAAAAATATTTCCACCTTGAGTATCAAATTCAATTGTAAATTTTTTATTATTATTTAAAACAACCAATAAAATAACTATCAAAACTAATACCCCTATAAATGATCCAATTATAATATTTGTTTTTTTCTTCATTTTTTTCACTCCTTTCAAGATATAATAATAACATAAAACAATAAAAAAGTAAATTAGGATTTTCTGGTTTATTTTTCTGGTTTATTTTTTGTGTTATTAATATATTAAAATATTATTAAGAGATGATATTATGAAATTTGTTCCCAAAAAAACCAAAGGAAAAAATCCATCTGCATATAAAACACTATATTTAAAAGAAAACTTAATTAAAGAAGTAGAAAAAATAGCAAAAGAAAATAATACATCTTTTAATAACGTTATAGTAAGTATGATAGAAACATGTCTAAAAATGAAATAGAAAACTTAATTTCATTAAATATCCTTTTTGGATATTTTTTATTTTATCACTATTTTGAGTTACAATCGTTATTTACAAAGAGCCATAAAGAAAAAGACTAGAAAATCTAGTCTTCTAAAAATTCTTCTTCCAAAGCTTCA
>JAEDJI010000022.1 GCA_016296435.1 Bacilli bacterium | reverse complement strand
ATTTTATAACAAAAAAAGTACTTTTTCAAGTACTTTAATTATATTTCAGATATAACAGTTATTATCATAGGAACACTACCAGTTTCTTTTTCAAAATAATGACTAAGTACATCTCTTATCTTAAGCTTTAAACCAGTAAAATCAACCTTTTGATTGGGTTCAACTAAATCAAGTATTACTTCTTTACATAACTCTTCTGTCTTAGTAATAAGATCAAGATTATCCTTTACATAGATAAAACCTCTTGTTATTATTTGAGGATCAACTAATATTTTTTTAGTTTTCTTATCCAAACTTGCACTTACTATTACAATACCATTTTTACTAAGTAATTGTCTATCTTTTAATACTAATTCTCCAATATCATCAGATTGATTACCATCTATTAATATTTCATCAGTCTTAATGTGTTCATTGTTATCTTGTAATATTCCATTATTAAATTCTACTACATCACCATTTAATTTAAGTAATATATTTTCTTTATCAATACCAGTTAATTCTGCTACATTAGCATTCATATATTGATATCTATATTCTCCACGAACAGGCATATAATATTTAGGATTCATAAGATTAATCATTTGCATTAAATCTTCACTAGATGCATGGTGTAAAACATGCTTTTTCATAGAAAGTGTAATTGCTTCAACATCAAGTCTTGATAGGTCATCAACAATATTTGAAATAATCTTTTCATTACCAGGATAAACTGGTTCAGAAATAAATACAGTATCCCCTGCTTTTAATTTAACATACTTATCATACCCATTAATAATTTTTTCTAAACTTGCAACTTCTTTTTCCTTATCGTCTGCTACTATAATAACTACATCTTTATCTTTTATATTAGATAAATTTCCTATAATACTCTTATCTATATTCAAATAATTATTATCGATTGAATAATCCACTGCTTCTTGAAGTTTCTTACCCATTATTACAATCTTTCTTTTGGTTCTAGATACAGCATCAAATATTTCTTGTAATCTATAAATATGATCTGGATATAAACTAACTATAATCCTATCTTCAGTACTATTTAATATATCCCACATCTTAGAATATATTCTATGACTTGGGCTAGTATGACCTGTTCTATAAGCATAACATGATTCACAAAGAAGACATAATACCCCTTGTTTTCCTACATATGCAAGCTTACCTATATCTGTTTTATATGATCCAAGCATAGTAGAATCAAATACAAAATCTGTTGCGTAAACAATTGCACCATCATCGGTATATAAAACATATAAAACAGCTTCAGGTATAGAATGAGTTACCTCAATTGGAAATATTGAAAAATTAGCTATATCAATCTTAGAATGTGGTCTAATTTCCTTTAATTTAGTTGCTTTAATATTTCTCTCATCCAACTCTTTCTTAATCAAATTCATTGTAAACTTAGTAGCATAAACAGGTATATCAGGCATTTCATTAAGTATATCAGGAAGTGCTCCCATATTGCCATCATGACCGTGAGTAATAAAAATACCACGTACTTGCTTTCTATTTTCTTTTAAATAATCAAAATTAGGTATGATGTAATCAACACCCAACATATTAGAATTAGGATACTTTAACCCTGCATCAAATACAAATATGTTGTCATCTACATCTACTATATACATATTTTTTCCATTTTCATTTAGTCCTCCAAGACCAAATATTTTAATTTTACTCATATTTTATTCTTTACTTCTCCTTTCATTTTTTTATATAAAGTAAGCAACCTAGTAAATTATAACATGAAATGCATAGAAAAAGCAATAACTTATCAATTATTACCTTATCGTATGCTTTTTAAAAATTTTTTAAAAGTAAAAATAAATACTGTGAGTGAGAACAAAAATATAAATATACTTAGTACAGTAAACCATTCTCCCTTTATTACTTTTATAATATCAATACTAGATTTACTTTCTAAGATAATATCAATACTTTTTATAACTTTATCTTTGTAATAAATATCTAAAACTCCTAATTTTTCTTTCCTTTTAGTAAAAGGTTTTATCTGTTTTATGCCAGTATAAGATAATTTAATATTATTCTTATCAAAATCATTATTATTATAAAGCAATCTTACCTCTTCATTAGACTTAAAAGTTATAAAATCATCTTTCAAATACTTTGTAGATATCTTTATTATTTCACTATTTTTTTCTACTAACACATGATAACTGTAATTAGTAAAAAAATAATTATACATCTCATAAGCATCCTTAATATTGTAATACTTATCATAATCAGAATCAGCACCAGTTGTAACAAGTAAATAATTTATATCATTCTTATTATCATATGCAATAGAGGCTAAACACATCCCAGCATGAGGGGTATACCCAGTCTTTGCACCAAGTATCATTGATGTATCAATACCAGCACTCTTTCCACTTTCTCTCATAGAACTTTTAACAATTATAGACTTATCTTTAAACTCATATGAATCAGTAGTAAATACCTTTTTAAACGTATTATTTTTTAAAGCATACATTAAAAGTTGTGCAACTTCTGTCACTGTACTATAATTACTCGTATCATCAAATCCTATCGGATTAGCAAATGAAGTATTATTAAGATTCAACTCTTTTGCTTTTTTATTCATTAAAACAACAAACTCATCTATACTACCAGAAATAGATATAGCAATAGCATTAGTAGCATCTCCGCCACTTGCTATAACACATGCATAAAGCAGTTCCATGTAAGAAACTTCTTGTCCTACTTTAAGACCCACAACATATGCATCCTTTTCTTTCAAACCTTTTAACATATCTTTAGTTATAACAACCTTTTTATCTAAATTATCAATATTTTCAAGTGCAACAACTGCAGTCATAATCTTTGTAAGAGAAGCAATACTAACCTTTTGAGTATCTTTATAGCCAAATACCTTTTCATTAGTATCTAAATTATATAAAACAACGTTCTTACTATTAATACTAAGAGCATCTACAGGAATAGCTACACAAAAAAGAAGAATACTTAATATCATAAATATAAATTTCTTCATAAATATCACCTTTTATCTTATAACATTATAATATACGTTTTTCATTTAATTGTAAATACAATTATATAAATTTATAACAACAAAAAAATACAATATAGTTTGATATTTTATTAAAAATATGATATAATCTAGTCATTTATTAAGGAGGCAATTATATGAATAGAATTGATAGTAACAAGTATCTAGATATACTAGATAAGATTGAAAACTGTTTAGATTGGTATTTTGATAATGATATGCCAAATACTAGATATAAATTATTTTTAAGTAATAATGATAAATTAGAAATAGACTTTGGAGAAAGAGCATTATCGCACTTACTTGGAGTAAACATAAATTATCTAAGAAGTACAGGTCACTATATTGGTGGTTCTTCTTCAATTCTTGATGATATATTAAAAAATCCAAAATTATTATTGTCACGCATAAAAGATGGGTATATCAAAGAAGAACAAGTATTTTCTAAACATATTGATAAAAAATTAGCAAACTTTAAAAATATATGTATTTTGAATGTTTTTAATATTGAATTCATTGTAAAATACGAAAGTGAAAAATCATACATAACTGGAGAAGAGAAACTAGAAGGAGACTACTATATTGTAACAAAAGACAAATTAAATAAAGACAAAATAAGTATCATTGGATTAAAACTTAACAAAAATGGTCTTTATCAACCAATGACTAATATGCAATTCGAAGAATATTCTGATGAGTATAGAAAATTTTTTAACCAAGTTTTAAAAGGACAAACTATTACTATTGCTCAGACACTTATAAAAAATGTTATTGATGATTATGGTAACCTATCTCAAAATAAATACTTTTATGACACAAGTCAAAAAATAGGTAAAATTAAAAATATTAAAAGATATGCTGAAGAATATAAAGCAATTATAAATGTAAGTGAAGATTGTATATTCTACATAGATAAAGTACAAAATCTTTATGATGAAAAAAATAAAACTATAGAAATAATAAAAGAAATAACAGATAAAATCAGTTCTAACTGTGTAATTGATGCAGTCAAATTGGACAGTAAATATGGTGATATACCAAATTATTTATTAAATCTTATTGGTTCACATAATGATTCTTTATCAAAGAAAGATAGTGATAAAAATAATAATGAATCATACACAGAACTTATAACAAGTCTTAAGACCGCTAAAGCTGATATTGAAAAGAAAGATATTTTAATAAAAAAACTTGATGATAATAATAAAGAACTAATTGATAGAAATCAAATACTTGAAGAAGAAAACAATGTTTTAAAAGATAAAGTAGAGAAAATTAGAGCAATAATATAATAAAACATATTGCTCTTTTTTACATTTATTTTAATCACCATTTTTGCTAACACTCAAAATAAGTCCAATACTTAACATACTAATTAGTAAACTAGAGCCGCCATAAGATAAGAAAGGTAATGTTACTCCAGTTACAGGTATTAATCCTACCACTACACAAAGATTTAATATTGCCTGAAATATTATTTGAAAAGTAAGACCAAATATTAAATATTTTTTAAATAAATTATCTTTTTTTAATGCTAATTTTATACCACAATAAGCAATTGTAAAAAACATTAATACTACAAATAAAGCACCAATTACTCCAAATTCCTCACAAATGATAGAAAAAATAAAATCAGTCTGTGGTTCTGGTAAATAGAAATGCTTTTGCCTAGAATTTAAAAAACCAAATCCTAATAATCCACCCGGGCCTATTGCATATAAACTCTGTATTATTTGAAAACCACTTCCTAAAGGATCATTCCAAGGATTTAAAAAGGAAGTAATTCTAGACATTCTATATGGTGCAATTATAATTAAACCTATTGAACCTACTACCCCAATTGCAAAAAGAATATAAAAATACTTCATATTAACTCCCGCGATAAAAAGAAGTGCAACAATTGCCATAACAAGAATTGCTCCAGTACCAAAATCCGGTTGTAGCATAATAAGACCAAATACTAACATAAGTAATAGTAATACTGGAAGTACTGGCTTAATACCTTTATATATTTTATTGGTATTACTAAGAAATTTTGAAACCCATAAAATCATTGCAAGTTTAACAGCCTCACTTGGTTGAATGCCAAAAGATCCAATACCAAACCAACTGCGTGAGCCATTTCTTACTACACCAATTCCTGGTATTAAAACAAGAACTAATAATAAAAGACAAATAAATAAAAATAGATTTGCCTTTTTATAATAAACTTTATAATCAATCTTAGTAACAAAATAAATAAGAAAGATACCAAGTATAAAGAATAATAATTGTTGCTTAGCATATTTAAAACTATCATTAAACTTATAAGAAGCCCATATATAAGAAGCAGAATATATCATTATTATTCCAAAAATTACTAAGGCAATACTAGCTATAAAAAGCAAAATTCTATATCTTTTTTGCAACATAATCACCTAGTAAAATTATATATTAAAAACTAAAAATTATTACAATGGCTTATACTTACTAGCAATAGATTCGAATACTAAAATTCCATCAATCGCAGAAGTCGTAATTCCACCAGCATACCCTGCGCCTTCTCCTGCAGGATATATACCTGAAATATTTGACTCATACTCTTCATTTCTTTTTATTCTTATTGAAGATGAAGTGCGTGACTCTACCCCTAATAAAAGTACATCATCGTTAGAAAAGCCTGGTATTTTTCTATTAAAATATTCCATTCCTGATATAAAATTATTAACTATATAAGATGGAAATAATTCTCTTAAATTAGCATATGAATAACTTCCCTTTATAACAGAATCATTAACTTTATAATTATCATTATATATATTATTTTTAAAATCTATATATCTTTGTACTGGAATAGAACCATTACCAATTCTATATGCTTTTTCTTCTAAAGATTGTTGGAATTTTAATCCATCAAATAAATTATTTCCATAATCTTTTTCACTAACACTTACAACAATTGCTGAATTAGCAACACCACTATCTCTTTTATAGTTACTCATTCCATTTATAACTAACTTACCATCAAAAGATGAAGAATTAACTACATATCCACCAGGACACATGCAAAATGAATACACACCATGATTATCAGGAGTTACATGGGTAAGTTTATATGATGCAGGCTCAAGATACACTGAATAATCCCCATACTGATTCTTATTAATCAATTCTTGATCATGCATTACTCTAAGACCCACTGCAAAAGGTTTATTAGACATATTTATTCCTTTATTATAAAGCATTTTTATAGTATCAGTAGCACTATGACCAATAGCAAGAACTAAAATAGAACAAGGTATAACCTCATTATCATTAACTGTAATACTAACAACTTCATTATGAGATATATTAATATCAGTAAGCTTAGTACTAAATCTAAACTCTCCGCCCATTTCTATTATTTTATTTCTCATATTAACTATTATATTTCTAAGTAAATCTGTACCAATATGAGGATTTTTTATATATGTAATTTCTTGTGGAGCACCATTTTCTACAAATATTTTAAATACTTCACTCATAAGATTTCTTTTATCTTTTACTAAAGTATTAAGCTTACCATCAGAAAATGTACCAGCTCCTCCTTCTCCAAAAACAACATTAGATTCTTTATTTAAAATACCAGTATTCCAAAACTTCTCAACAGACAAAATCCTATCATTTGTTTGTTCTCCTCTTTCAATAATGAGAGGTTTATATCCATACTGTGCTAATTTGTAAGCACAAAATAAGCCACAAGGACCAGAACCTACTACTACGATTCTTTCATTTATCTTAGAGCTTCCTATATTAGAAAAAGAATAAGAAACATCATCATACCATACTATATCATTAGAAAACCTAATAAATTCATAAGAAACTAACTCTACTAAAACTTCAAATACATAATAAACAAAAGACTTATCTCTTGCATCTATTGACCTTTTATTAATTTTAAAATTAATAACATCAGAAGACTTAATCCCAAGCTTTTTTATAACTTTATTATATAAATTATCAAAACTATATTCTTTAACGTCTATTTTTATTTGTCTTACTTTAATCATTGTTTCCTCCTGCATCAAGTCCTGATAAAAGTCCTGTTATAAAGGCAAAACCTAAATTATATCCTCCACATATTCCACAAACATCAAGTAATTCTCCAGTAATGTAAAGATTCTTAATATTCAAAGACTCCATAGTATTTGTATTTATTTCATTCAAAAAAACACCACCATTACATACTTGAGCTCTAGAAAAATCTTTAGAAAAAACAATCTCTAATTTAAAAGAAACCAAATTAGAAATAATAGTATTTATTTCATCAAAACTAAGTTCATTTACTACAGTATCTTTAGATATATTACTAACATATAAAATAGTATCTACTAATTTTTCATTTAAAATAGTGACTAAGAATTCATATATTGTTCTATTACCAAGTATTTCTTTTCTGGAAAAAAACCATTCATTAGGATCACATATCACAAAAGGTATAAAATTAATTCTTACAAAAACTTTCTTCTTTTGATACAGCATTTTATTTATAAAACCACTCAAATTAAAAACACATATTCCACTTATTCCATAATCAGTAAGTTGTATTTCACCAATCTCTTTTAAAATAATTTTTTCATCATCGAATAAGCTAATCTCACAATTGCATCTTACTCCGTTCCAAAGTTTAAAATAATTACCCTTTCCAACAAGAGGTACAAGGCTTGGTAAAAGAGGTGTTATACTATGATACTTTCTAATTAAATCATATGAATTAGTACTATTAACATAAGCGCAAGAGCCAGTAGATACAATTACTTTATCATATGCTTTATATACATTATCAACACAAATATAAAAACACTTTTCATTATCACTATAATTTATCTCAGTAACAAAACTATTAGTAAATACATTAACACCTTTGGAATAAAGCTCATCTATTAATGATAACCTAATACTATTTGCTTTAAAAGAACTTGGATAATAATATCCATTTTTAATACTAGGAATTATTCCAATTGATTCAAAAAAAGATAATATTTCTTTCTTCATTTTAGTATTTATAATATTACTAAGATCATAATTATTAAAACTATAAAACTTATCACTAGTAAAATCTTCATTAAAATAATTACATCTTCCATTACCTGTTACTAGTATTTTCTTACCTATTTCATTACTTTTTTCATATAAATCTACAACTGTATTATGGTTTTTAGCATAAATACTAGCAACAAGACCTGATGCTCCTCCACCAATAACTGCTACTCTTATCATAGGACACCTCCAAAACTAAACTAAATATATCAAAAAGATTAAATGAAGTCAAGGAATGAAAAAAGAGATTATTTATCTCTTATTTCACACTTAAACTTAGAAGATACTTTATCTATTATTGTCTTGAATACATTATCAACCTCTTCATCAGTTAAAGTTCTATTTTCATCTTGGAATGTAAGTGAATATCCAACTGATTTTTTATTTTTATCTATCTTATCACCAACATAAAGATCAAATACTTTAATACTTGACAATATCTTATTACCATTTCTTCTTATTTCATTTAAAACATCACTAGATAATACATTCTTATCTAATATAAATGCTACATCCTTTGTTATTTCTGGATACTTAGATATTTCTTTGTACTTAATCTTCTTACTTTTCTTATCAAACACTACAGATAAGTTTATTTCACAAACATAAATATCATCTTTACTTATCATAGGGCTAAGTTTACCAATATATCCTATTAAATCATTATCAATATATATACTAGCACTCATTCCTGGATGCATTTGTTTTTTATCCTTTAAAGGTACAAATCTATATCTCTTATCATATCCAAGATAATTAAGAATATTTTCTACTACACCCTTTATAGCATAGAAATTATTTCTTATACCAATACCATCAAAACTATAATCAATATAATTACCAGACATCAATATACCAAGCAATTGTGTTTCTTTATAATCTTTATCATACACATTGCTTATTTCATATATATTTATATCCTTAACACCACGTTTATTATTATAATCATAGACATTTAATAAAGATGGTATTAAACATTGTCTTACATACATCTTATCATTACTCATTGGCATCAATAACTTAATAGGATCATCTTGATTAAACATATTTATTTCTTTAGAACCTACTAAAGTATAAGTCTTAACTTCATTCAAAGACAAACTCCTAAGTCTTTTAGAAATATCTTTTCTAATACCAATATTGCCAGTATAAACACCACTTTTAATAGGAAGAACTGGAGTCTTATTGACTAACTTATCATATCCATAAAACCTACCAATTTCCTCAATTAAATCTTCTCTTATAGAAACATCCATTCTTCTATTAGGAATTGTAACAATATACTTATCATTATCTAGTTTATAAGTAAAACCTAATCTATCAAATATACTACAAACTATATCATTAGAAAGCTTTATTCCTAATACTTTATTTATCTTATCCAAAGATACTTCTGCTACTTTAGGACTCTTGTCAACATTATCATAAATTAACTTATCTTTTAATACTTTACCACTTGCATACTTTTCCAATAAATAACATGCTCTATCAAGAGCCATATTAGTATACTCATAATTAAGTCCCTTTTCAAACCTTAATGAAGCTTCACTTCTAAGACCTAATCTAATCGAAGTGTATCTAACATTATAAGGGTTAAATATTGCACTTTCTATTATAATATTCTTAGTATTTGAATCAATATCAGAATTAATTCCACCCATAACTCCCGCTACTGCAATTGCTTGTTTTGAATTAGCAATAACTATATCTGATTCAATTAATTCTCTTTCCTCATTATCAAGAGTAATAATACGTTCATTTTCTTTAGCGTTTCTAACAATAATTGTATCTCCAACCTTATCCATATCAAAGAAATGAAGAGGTTGTCCATACTCTAGCATTATATAATTAGATATATCTACTACATTGTTAATAGAACGCATTCCTACTTGTTCCAATCTATTCTTTATAAAATCAGGGCTTGGTCCAATAACAACATCTTTTACTATTTTAGTTTGATACATACTACAAAGGGGAGTATCTACTACTAATTTTAAATTATCTTTAATACTTTCATCTATTTCATCATAACTTGTATTGGGTAAACTAACCTTTCTATTTAAAACACATGAAGCCTCATAAGCAAAACCTAAATGGGATAGGCAATCATTTCTATTTGGATTAAGATCTAAAGTATAAATAGTATCATCTACTCCAATATACTTACAAGCATCATCTCCGACAATTGCATCATCAGGTAATATGTGAATACCATCATCATAAGTAAGTTCCTTATCTGCAAGACCAAGTTCATATAAAGCGCATATCATTCCACATGATTTTACTCCAAGTAAACTTCTTTCTTCAATTATAAAATTTCCCGGAAGAACTGCACCAGGTAATGATACAATTACTTTGATTCCCTCAGATACATTATCGGCACCACATATTATTTGTTGTACTTTATCACCAATATTAACTTGGCATATATTTAAATGATCAGATCCCGGATGACGTTTACATTCAATAATTTGTCCAACGACTAATTTGTTGAATTTATACTCTTTTACTTCCTCAATATTTACACCAGCATTTGTTATCTTATCAGCAAGTTCTATTTTATCTTGATCATCAATTTTTACATAATCATTAATCCAATTAGTAGATATTTTCATTATTCTCCCCTCCTTTCAAATTCATTACAAACTCTTAAATCATTGGTATAAAAACATCTTACATCTGGTACTTCATACTTAACCATTGCAATTCTTTCTATTCCAAAACCAAAAGCAAAACCAGTATATTTTTCACTATCATATCCTGCCATATTAAGTACATTTGGATGAACAATACCAGCTCCTCCAATAGTTATCCAAGTAGTACCTTTACAAACATTACAACCCTTTCCATTACATTTAAAACAAGAAACATCAAACTCAACACTAGGCTCAGTAAATGGATAAAAAGATGGTCTAAATCTTGTAACAACATTATCTCCAAATAGATGTTTAGCCATTAAATCTAAAGTACCTTTTAAATCAGATAAAGATATTTCTTTATCTACAATCATGCCTTCACATTGCATAAATTGATGAGAATGAGTGGCATCATCATAATCCCTACGATATGTTTTACCAGGACATATTATTCTAAAAGGTTCTCCTTTTTTTTCTAACATAGTTCTAACTTGAACTGGAGAGGTTTGTGATCTAAGAAGTATTTCATCAGAACTTATATAAAAAGTATCTTGGGCATCTCTAGCAGGATGTCCCTTTTGTAGATTTAACATTTCAAAATTATATAAGTCTTTTTCAACCTCAGGACCTTCTACCACATCATAACCCATAGACATATAAAAAGACTCTATTTCTTCAATTACTTTATCAAGAATATGAGCAGATCCAGTAGTAAAACTATAACCTGGTAAAGTTACATCAATCATTTCAGAATCTAATTTTTCATTAAGAGCCTTTTCATTAAGTTCACTCTTCAAAAGATCATACTTACTATTAAAAAAATCTCTTAACTCATTAACCTTCATACCATATTCTTTCTTTTCTTCATTAGATAATTCTTTCATTTTAGAATACATCTCAGTAATAATACCCTTTTTACCAATATAATTAACTCTTAAGGATTCAAGATCAGTAAGGCTATTAATACTAGAAAAAGCATCATTCATTTGATTCTTAATATTTTCCATAATTTCCTCCTTAAAATAAAAAGGTGATACCAAAGGACGA
>JAEDJI010000001.1 GCA_016296435.1 Bacilli bacterium | reverse complement strand
AATACTATGATAATAAAGGAAATATTGTAACAAAATCAGCATACGAAAAAGCATGTAAAAATACACCATCAACAACAAAACATTATTGTAAAGTTGTAAACAATAAATACTATGATAATAAAGGAAATATTGTAACAAAATCAGCATACGAAAAAGCATGCAAAAAATATCAATATTTATATGAAAAGAAAGTAGAAGCAACATATAGTGAATGGTCAGATTGGTCAAAAGATAAAGAATATGATCCAAATAACAATAATATTGTTTGGGGTAAACAAGAATTAGTATGGAATGAAAAATATGGTTATGCCAACATAACACACAATAAAAAACAATATAGAAATGACACTACTAAACCAATATTTGGTAAAGATGAACTAATTAAAACATCACTAACATCTAAGCAATGGACTTGTAAAGACTATTATTACTATATAAATCAAACAACAGGAAAAACATATAAAGCAACAGATTGGAAATATCAAGGAAAATTAACACTTGGATATGTTCCACAAAACACTAATACAGTAAAATATGAATATGTTGGATTTGATTTTGATGCTTGTGGATCTAACTGTACACTAAAACCAATGTATATATTTAAAAAATATACAAGAAGTGCAACAGTATCATCAACTTCTAAGAAAACACTTGAAGCAGAATGTAATGAATTACAAGAAAGAGAAGTTCCAATTTATACAACAGTATCAAGAATAATTGGATATGAACAAAAAACTGTTACAGTAAAAACAACTGAGAGAATATACTATTACCATACAAAAACAAGAACACTTAAATCAAAAGCACAAACTTATAAAGTATGGTCTAATTCATCAAATGATACAAAACTAATTAAACAAGGTTACAAATATACTGGAATAAGACAAGAAATAAAATAGGGCAATTGAAAAATTGCTCTTTTTCTTGCATAAAATATTTAAAAATAGTATTATATATATAAAAAGATGGAGGTATATATGGAAAAAATAAACTTATACATTGACTTTGATGGAGTCATACTAGACACAATAAATCCCTTATATCAAAAACTAAAAGAAGACAATGTTCCAGACGAAAAAATAAAAGAATTCTTTACTAACTATGATTGGGAAAAAATCATCAATGATAAATACATTATAAATGATAGCATTAGTTGTATTCAAAAAATAATAGATAGTGAAAAATTTAATCTTGCTATATTAACCCATATAAATTCCCTACATGAAGCAGAATTAAAGATTAAATATCTAAGAAAATACTTTAAAGATATAACAATTATACCTTGCCCTAAAACAATATCAAAAACAAAGATGGTTCACACAAAAGACTCTATATTAGTAGACGACTATGCAGGAAATCTAAGAGAATGGCAACATGATGGTGGAATTCCAGTTAGATTCTCTCAAAAGAATAATGGAAAAGGTTTTGCAGTTGTCGATAAACTAGACCAGTTAATAGAAATGTTTTAAAAATAACAAAACCCGATTCAATAAACAAACATTGCAATGTCCATAAAAACATGATATCATAGTAAATGAAATTGAGAAATGACCAAATATATGACAAACGCATATATTAAAATATAACCAAATAGTGAGGTAGCAAAGTGAAAAAAATAATTATAAATGGAAATAAAGAATTGTCTGGTACAATAAGAATAAGTGGTGCTAAAAATGCTGCAGTAGCATTAATACCAGCGGCAATTATATCAGACGAACCATCAACAATATGCAATATTCCTGAAATATCAGACATAAACTCCTTAGAAACCATATTGTCCTTTTTAAATATTAAAACAACAAGAGCAACAGAGTCAATGGTTATTGACCCTACAAATATGAACAATAGATCAATACCAGAAGAAATATCTAGCAAATTAAGGGCTTCATATTATTTTATGGGAGCACTTTTAGCAAAATACAAATATGTAGAAATGAACTTTCCAGGGGGATGTAAAATAGGTTCAAGGCCAATAAATTACCATCTTGAAGGATTTAAAAAATTAGGAGCAACAGTTAAAGAAATAGGCGATAAATATATAATAAAAGCAGAAAAATTAAAAGGCACAAATATTAATTTAGAAAAAGCTTCAGTAGGAGCAACAATAAACATAATGTTTGCAGCAACTAAAGCCGAAGGAACGACAACCATAAACAATGCTGCTAAAGAACCAGAAATAATAAATGTTGCTCAATTCTTAAAAAGCATGGGAGCAAAAATTAGTGGTGAAGGTACAGAAACAATAACAATCACTGGAGTAGATCGTTTATCAAAGGGTCAAACAGAAGTAATTCCTGACAGAATAGAAGCAGGAACATATGTAATAATTGGCTCTTTAATCGGAAAAAATCTAAAAATAGATAACATAATTCCTGAACATCTGCAGGCACTAATTCACAAATTACAAGAAGCAAACGCCAACATTCAAGTTGGGATAGACAATATTACATGTAATAAAAATGATAACTTAAAGGCAATAAATATAGTAACATCATATTATCCAGATTTTCCAACAGATCTTCAACAACCATTTTCAGTGTTCACAACACAATGCGAAGGTAAATCTATGATAAAAGAAACATTATATGAAAACAGATTTATGCATGTTCCATATCTAAATAAAATGGGAGCAAACATAAAAACAGAAAAAGATACAGCAATAATAATAGGTAAAACAAAATTAGTGGGAACAGATGTAGTAGCAACAGACTTAAGAGCGGGAGCTTCATTAGTAATTGCAGGATTAATTGCAGAAGACAAAACCATTATATCTGAAGTAGAACACATTTTAAGAGGATATGAAGGAATAATTGAAAAGTTAACTAATGTAGGAGCAGATATCAAAATAGTCGAAGAAATACCAGTTAATAGTTAAAATGATAACAAAAATATTGCAATATTTAAAAAAATTTGATATACTATACAAGAATTAATTATTACTATGACTTAAATGTCATGGCGGAAGGAGATGCAAAATGAAAAAAGTAATTGAAACAAAACCAACAAAATTTATATGTTCATGTGGTGAAACTTTTACAGCAGATTCAACAAAAAAAGAAGATGAAATCCATGTTGAAATATGTTCTAAATGCCATCCATTCTATACAGGAAAGCAAGGAACAGCAACTTTAACAGGTAATGTAGAAAAGTTTAATAAAAAGTACAATAGAAAATAATCTTTGATAAATTAAATACATATTTATGAAGCAGGTGCATTAAGCACAAGAATTATAGAAATGATTCAAAGAGAGCTAAGGGTTGGTGTAACTTAGTAACATTCTATAAGGGATTAAAACTGTGGAGATGGCAAAAGCCCGGTTAATAAACCGTTATCAATAAGAGATATCAGTTAATGATAAGAAAGGTGGTACCGCGATAAAACGCCCTTTCATCATTAACTTTTTTTGTAAATAAAAAAGGAGAAGATAAAAATGAAAGAATTTACAGAACAAGAATTAATAAGAAGACAAAAAGCTGAGGATTTACGTGCTAAAGGAATAGAACCATTTGGTTATCGTATAGACCTAACTAGTAACTCTAAAGAAATAAAAGAAAAATATATGGAAATGACTAAAGAAGAATTACATGAAGTAGAAATACCAGTAACAATTGCAGGACGAATAATGACTAAAAGAGGAAAAGGGAAAGTAGGATTTATGCATATTCAAGACAAATATGGCCAAATTCAAATATACATAAGAAAAGATGAAATTGGTGATTTTGAATATGAACTATTCGATAAAGCAGATATTGGTGATATAGTAGGAATCGAAGGACTAGTAATGAAAACAAACACTGGAGAATTAAGTGTAAAAGCAACCAAGTATCATCATATAGTTAAATCGCTAAGACCACTACCAGAAAAATATCATGGACTATCAGACGTCGAAGAAAGATACAGAAGACGTTACGTAGATTTAATAATGAATGAAGAGGCAAGAAAAATTGCATTTGCAAGGCCAAAAGCGATACGTGCAATTCAAAATCTTCTAGATAGTGAAGGATATGTTGAAGTAGAAACACCGATTTTAGGAACAATTCAAGGAGGAGCAGCAGCACGACCTTTTATCACTCATCACAATGCTCTAGATATTGATATGTATCTTCGTATAGCAACAGAACTACACCTAAAAAGACTAATTGTTGGGGGTATGGATGCAGTATATGAAATAGGAAGAATCTTCAGAAATGAAGGAATGGATAGAAACCACAATCCAGAATTCACTACAATCGAGTTATATAAAGCATTCTCTGATATGGAAGGAATGATGGACACAGCAGAAAGAATAATTAAAAAAGTTCTAACAGAAGTACGTGGAGAACTACAATTTGAATATAAAGGACATATGCTTGACTTTGAAAAACCATTTGCAAGAATCCATATGTGTGAAGCAATAAAAAATGAATGTGGAGTAGACTTCTTTAAAATCACAGATCTTGAAGAATGCAAAAAACTAGCATTAGAACATGGAATTGAAGTTGAAAACCATTTCCTATATGGACACATAGTCGAAGCATTCTTTGAAAAATATTGCGAAGATAAAATTATTCAACCAACATTTATATATGGTCATCCAACTGATATAAGTCCATTATCAAAAAGAAATAGAGAAAATCCATTATTTACAGATAGATTTGAACTATTTATAGTAAACACTGAATATGCAAACGCATTTACAGAATTAAACGACCCAATCGACCAAAGAGCAAGATTCGAAGCTCAAGTAGAAGAACAAAGACTTGGAAATGATGAAGCAAGCGATATGGATGAAGACTTCTGTGAAGCTCTAGAATATGGACTTCCACCAACCGGAGGAATGGGAATAGGCATTGATAGACTAGTAATGCTAGCAACCGGAGTAGACACAATAAGAGAAGTAATTTTATTCCCACACATGAAAAATAGAGAATAACATTGAAGAAAAAGAGTATAGACAATAGCAGAAACAGATATTGATCAGAAAGCATAGATTTAACATCTATAGAATTTACAAAATATAATATTGAAAAGATTATACAATTAATATAAAGAATGGCTTGTAAAATATGTACTAGTTTCTAGTCAAACAAATTCTTTATATTTAAATGAAAAAGAAGCAGGTATTTATTACCTAAATAAATATCATTTAATATTGTAAAACCAGAAAAAGTTTTAGTAACAATTGATGAAAAAATAATAGAATTATTCAAACTATTAAAACAACTAGAAAGTAGATTAAAAACATATATAAATAATTCAGCAGAACCAAATGAATGATATAAAATGAAAAAATCGATGAAATAAGCGCCAAACAAGGTGCTTTTTTTCATTAAAATACCACTTTTTAACAGTTTTCACTTTATTTTTTTTGATAAAAGTGTAATAATTGTAATAGGAGGTTAAAAGATATGAAAAAAAATAATTTATTTAAGATACTAGGAATAGTCTTAGCAGGTTATGTTCTATTATCTTGGCTAGTTCCAATAGTAGTAAACATATTTGGATGGAAAGTCGAAGCATCATACCAAATTGGACTAACTAAATTTGGTTCAACATTTATAGATGCATTCGCAGGCTTCTCAAACATTATCATATTTATTCTTCTAATCGGAGGACTATATGCTGTAATGGATGCAACTGGAGCCTACAAACCTGCAATTGAAAAATTAGCAGAAAAATTTAAAGGAAAAGAAAAATTAGTCCTAATTACAATAATTGTATTGATGGCAATCATTTCATCAATAACAGGATTAGAACTAGGATTACTGATTCTATTCCCATTTATTATCTCATTAGTACTAATGATGGGATATGATAAAATAGTTTCATTAGTAGCAACATTTGGAGCAACTATTGTTGGTATGTATGGTGCAACATATGCAGGAACACTATATGGATACTTAGATGGATTCATGCAAACTAAACCAACAGATAATATTCTATCAAAAGTAATATTATTTGTAATATCTTTAGGATTATTAATTGGATTCACACTAATATATATGAAAAAGAATAATATGTTAGCAGAAAAGACAACTAAAAAATCAAAAAATACAAAAGAAAAAGCTACTAAAAAAACAGTAAAATCTGAAACTAAAAAAGAAAAAGTTAAAAAAGATGACAAGAAAGAAAAAACCGAAGAAAAAGAAAAGAAAGTATGGCCATTACTATTAGTATTAGGAGTACTATTATTAGTATTAATTCTTGGAACAACTGCATGGGGTAACATCTTTAGTAACAACTGGTTTATAAAAGCTCACGATACAATAATGAACAATTGGAAAATTGGAGGATTTGCAATAGTAGAAAAACTATTCGGAGGATTAGATGCATTTGGAACATGGACATCATCAACTAGATTTGTAGCATACTCAATTATGATTCTATTTGCAGTAACTGCACTAACAATAGTTTACAAAGTTAAACTAAAAGATGCCTTTGACGCATTTGTAAAAGGAATAAAAGAATATGTAGTACCAGCTTTTCTAGCATTAATAGCATACTCAATATTTGTATTTACTATCTACTACCCAGTACTAGGAGTAATTACTACTTGGATAACAGGATTAACTGATTCATTCAATATAGTAACATCTGGACTACATGCAATAATAAGCAGTGTATTCTATCCAGAATTCTCATACTATGGATACTACATTGTATATACATTTATTCAAACAATTCAAGATACATCAATATATTCATTAATAGGTTTAGTATTCACTAACCTATATGCATTAGTTATGTTAATTGCACCAACAAGTGTACTATTATTAACTTCATTATCAATATCTGAAGTTAAGTATTCAGAATGGTTAAAATTCATCTGGAAATATGCTTTATGTTTATTAGTAGTATCATTTATAGTATTTACAATATTAACATTAATCTAACAGAGCAAGCAATTGCTCTTTTTTTGTTGAATAAAAAGAATTATTTTTTTAAATAGTCTACATACACTATTATTGGGTGATAAAAAAATGTTTTCAAAATTTGATGAACAAGCAAAAAAAGTATTAGTAAATATGAAAAAAGAAATGGCAATGTTAAAACATCCGTACATTGGAAGTGAACACTTATTTTTATCCCTTTTAAAGTTAGGAGATAAAAATGATATAAAACTTTTAAACAAAACTGGTATTACATATGATATATTTAAAAATGAACTAATCAAAATTGTAGGAACAGGAAACAAAGAAAATGACTATTATCTTTATACCCCACTTTTAAGAAACATAATCGAAGTGGCAGAACTAATATCAAATGACAAAAAGAAAAAATTAGTAGACAGCCATGACCTTTTATTAGCACTCTTTGAAGAAGGCGAAGGAATAGCCATAAGAATTTTACTAGGAATGGGAATTGATATAGACACATTATATGATGAATTTGATGAAAAATTTATACCAAATCAAAAAAATAATAAAAAATTAATGATAGATTCATTTGGAATAGATTTAAATAAAAAAGCCAAAAACAACGAAATAGATCCAGTTGTAGGAAGAGAAAAAGAAATAAAAAGAATTTTAGAAATACTATCTCGTAGAACCAAAAACAACCCATTATTAATTGGCGAAGCAGGAGTAGGAAAAACAGCAATAGTAGAAGAACTAGCAAGAATATTAGTAAACAATAACATATATGGATCCCTAAGCAAAAAAAGAATAGTATCAGTATCAATGGCCTCCTTAGTTGCTGGCACTAAATACAGGGGAGAATTTGAAGAAAGAATAAACAAAATTATAACAGAATTAGAAGAAGAAAATGATGTAATACTATTTGTAGATGAAATTCATACCCTTGTCGGAGCAGGAGGAGCAGAAGGAGCAATAGACGCATCAAACATCTTAAAACCAGCACTTGCAAGAGGAAAAATTAAAATAATCGGAGCAACTACTACAGAAGAATATAAAGAATACATAGAAAAAGATAAAGCTCTATCAAGAAGATTTCAAACAGTTACAGTAAAAGAACCAAATATTGAAACAGTTCTTAAAATACTAACAAAACTAAGGCCAATATATGAAAAATATCATAAAGTAAAAATAAGTGATGAAATACTTAAAGAAATTGTAACATTATCAAATAGATACATACATGATAGAATGATGCCAGATAAGGCAATAGATGTCCTAGATGAAGTGTGTTCAAGAACATTTATATCAAATTGCAAAAAAACTAACAAATTAGATGATATTTATATAGAATTAAACAAAATAAAAGATTTAAAAAACGACTCAATAATAAAAAATGACTTCACAAATGCTCTAGAATTTAGAAAAAAAGAAATCTTACTCGAAGACAAAAAAAATAAATATGAAATGAATAAACAGCAAAACAACTACCACAATGTTAACATAAAAGATGTAATCAAAGTAGTAGAGTCAAGATCAAAAATACCTGTACTTTTAGATGATAAAAACATGTGGTTAAAAGTAAAAAACAAAATAAATCAAATAGTTTTAGGACAACAAGAAGCTGTAGACACATTATGTGATATAATAAAAAAATATAATTACGACTACGACAAAACCAAACCCCTATCATTTTTATTTGTAGGCCCATCTGGTGTAGGGAAAACCTTGTTAGCAAAAGAATATGCTAAAAACTATTTTAAAAAAGAAAGCTTAATAAGATTAGATATGAGTGAGTACAAAGAAAATCACTCAATAAGTAAATTAATAGGTTCCCCACCAGGATATGTTGGTTACGATGATAACAAAAATGTTTTTGAAAAAGTTAGAGATAATCCTCATAGTTTAATCCTGCTAGATGAAATAGAAAAAGCAAGTCCTAATGTAATTAACCTATTCCTTCAAATATTAGATGAAGGAATAGCAAAAAATTCAAAAGGGGAGGAAATTAACTTTAGAAACACTATCATCATAATGACATCTAATATAGGATGCGAAAAAAAACAATTAGGATTTAACAATAATAAAAATAAAAATACAGATATAAATAAAATATTAGGAATATCATTTGTGAATAGAATAAATAAAATAATATTCTTTAACCAAATGAATGAAGAAATAGTCCTAAAAATAATAAGAAACAAAATAAATAATTTAAGAAAAAAATACAAAGAAAAAAATATAAACATAACTATATCAAGGAAAATAGAAAAAGAAATAAAAGACTTATGCGAATATGAAACATATGGTGCAAGAAAAATAGACAAAGTAATATACAATAGTTTAGAAAACGTTATTATAGACAATATTTATAATGGAAACAAAGATATAAAAATCTCTAGTATTATGAACGTAGAACTTGTATAATCTTTGTTTTTTTGATATAATTTAACGTATTAAAAGAGGTGATTAAATTGAAAGAAGTAAGAACAAGATTTGCACCAAGCCCCACAGGATTTATGCACATAGGAAACTTAAGGACAGCAATCTTTGAATACTTATTAGCAAAGAAAAATAATGGTAAATTTATACTAAGAATTGAAGATACAGATCAAGAAAGATTGGTCGAAGGCTCAATCGATTTTATCTATAAAACACTAGAACTTTGTAATTTTGTAATTGATGAAGGGCCAAACAACGAAGGAGAAGTTGGACCATATATCCAAAGTCAAAGAAAAGAAATATATAAAAAGTATGCCTTAGAACTAGTAGAAAAAGGTTATGCATATTACTGTTTCTGTACTGAAGAAAGATTAACAAAATTACGTGAAGTTGCAAGCTTAAACAAAACTCCATTCATGTATGATGGTCATTGTAAAAAACTATCACAAGAAGAAATAGAAGAAAAATTAAAAAACAATGAACCATATGTTATAAGACAAAAAATGCCCAAAGAAGGCCAAACAATAATAAATGATTTAGTCTATGGAGAAGTACTAATTGAAAACTCTGTACTAGAAGATCAAATACTATTAAAATCAGATGGATATCCAACATATAACTTTGCAAATGTGGTAGATGATCATCTAATGCAAATAACCCATGTAATAAGAGGAAAAGAATATCTAGATCAAACTGCAAAGTATAATCTCTTATACGATGCATTCGGATGGGAAAAACCAATATATATTCACGTTGCCATGGTACTTGGAGAAGACGGTAATAAACTAAGCAAAAGGAATAAAGACGCATCATTCATGGACTTATACAATGAAGGCTATTTACCACAAGCAATAGTAAACTACTTAGTCCTTTTAGGTTGGTCACCAAAAGACAATCAAGAAATATTTTCAATTGATGAGTTAATTGAAGCGTTTGATCCTACAAGAATCAGCAAATCATCTAGCAGTTACGACGTAAAAAAACTAAGATGGTTTAACGCACATTATATAAAAGAATTAAACAAAGATCAAATAGTAAAACTATGCCTGCCATTCTTGCAAGAAAGTTATGATTTAAAAGATAAAACAATAACTTGGATACAGCATCTAATAGAAATATATCAAAATCATTTAAGCTATGGAAAAGAAATAGTTGAGCTAACGGAACTATTCTTCAAAGAAGACATAACTCTAGATGAAGAATGTCGACAATTCATGCAACAAGAAACAGTAGAAAAAACTATTAATACACTAAAACAAGAACTAGAAAATATTCAAGATTGGACAGTAGAAAATATAAAAGAAGCAATAAATAAAACTAAAGAAAAAGCAGGAGTTAAAGGAAAAATGTTATATATGCCTATAAGAATAAAAGTAAGTGGACAAATGCATGGGCCTGAACTACCTGATACAATTTACTTATTAGGAAAAGAAACAGTTTTAAAAAGATTAAGCAGGTGATAAAATGAAATTTTATAATACTTTAACAAGAAAAGTAGAAGAATTTATTCCAAATGATAAAAATAAGGTATCATTCTACACATGTGGACCAACAGTATATCATGATCAGCATATAGGAAATATGCGCAACTATATAGGACATGATATTTTAGATAAGACTCTAAGATATCTAGGATATAATGTTACTAGAGTAATGAACATAACAGATGTTGGGCACCTAACAAGTGATTCTGATTCTGGAGAAGACAAAATGGTAAAAAGTGCCAAAGAAAAAAAATCAAGCGTTTTAGAAATAGCAAAATATTATACAGATGCATTTTTTAAAGACTTTGAAATGCTAAATAATAGAAAACCCGATATAATAAGCCCAGCAACCGACCACATAAAAGACTATATAAAAATAATTGAAAAATTATTAGAAAAAGGATATGCTTACAAAAGTGGGGGAAATGTTTACTTCGATGTATCTAAACTTGATGATTACTACAAATTAACAAATCATAAAGAAGACGAAATGGTCGTGGGTGCAAGACAAGGCGTGACAAATGACGAAAATAAAAGAAATCAAGCAGACTTTGCCCTTTGGTTTACCAAATCAAAATTTGAAGCTCAAGAACTAAAGTGGGATTCTCCATTTGGAACAGGATACCCAGGATGGCACATAGAATGTTCTGGAATAAGCATGAATTATCTTGGTGAGCATCTAGATATCCATGGTGGAGGAGTAGACAATATTTTTCCGCATCACACCAATGAAATAGCACAAAGCGAAGCATATTTAGGACATAAATGGTGTAACTATTGGTTTCACAATGAACATTTAATGGATGAAACTGGTAAAATGTCTAAAAGCAAAGGAGCAACATTAACAGTATCTTTACTACAAGAAAAAGGTTATGATCCCCTAGCGTTTAGGTACATGTGCCTAACAAGTCATTACAGAAAGCAATTAGTATTTTCCTATGAAGGGTTAGAAACAGCAAGTAAGGCATATAAAAAATTAAAATCACGCATTTCTAATCTTAAAGACACAAAAGAACTACAACAAAATGAGTTTGAAACATACCAAAATAAATTTAAAGAAAATCTTGAAAATGATCTAAATACTGCAAATGCTATAACACTAATATATGATATATTAAAAGATCAAAATCTAAATGACACTACAAAAATAAAGTTAGTCGAAGATTTTGACAAAGTACTATCATTAGACTTACTAAAACAAGGAGAAAATCACATTGATGAAACATTAAAAAATTATATTGAAGAACAAATAAAAATAAGACAAGAAGCAAAACAACAAAAAGATTATCAAAAAGCAGATGCAATAAGAGATGAACTATTACAAAAAGGAATAAAACTAATAGATAGCAAAGAACAAACAACTTATGAAATCATTACAAGGAGGTAAGAAATGACATATTACATATTGGGAATAATATCTTTATTAATAACAGTTTTAGCACAAGTGTATATTAATGTTACATATTCAAGATATAGCAAAGTAGAAAGCAAAAACAAATTAAGTGGTTTTGAAACAGCTAAAAAAATACTAGAAGCAAATAATCTAGAAAAACTATATATAGTAGAAACACAAGGAACCCTAACAGATCACTACGATCCAAAAGCGAAAGTAGTAAGGTTATCCCATAATGTTTTTGATGGCGATAGCATAAGCTCAATCGCAGTAGCGGCACATGAATGTAGTCATGCAATTCAAGATAAAAACAAAAACAAATTCATGCGCATAAGAAGCTTTTTAGTACCATTTGTAAATTTTAGTACGAAAATAGGTTATGTAGTAGTAGTACTCGGAGCACTTCTAGGAATGTTTCAATTAATATACTTTGGAATAATTCTCCTAATGATTATTTTACTATTTCAATTAGTAACATTGCCTGTAGAAATTGGAGCCTCTCGCAATGCTTTAAAATACTTAGAAAAATACAATATTCTAACAAAAGAAGAAGTAGATGACGCAAAAAAAGTCCTAACAAGCGCAGCTTTTACATACGTAGCAAGTCTAGCAAGTACAATAATCGAAGTACTAAGACTCTTATCAATAACTGACAATGACTAACACTACATATTCACCATTGCAACTAGCTTATATCGGAGATAGCGTCTACGAAACTTTAGTGAGAAATTATCTTATTAATAAAACAAACGACAAAGTAAATGAACTACAAACAAAAAGTTTAAAATTCGTAACAGCAAAAAGACAATCACACATATTAAACGAACTAATAAAAGAAAATAAACTAAGTGAAAAGGAACTAGAAATAGTAAAAAAAGGAAGAAATGCCAAAGTAAACTCAAAACCAAAAAATTGTGATATATTAACCTATAAACATGCTACTGCATTCGAAACATTAATTGGGCACTTATATTACAATGATAAAGAAAGACTAAATGAAATATTTGAAGAAATAGTAAACATAAATGATTAAGAGGTATAATTATGATAGTATATGGAAAAAATAGTAGCCACGAAATATTAAAAAATTGCAAATCTGTTAAAAAAGTATATTTGGATAGAAAATTTAATGACAAAACACTAATTTCCCTTATAGAAAAATTAAAAATTGAACCAATTTTATGCACCAAATTTGAATTAGATGAACTTGCAAATGGCAATCATCAAGGTATAATAGTAGACATCGAGGAATTTGACTACTGTGATATTGATGATATCATTAAAGAACAAGGATTAATTGTAATGCTAGATCATCTAGAAGACACACACAACTTTGGTGCAATAATAAGAACTTGTTTAGCAGCAGGAGTAGATGGCATAATAATACCTAAAGACCGAAGTGTCAAAGTAAACTCTACCGTTATGAAAACCAGCAGTGGTGCCGCAATAAGAAGTAAAATATGTATGGTAACCAATCTAAATCAAACAATAAAATATCTAAAAGAAAAAGGTTACTGGTTTTATGCAGCAGACATGAATGGAGAAAACTATAGTAGAATAGAATATGCTCCAAACACTTGCTTAATAATAGGCAACGAAGGATCTGGAGTATCTGAACTAGTAAAGAAATCATCAGATTATATAGTGTCAATTCCTATGAAGGGACAATTTGAAAGTTTAAATGCTTCAGTCGCAACAGGAATATTAATATATGAGGTTATAAGACAAAGAAGCCATTAAGGAGGACACTATGCAATACCAAACAAATGATGAAGAACTTATCTATATGATAAGAGAAAACGACGAAGAAGCATGGAAAATAATGATGGAAAAATATGAACCATTATTAAAATACCTTGCTTTTTATTACCAAAAAACATATGGAGCCAAAACATCAATAGATTATGAGGACTTATTACAAGAAATGAGAATAACCCTTTATAAGACAATAAAAATATATAAAACAGATAAAAATAATCGATTCTACCCATATCTATCAACTTCTTTGAAAAACACCTGCAATGATTATTATAAAAGAAGATATAAAAGATATCAAAAAGAATTATTAGTATCAGACATCTCAAAATATGAACTATGTGAAGATCAAGACCCATTACTTTCAACATACTATGATTACTACATAACAGAACTATTAAAAGAATTTAACAACCAGTTAAATGCAGAAGACTCCGCTATATTTCTTTTAAAACTATCATCAATGAAATATCAAGATATAGCAAAAATACTAGATATAAACACAAAAAAAGTAGATAATTCCATCTTTAAAACTAAACAGAAATTAAAAAAATATTTAAAAAAATTCAATATAAAAAACACATCCTTGGGCAAAATCATTGAGTAATATAATAAAAAATTAAAAATATGTTTATTATCAAAAAAAAATATGCTATAATAACTATTATAAGGAGTATAGGCTATGGATAATAATATTGTATCATTAAGACAATTTATAAATAATAAAGACAATTATGCTTATAAAACAAAAACATTTTGTCGTCTAATGAAAATAGTGTGTGATACTATAGAAAAAGAACCAAGAGCATTAGTAAGAATTAATCTAGATGAAATAAAAATAAATACAATAACTGGTGACATAATACTATCAGACAATTTATTTGCATCAACAGATAAGACAATCGCCGGAGTAAATACTGGAATAAGTCTAATGGCAGATCGTAAAAGTTCTTTCGAACACAAAAGAATATCATTTGCCCTTATGCTACTAGGTTGGTACGTAAATGAAGATCATAGTGCTGTATTCAATGACCTGATAGTCTTAGAAAACTTTAATGACTACATGAGTAAAGTTCCGAAATGGTTACAAGACTATTTTATTAGCATATTTATAAAAATGGATTATACTAAATCTTTCTCAGATTATTATAAAGAAAACTTTATAGATAAAGTAAAAACAGAAATAAAAAAATCACTGGAACCATATCATTTGAATGAAGAACAAATGAATAAAATAACATCAGTAATAGTAAAAAAAACACAAAGAATAATGAAAGGGGGAAAATAATATGAATAAAAATCTTTTTGATTTTGCAGAAGATAAATTTCTAGAAAATATCCCCACAGTCATAGCAAATGTAAAAAAATCACTAGATCAAGTAAACCAATCACAATACCAATTTCAAAATCAATCAACAGACTACTCAGAAAATGAAATGTTCCAAACACAAAAGCAACAACTAGTAAAATCAAGACAATTAAATTCAAATCAAATAATAAGACCAATAACAAATAATGAACAACCAACATATAATAATTATCAAAATTACTCGAACTATCAAAATACTCAAAGTGTATATACTAATCAAAATGGCTTATCGACAATACTAACACTATCAGTAACACTTTTACTAATAGTGCTGGTATTTTCAGTAACATTCTTTATAATGAAATTTGTATAAGAAGATGCTAGGCATCTTTTTTTCTCCAAAAAACGAGTTTATTAAAACAAATATTTGTGATATAATAAATGAGCAGGAGTGATATAAATGGATAAAATAATTATAAAAGGAGCAAGAGAAAACAACTTAAAAAATATAAACCTTGAACTGCCTAAAAATAAATTAATAGTAATGACTGGTGTGTCAGGAAGTGGAAAATCATCACTTGCTTTTGATACAATTTGTGCTGAAGGAGAAAGAAGATACCTAGAAAGTTTATCATCATATGCAAGACAATTTCTTGGAGGAACAGAAAAACCAGATGTAGACTCAATCGAAGGACTATCTCCAACTATATCAATAGATCAAAAAACAACCAATAAAAATCCACGTTCAACAGTGGGAACAGTAACAGAACTTTATGATTATTTAAGACTTCTATTTGCAAGAATTGGAACTCCATACTGTCCAACTCATAAAATTCCAATAAAAAATCAAAGCATCGAAGAAATGACTAATAAAGTAATGGAATTAGAAAGAGAAAGTAAAATAATAATTGAAAGTCCAGTAGTCGAAGGCAAAAAAGGAACACATAAAGATCTACTCGAAGATTTAAGAAAAGATGGATATGCAAGAGTATTAATAGATGATAAACAATATGATTTATCTGAAGAAATACAACTAGATAAAAATAAAAAGCATAATATTAATGTTATAATTGATAGACTAGTATTAAAAGAAGAAATAAAATCCAGACTATACGAATCTATAGAAAACGCTTGCAAACTATCACATGGAAAAGTAATAATTGAAGTTTTAGGCAAAGAAAAACTATTATTTTCAGAAAACTTCGCATGTCCTCATTGTGATTTTTCATTACCAGAACTAGAACCAAGAATATTTAGTTTTAATGCCCCATATGGAGCATGTTCAGAATGTAAAGGTCTTGGAGTAAAATTAGTAATAGATAAAGACCTAATAATGCCAGATAAAGATAAAAGCATTCTAGAAGGAGGAATAGTAACCCTTGGAGATGATACCGAAGGACTAAACTTTAAAAAATTAGAAATAGTTTGTAATCATTACAATATTGATCTATCAAAACCAATAAAAAACTTAACAAAAGAAGAATTAAATATCATTTTATACGGAACAAATGAAATAATTCACTTTAATTACAGTAGTAAAAGCGGTAATACATTTAATAACTACGGAACATTCGAAGGAATAATAACAAATTTAGAAAGAAGATATTTAGAAACCACAAGCACTTGGATAAGAGAATGGCTAGAAAACTACATGATTGAATTATCATGTCCAACATGCAATGGTTCAAGACTAAAAAAAGAAGTATTATCGGTTCTAATTAATAATAAAAATATATACGAAGTAACACAACTAAGTATAAGAGAACTATATAATTTTTTGGAAAATATAAAATTAACAAAAGAACAAGAACAAATATCAAAACTACTAATAAAGGAAATAAAAGATAGACTATCATTCTTAATAAATGTAGGACTAGACTACTTAACACTAGATAGAATGGCAAGTTCTCTTTCTGGAGGAGAATCACAAAGAATAAGATTAGCAACTCAAATTGGAACAAGACTTACCGGAGTCTTATATGTCTTAGACGAACCAAGTATTGGATTGCATCAAAGAGATAATGACAAATTAATAGATGCTATGCTCAAAATGAGAGATTTAGGTAATACCTTAATAGTAGTAGAACATGACACTGATACCATGAAAAAAGCCGATTTTTTAGTGGATATCGGGCCAGTAGCAGGGGACAAAGGTGGTTATTTAGTGTCAAGTGGAACGCCTGAAGAAGTAGCAAACGACGAAAATAGTCTAACAGGTAGATATTTAAGTGGCAAAGAATGTATTGAAACACCAAAAATAAGAAGGAAAGGCATAAATAAAGAACTAAAAGTAATCGGAGCCAAAGAAAATAACCTAAAAAATATAAGTGTAAAGTTTCCACTCGGAGTATTTACATGTGTAACCGGAGTATCAGGAAGTGGAAAATCAACTTTAGTAAACGAAATACTATATAAAACTATAGCAAATAATCTTTACCCAACAAAAGAAAAACCAGGCAAAGTAAAAGAAGTAAAAGGACTAGAAAACATAGACAAAGTAGTTCATATATCACAATCCCCAATCGGAAGAACACCACGAAGTAACCCTGCAACATATACAGGTGTATTTGATGAAATAAGAGATATATTTGCAACAACAAAAGAAGCAAAAATGTTAGGATACGATAAAAGCAGATTCTCATTCAACGTAAAAGGTGGAAGATGTGAAGCATGCCGTGGTGACGGAGTCAAAAAAATAGAAATGCATTTTTTGCCAGACGTTTATGTACCTTGTGAAATATGTCATGGAAAAAGATATAACACAGAAAGCCTAAAAATAAAATTTAAAGGAAAAAATATTCACGATGTACTAGAAATGAGAGTAACCGAGGCATTAGATTTCTTTGATAATATTCCAAAACTAAAAAGAAAATTAGAAGTTTTAGAAAGCGTAGGATTAGGATACATAAAACTAGGACAACCAGCTCCAACTCTATCCGGAGGAGAAGCATCACGTGTTAAACTAGCGAAAGAACTACAAAAAAAACCAACAGGGAAAACACTGTTTATTATGGATGAACCAACAACTGGTCTACATACCCATGATATTAAAAAACTACTTGCCATAATAAATAAAATAGTGGATAATAAAGATACAGTAATTGTAATTGAGCATAATCTTGATTTAATAAAAACAGCAGATTACATAATTGACCTAGGTCCAGAAGGAGGAGCAGAAGGAGGAACAGTAATAGCAACGGGAACACCAGAACAAATAGCAACAATAAAAGAATCTTATACTGGGCAATATCTTAAGAAATACCTATAAGGGGGAATAATATGAATCCAATTGCATTATCACTTGGACCAATAAAAATATACTGGTACTCTATAATTATATTACTAGCCATAATAACTGGCTCAGCTGTACTATTTAAACAAGCAAAACAACAAAACATAAAAGAAGAAATTATAACAAACTTAATATTTTATGGAGTCCTATGGGGAATACTTGGAGCTAGAATATACTATGTTTTATTCAATCTTAATTACTACATAAAAAATCCCATAGAAATAGTTGAAATATACAATGGAGGACTAGCAATCCATGGAGGAATAATTGCTGGAGCAATATTCTTTATATACTATTCAAGAAAGAACAAAATAAACTTTTTAAAAATGTTTGACATAGCAGCACCTGCTTTAATACTAGGACAAGCTATAGGAAGATGGGGTAACTTTATAAATCAAGAAGCTCATGGACCAGAAGTACTAAAACAAACACTAGAAAATCTTCCGATACCAGACTTTGTAATAAAAGGAATGAAGATCAATGGAACTTATTATCACCCCACATTCTATTATGAATCAGTATGGAATTTCTTAGGATTTATCCTTCTAATAGTTTTAAGAAAAAAACTAAACCTAAAGACAGGACAACTAACTGGTATATACTTTGTTTGGTATAGCATTGCAAGATTTTTAATAGAATCACTAAGAACAGACTCATTAATGCTAGGACCAATTAAAGTAGCACAAGTAGTATCAGTAATCTTATTTTTGCTTGGCTTATACTTGATTTTAAGAAAGAAAAAAGATACAAGAACAAATAGAAATAAAGAAAGGGATGATATAAATGAAAACTGATTATGATGTAATAGTAATAGGAATGGGGCCTGCTGGCATAACTGCAGCCATCTATCTAAAAAGAGCCAATCTCAACTGTTTAATAATAGAAAAAAATACACCCGGAGGATTACTAAATAAAACATCAACAATAGAAAACTACCCTGGAATAATCCAAATTGCCGGGCCAGAACTTGCTTATAAATTCTATGAACAAATAAATGCTCAACAAATACCTCAAAAATTTGAAGAAGTGAAAGAAATTATAGATAGCAATGAATATAAAAAAGTCATAACAAATAAAGGAGAATATACTGCTAAAAAAGTAATAATTGCAATTGGAAGAGAACCAAAGAAATTAAAAAACACCAGTGGAAAAAGACTTGAAGGCAAAGGAATAAGTTTTTGTTCATTATGCGATGGTGCTTTATATAAAAATGAAGAAGTATCAATTGTTGGCGGAGGAAACAGTGCCCTAGAAGAAGCACTATACCTATCTGAAATATGTAAAAAAGTAACAATAATCAATCGAAGCGATTCTCTAAAAGGAGATCCGGTTCTTGTAGATAAAGTAAAAGATAAAGAGAACATCGAAGTAATAAATAACAGTGAAGTAAAAGAGTTCCATGGAAAAAATAAAAAATTAGAGTATATAACACTAAAAACAGATAAAGGAGATAAAGACTTATATGTAAAGGCATGTTTTATATTTATAGGATATGAACCAGCAACAAAATTCCTGAAAAATCTTGAAATTCTAGATGAAAAAGGTTATATTAATGTAGACGAATCAAGAAGAACAAAAGTAAAAGGAATATACGCTGCTGGAGACATAGTAAAAAAAGAAGCTTATCAAATTATAACTGCGTCATCAGACGGTGCAATAGCGGCAGTTTCTTGTATTAAGGACTTAATGAATTGAGGTGATAAATTGAAACTAAACAATCATGGTTGGGGAATGATGGTATTCTTATTGTTAGTATTTATATTATTAATGGTTCTATTTATCGCAGTAAGTGGAATAAGTGCATTATAAACTATTTGCAAACACTAAAAACTATGTTATAATATAAACATATTTTATAAATCAATGACGAAGAGGAGTAAATTACTAAGTATCAAAGAGAGGTAGTGTAAGCTGAAAACTACTATATAAAGTAATCGAAGGTAGCTTCCGAGTGATTATTTGAAATAAGTAAAATAATTCGTACTTATGCGTTAAATAAGAATAAGGTAATATTATATTACAAAATAAGGTGGTACCACGAACATTTCGTCCTTTGGATGAAATGTTTTTAATTATTAAAAGGAAGTGTTTAAAATGTTAGATAAAAAATACAATCATAAACAAGTAGAAGAATCAAAATATGAAATATGGTTAAAAAATAATTACTTTAAAAGTGGAGATTTAAACAAAGAACCATTCTGTATTGTAATACCTCCTCCCAACGTAACAGGAAAATTACACCTTGGACACGCATGGGATACAACTATTCAAGACATTATAATAAGATATAAAAGAATGCAAGGATATGATGCTTTATGGTTACCAGGAATGGATCACGCTGGAATAGCCACTCAAGCTAAAGTAGATAAAAAACTAAAAGAACAAGGAATTAATCCAAGAGAAATGGATAGAGATGAATGGCTAAAAAAAGCCTGGGAATGGAAAAAAGAATATGCTGAAAACATCCACGAACAATGGGCAAAACTAGGACTATCTCTAGATTATTCTAAAGAAAGATTCACTCTTGATGAAGGACTATCCAATGCAGTTAAAAAAGTATTTGTGGATCTTTATAATAAAGGATTAATTTATCGAGGAGAAAGAATAATAAATTGGGATCCAGAAGCATTAACAGCATTATCAAATGAAGAAGTAATATATAAAGAAACAAAAGGAGCCTTCTATCATATAAAATACTACATCGAAGACGAAGATAATTATTTAGAAATAGCAACAACAAGACCAGAAACACTCTTCGGAGATACCGCAGTAGCAGTAAATCCAAAAGATGAAAGATACAAAAAATATATTGGTAAAAATGTAATACTACCAATAGTAAATAAAAAAATTCCAGTAATAGCAGATCAACACGCTGATCCAGAATTTGGAACAGGAGTAGTTAAAATAACCCCAGCTCATGATCCTAACGACTTTGCGGTAGGAGAACGTCATAATCTTGAAAGAATAGTGGTCATAAATCCAAATGGAACAATGAATAAAAATGCTCTTCAATATGAAGGACTAGATAGATTTGAATGCAGAAAACAATTAGCAGAAGATCTAAAAAAACAAAACCTTTTGATATCAATCGAAGAAATAACCCATAATGTAGGATACTCAGAAAGAACAGACGTAATGGTTGAACCTTATCTATCGAAACAATGGTTTGTAAAAATGAGACCACTCGCAGATAGAGTATTAGAAAACCAAAAAAACAAGCAAACAAAAGTAAACTTCGTTCCTGAAAGATATGAAAAAATAATGAATCATTGGATGGAAATAACTTATGATTGGTGTATATCAAGACAACTATGGTGGGGTCACAAAATACCAGCATGGTACAAAGATGATGAAATATATGTTGGAATAAATCCGCCACAAGAACAAGGTTGGACTCAAGATGAAGATGTTCTAGATACATGGTTTTCAAGCGCTCTGTGGCCATTTTCAACACTAGGGTGGCCCGAACAAACAAAAGATTTAACTAGATACTATCCAAACAATGTATTAGTGACAGGCTATGATATAATTCCATTTTGGGTAAATAGAATGACATTCCAAGGTTTAGAATTTACAGGCAAAAGGCCATTTAAAGACTGTTTAATTCATGGGTTAATCAGAGACAAACAAGGAAGAAAAATGTCAAAATCATTAGGAAATGGTGTCGACCCAATGGATGTCATTGAACAATATGGAGCGGATTCCTTAAGATACTTTTTGACAACTAACTCATCTTTAGGAATGGATTTAAGATACGATGAAGAAAAAGTATCATCAACATGGAATTTTATCAACAAACTATGGAATGCCTCAAGATTTGTTCTAATGAACATTGAAAACTTCAAAAAAGAAGAATATACATTAGAAAATCTAACAGAAATAGATAAATGGATATTGACAAAAACTAATAAAACAATAAAAGAAATAACAGAAAATATGGATAAATATGAATTTAATAACGTAGGAAACACTTTATATAAATACATATGGGAAGATTTCTGCGATAATTATATAGAACTATCAAAAAACAACCTAAAAAGTAATACGACAAAAACAGTATTACTTGAAGTCCTAACAAACATAATCAAAATGCTACATCCATTTATGCCATACGTAACTGAGGAAATATATCAAATGTTACCAATAAAAGATCAAGAAAGTATTGTAATAAGTAAATATCCTACATACGATAAAGATCAAATATATGAAACAGAAGAAAAACTAATAGACAAACTAATCGAAGACATAAAAAACATAAGAAATTTAAAGGTAGTAAACGAAATTACAAAAGATGCTAAAATTAAAATAAATAGTAACTATGAAGAGTTATATAAATTTGCTCTAAAAATAAAAGATGAACAAATAATAAAAGAACAACCACTAGATACAAAAGAATATAACTACAAATCAACTAATATAGAAATAGCTTTCTATCAAAAAGGAAAAGAAATTAACAAAGAACTATTAATATCAGAAATAGAAAAGTTAAAACAATCAATACAAAAAAGAACAAAGTTGCTATCAAATGAAAATTATATAAATAAAGCACCACAAAACATTGTAGAAATAGATAGACAAAAATTAAAAGAAGAACAAGAAAAACTACTAATATTAGAAAAACAGTTATAAGAAGCTAAACCGCTTCTTTTTTATTTTATTCTTTAATAAATAACATAATAAAGAATATATTAGTAATGGTGATAATATGAGTCTAAAAAAAATAAAAATAATTGGAATAATAACAATTTTTGCACTATCATTTCTTTATCATTTTCTATATCAATGGTTTCCTAATCCAATATTTAGCATCCTATTTCCTGTAAATGAAAGCATATGGGAGCACATGAAATTATTATATACTGGAATACTTTCATGGGGACTAATAGAAATAATTCTCCTAAAGAAAAACAAAATAAACTATAACAATTACCCTTATCAACTATTCTTAACCGCATTTACTAGTATAATAATTTACCTAATTCTATATCTGCCAATTTACAATTTAATTGGAGAAAAAATAATAATAAGCATATTCCTATTATTAATAGTTATTATACTAGAGCAAATGCTAAGTTACTACATTTTAAATCAAAAAAAAGAAAATGATATCTTAAGTAAAATATCAATAATTCTAATAATTATTTTTTACATGATATTATTAAACCTAACCTATGATCCTCCAAAAAACTATATATTCTATGATACAGTAGAAAACAAATATGGAATAAATATTAAATGACCTAAAGTAAAAACAAATCAAAATATATTAAACAAAACAGTAGAAGATGAGTCAACCTCATCTTTTTTTGTTAATAACTAATAAAAATTGCATATTATAATAAAGGAAAATAATTGTAAAAACACTTAAAAATACTAAAAAACAATTGACAAACACAAAATAACATGATATATTAGCAATGTTTGAATTTGATTGGGTTTATTTTATAAACCTAATAAAAATTAAAGAAAATGATACACCTGGATATGTGTATAGAAAGGAGAAGTTATGCCAACAATTAATCAATTAGTTAGAAAAAACAGAAAAGACAAAACAAGAAAATCAAAATCTCCAGTATTAGGAGTAAGAATGAATACTTTACAAAAGAAAGCTACAGAAATACCATCACCACAAAAACGTGGAGTATGTATTCGTGTAGGAACTAAAACACCAAAGAAACCAAACTCAGCATTAAGAAAATATGCTCGTGTTAGATTATCTAATGGTAAAGAAGTAGATGCTTACATACCTGGAGAAGGACACAACCTACAAGAACATAGTGTTGTATTAATTCGTGGTGGACGTGTAAAAGACTTAATCGGGGTTAGATACCATATCGTTCGTGGAACAATGGATACTCAAGGAGTTAAAGATCGTAAACAAGCACGTTCTAAATACGGAACTAAAAGAGGAAAATAAAAATAATTAACAAATAGTAAAGGAGGAATAAAATGCGTAAAAGACGTGCAGTTAAAAGAGACGTTTTACCAGATCCAATATATAAGTCAAAAGTTGTCACTAAATTAATCAACTCAATGATGTTAGATGGTAAAAAAGGAAAAGCACAAACAATATTATATGATGCATTTGATATGATTAAAGAAAAAACTGGACAAGATCCAATGGAAGTATTTAATCAAGCATTGGAAAATATAAAACCAGCTTTAGAAGTTAAATCACGCCGCGTTGGTGGTTCTAACTATCAAGTACCAATCGAAGTATCTGAAGAAAGATCGCAAACTTTAGGACTAAGATGGTTAACAAATTATGCAAGACTAAGAGGAGGCCACGGAATGGCTGAAAACTTAGCTAACGAAATAATTGACGCTTCAAACGGAACAGGAGCTTCAGTTAAAAAACGCGAAGATACTCATAGAATGGCAGAAGCCAACAAGGCATTTGCTCATTATAGATGGTAGGGAGGATACAATGGCTAGAGGAACAAGTTTAGAAAAAACAAGAAACTTTGGTATAATGGCACACATCGATGCCGGTAAAACAACAGCTACAGAACGTATCTTATATCATACTAAAAAAATCCATAAAATTGGTGAAACTCATGACGGAGCTTCTCAAATGGACTGGATGGAACAAGAAAAAGAACGTGGAATTACAATAACAAGTGCTGCAACAACAGCATTCTGGAAAGGATACAGATATAATATCATTGATACTCCAGGACACGTAGACTTTACAGTTGAAGTACAACGTAGTTTAAGAGTACTAGATGGAGCAGTATTACTACTAGACTCAAATGCTGGAGTTGAACCGCAAAGTGAAACTGTTTGGAGACAAGCAAATGAATATCACGTACCAAGAATTATCTTCTCAAATAAAATGGATAAACTTGGAGCAGACTTTTATATGAGCTTGAAAAGTGTAAAAGATCGTTTAGGAGCAAACACTGCTGCTATCGAACTTCCAATTGGAGCAGAATCTGATTTCAATGGAGTAATAGATATTATCACTAGAAAAGCTTATCATTTCGATGGCAATGCTGATGAAAACTATACTGAAATAGAAATACCAGCAGATATGACGGATAAAGTAGAAGAATATAGAACAGCTCTACTTGAAGCAATCGCAGAGTTTGATGATGAATTAATGGAAAAATACCTTGAAGGAGAAGAAGTTTCTGTTGAGCTAATTAAAAAAGCAATAAGAAATGGTGTTCTACAAGCTAAATTTTTCCCATTCATGTGCGGTACAGCATTAGGAAACAAAGGAATTAAATTATTACTTGATGCGATAATTGATTACTTACCATCACCGCTTGATATTTCTTCAGTAAAAGGAACTAACCTAAAAGGAGAAGCTGATGAAAGACATCCATCTGATTCAGAACCATTTAGTGCCTTAGCATTTAAAGTAATGACAGATCCATTTGTTGGACGCTTAACATTCTTTAGAGTTTACTCAGGACATTTATCAAGTGGCTCATATGTACTAAATAGTACAAAAGATTCAAAAGAAAGAGTAGGACGTATTCTACAAATGCATGCAAATGATAGAACTGAAATATCTGAAGTATATGCAGGTGATATCGCTGCAGCAGTAGGATTAAAAAATACAACAACTGGAGATACTTTATGCGATGAAAAGAAACCAATTATTCTTGAATCAATCGAAGTACCAGATCCAGTAATTGAACTTGCTATTGAGCCAAAATCAAAAGCAGATCAAGATAAAATGGCAATTGCTCTTCAAAAACTTGCAGAAGAAGATCCAACATTCAGAGTACACACTGATACTGAAACTGGGCAAACTATTATTGCTGGTATCGGAGAACTACACTTAGACGTATTAGTAGATCGTATGAGAAGAGAATTTCACGTTGAAGCAAACGTTGGTAAACCGCAAGTTGCATATAGAGAAACAATTACACAAACAGGTGAATGTGAAGGTAAATATATTAAACAATCTGGTGGACGTGGACAATACGGACACGTATGGATTAAATTTGAACCAAATCCAGATAAAGGATACGAATTCGTTGATGCTATCGTTGGTGGTGTAGTACCAAGAGAATATATCCCAGTAACTGATAAAGGATTACAAGATGCTCTACAAACTGGTGTATTAGCAGGATACCCAATGATTGACGTAAAAGCTACACTATTCGATGGTTCATATCATGATGTCGATTCATCAGAAATGGCATTCAAAATTGCAGCATCAATGGCATTAAAAGAAGCTAAAAACAAATGTAAACCTGTAATTCTTGAACCAATCATGAAAGTAGACATCGTTGTACCAGAAGAATATCTAGGAAATGTAATGGGAGATATCACAGCAAGACGTGGTAAACCATTATCACAAGAATCACGTGGAAATGCAATTGCATTTGAAGCTATGGTTCCATTATCAGAAATGTTTGGTTATGCAACAAGCATCAGATCAAACACTCAAGGAAGAGGAACTTTCCAAATGGTACCAGACCATTATGAAGAAGTCCCAAAAAATATTGCCGAAGAAATAATTAAAAAAAGCGGTAATTAATGAAAAAAATAGGTCAAAACAGTTGAAAAATTTTCAATTGTTAGATACAATTATAATGTAATTTTGAAAAGGAGGAAAAAATTATGGCAAAAGAAAAATTTAATCGTAGTAAACCACACGTTAACGTTGGTACAATTGGTCACGTAGACCACGGTAAAACTACATTAACTGCTGCTATTACAAGTGTATTAGCAAAAAAAGGTGGAGCACAATTCGTTGATTATGCAAACATAGATAAAGCTCCAGAAGAAAGAGAAAGAGGTATTACAATTAATACTGCTCACGTTGAGTATGAAACTGAAAAACGTCACTATGCTCACGTAGACTGCCCAGGACATGCTGATTATGTTAAAAACATGATTACAGGTGCAGCACAAATGGATGGGGCTATCTTAGTAATTGCTGCTACAGATGGACCAATGGCTCAAACAAGAGAACACATCCTATTATCACGTCAAGTAGGAGTACCAAGAATGGTAGTATTCTTAAACAAATGTGATATGGTTGACGACCCAGAACTAATTGAATTAGTTGAAATGGAAGTTAGAGATTTATTAAATGAATACGGATTCGAAGGAGATGAAACTCCAATTATCTGCGGTTCAGCACTTAAAGCTCTTGAAGGAGATCCAAAATACGTTGAAAAAATTGAAGAACTAATGGATGCCGTTGATGAATGGATTCCAACTCCAACACGTGATGTTGATAAACCATTCCTAATGAGCATCGAAGATGTATTCACTATTACAGGTCGTGGAACTGTAGTTACAGGACGTGTAGAACGTGGAAAATTAAATCTAAATGACGAAGTTGAAATCGTTGGTATTAAACCAACTCAAAAAACTGTAGTTACAGGAATTGAAATGTTCAAAAAATCATTAGATTATGCTGAAGCTGGAGACAATGCTGGTGTATTATTACGTGGTATTTCTCGTGAACAAGTAGAACGTGGACAAGTTCTTGCAAAACCAGGAACAGTTACACCTCATCATAAATTCAAAGCTGAAGTTTATGTATTATCAAAAGAAGAAGGCGGAAGACATACTCCATTCTTTGCAAACTACAGACCACAATTCTACTTCAGAACAACTGACGTTACTGGTGTAATCGAATTACCACAAGGTGTTGAAATGGTTATGCCTGGAGACAATGTTTCAATGACAGTAGAATTAATTCACCCAATTGCACTTGAAAACGGAACTGAATTCTCAATCCGTGAAGGTGGTAGAACAGTTGGTGCTGGTAAAGTTTCTGAAATTGTTGAATAATTAATAAAAAAAGATCTGAATTCAGATCTTTTTTTATGTAAAATTATAAATAAAAGTTTTAATTAAAGTAAATAAATGATATAATTAAAATGGAAGTGATTAAGATGAACAAGAAGAAAATATTAACTGGTTTGCAACCAACAGGTACAATTCATATTGGAAACTATATTGGTGCAATAAAACAAATGGTAAAATATCAAGATGAATTTGATTCATACATATTTGTTGCAGATCTGCATGCAATTACTGTACCACAAGATCCCAAAACATTATCATCAAAAGTAAAAAGTCTCCTTGCTCTTTATCTAGCGTGTGGAATTGATCCTAACAAAAACACTATATTTATTCAGTCAGAAAATGAATATCATGCAAATATATCATGGCTTCTGGAATGCAACACCTACTATGGAGAATTATCTAGAATGACACAATTCAAAGACAAAAGTTTAAAAAACATAAACTTTACAAGTGGCTTATTAACATATCCAGTATTAATGGCATCAGACATTCTAGCATATGATATAAATTATGTGCCAGTCGGTGGAGATCAAAAACAGCACGTAGAACTAGCGAGAGACATAGCAGAAAGGTTTAATAAAAAGTATGGTTTAACATTTACTATTCCAGAACCATTAATACCAGAAGAAGGTGCTAAAATTATGGATTTAATAGACCCTACTAAAAAAATGTCAAAATCAAGTGAAAACCAAAAAGGAGTAATTAATCTATTAGACGATAAAGAAACAATAAGAAAAAAAATAATGGGAGCAACAACAGATTCAGATATGACAATAAAGTATGATAAAGAAAATAAACCAGGAATATCAAATCTAATTAATATTTACAAAGTATTTACAAATAAAACAACCGAAGAAATAGAACAAGAATTTAAAGGTTCTAATTATGGTGAATTCAAAAAAGAAGTAGCAGAAGTAGTAATAAACGAAATTACAAAAATACAAGAAAAATATAATCAAATATTAAACAGTGATGAGATAGACAAAGTATTAAATAAAGGAATAGAAAAATCAAGACAAGAAGCTAAAGAAAAGTACGAATTAATGAAGAAAAGAATGGGGTTTGGAAGATGATGGTAACGCGAAAAGAAATAGTAAAAAAATTAATTAATAAAAACAACGAAGAACTAAGTGAAGATGAACTAATGGAACTGTTATTTGATGAACCGCTAGCAATAGATGTTGATAAACAATTTGAAGAAACAAAAACAAAATGGGATGCTCTAGCAGACAAATTTACAGAAATTGCAGGTAGTTGGGGATTTATAATAGGTTTTAGTTTATTCATAATAATATGGATATTGTTAAATGTTACAATACTAAAAAATCTTGATCCCTATCCATTTATATTGCTTAATTTATTATTATCATGTATCGCAGCACTTCAAGCGCCGATCATAATGATGAGTCAAAATAGAAGTGCAAAAAAAGATACCTTAAGAGGAAAAAATGATTATAAAACAGATTTGAAAAGTGAATTGATTTTGGAACAACTACACGAACAAATAAACAAGTTGACAATAAATCAAAATAAAATAATCAAAATATTAGAAGAAAAAGAAAAAAAGTAAAATAGATAATATAACAATATAACAATTTTTATTGACAAAAGCATATAATTTGTGTATAATCTTAAGTGTTAAAAAGGAAAGAGATGTCTTATATCCACCTGATGATGAAAAATCATAGGTCAATGCCTACGCAATTATTATGTGTTTTTTTAGGTCGGATAGGAGTACATTTCGTACTCTTTTTATAATTTATGGAGGTGTTTTGTATAGCAACAAAAAGTAATGATTTGTTAACAAATGAACAGATCAAAGAAAGTCATGTTTTAGTAATTGGCCCAAATGGGGAACAATTAGGAGTCAAAGGAATAAAAGATGCTTTAACGATTGCAAACTATGCTGGTTTAGACCTAGTTCTTATAAATCCAAATGCTAATCCTGCAGTATGCAAAATAATGGATTATAATAAGTTTAAGTATGAAAAAGCAAAAAAACAAAAAGAAGCAAAGAAAAAACAACAAGCAAATATTGTAGAATTAAAAGAATATCGTTTGTCACCCGATATAGATATTGGTGATTTTAATACAAAACTAAGGAATGCCTCTAAATATTTAGAAAAAGGGCACAAAGTAAAACTAAGCATTAGATTCAAAGGAAGACAAATGCTTCATACTGACAGAGGTATAGATGTAATGACAAGATTTGCAAACGAAGTTAATTCCATAGCAACAATCGAACAACAAGCAAAATTAGATGGGAGAAACATGACTATGATACTTGCACCGATAAAAGAAAAATAAGGAGGATTACCATGGGAAAAATTAAAACTCATAAAGGAACAAAAAAGGTATTAAATATTAGACAAAGTGGTTCAATTACAAAGTTAAACGCTGGTAATAACCACCAAACAGGAAAGAAAAGCCCAGCTCAATCAAGAAAGGCTGGAGCTAAATCTGAATTAAGCAAGTCAGACTTAAAAAGATTTAAAAATGTAATAAGATAAGGAGGAGTAAAAAAATGACAAGAGTTAAAAATAGTGTTGTAACACGTGCAAGACGTAAAAAAGTCCTAAAAAAAGCCGAAGGTTACTTTGGAAGTAAACATAGATTATATAAAACAGCTCATGAACAAGTAATGCATTCAGAAAGATATGCATACCGCGATCGTAAACAAACAAAGAGAAACTTCAGAAAATTATGGATTACAAGAATTAATGCAGAATGTAGAAATAATGATATTAGTTATTCAAGATTTATTGATGGATTAAATAAAGCAGGAGTAGAAATCAATAGAAAAATGTTATCAGAATTAGCAATAAATGATAAAGAAGCGTTTGCAAATCTAGTTAAAATCGCTAAAAACGGTAAAGTAGAAAATAAAACAGTTGTGAAAGAAGCTAAAAAAGAAGTAAAAGAAGAAAAAACAAATGATGTTTCTAAAATGACAGTAGCACAATTAAAAGAACTTGCAAAAAAAAAGAAAATTGAAGGATACACTTCAATGAAAAAAGCAGAATTATTAGAAGCATTAAAATAAAAAAACATACTAACGGATTTTAATATCTAGTGCCGAATGGTGATATTATTTTGAACTTAGTAGAAGATAAAACGAAGGAGGAATATTATGACAGTAGTGTCAATGAATTATTTATTAGAAGCAGGAGTACATTTTGGACATCAAAAAAGAAGATGGAATCCAAAAATGAGAGAATATATTTATACATCAAGAGATGATATTTATATAATTGATTTACAAAAAACAGCAAAATGCATAGAAGAAGCATATGCAGAAATTAAAAAAATAGCAGAAAACGGAGGAACTTTCTTATTCGTAGGAACTAAAAAACAAGCACAAGAAGCTATGGAAGAAAATGCTATTAGAACCAATAATTACTTTATAAATGAAAGATGGTTAGGGGGAACTTTAACAAACTTTAAGACTATCAAAAATAGAGTAAGAAGATTAGACGAAATTGAAACAATGGAAAAAGAAGGTATATTGGAATTATTACCTAAAAAAGAAGTTGCACAAATCAAGAAAGAATATGAAAAATTAAATAAAAACTTACGTGGAATTAGAGAAATGAAAAAATTACCAAGTGCTATGATCATTGTAGATCCACGTGTTGAAGAAACAGCTATAAAAGAAGCTAGAAAATTAAAAATACCAGTATTTGGTATAGTAGATACTAACTGTGATCCAGATATGGTAGATTATGTAATTCCAGCAAATGATGATGCAGTAAGAGCTGTAAAACTAGTAATTGGTGCCTTAGCAAATGCTATAAATGAAGTTAATGGGGGAGAAATGTTAAACTGTGTTTCACCTGAAGACAAGGCCAATAAACCAAAAAAAGCAGAAATAACAAAAGAAGATAAAACAGAAGAAAAAATTGAAAAATTAGAACAAGAAACAAAACAAGAAACAAAACAAGAAACAAACCTTGAAGGCTTAACTTTAGCAGAATTAAAAGTATTAGCTAAAGAAAAAGAAATAAAAGGTTATAGTACAATGAAAAAAGCTGACTTATTGGAAGCATTAAAATAATTAGGAGGTATACTATGTTTAGCGCTCAAGATGTAAAAGAATTAAGAGAAAAAACAGGGGCAGGAATGATGGATTGCAAAAAAGCACTTCAAGAAACAAATGCAGACATGGAAGCAGCAATCACATGGTTAAGAGAAAAAGGTATATCAAAAGCTGCTAAAAAAGCAGAAAGAATAGCAGCAGAAGGATTAGCAAGCGTTTTAATTGATGGAAATAAAGCAATAGTAATTGAAGTAAATTCTGAAACAGACTTTGTTGCAAAAAATGAAAAATTTCAAAATTTTGTAAACGAATTATCTAAAGATTTATTAGAAAGTGACGCTAAAACTATGGAAGAGGCACTAAATCTTGAAGTAAACGGAGAAAAGATTAGTGACAAAATAATAGCTATCACATCAACAATCGGAGAAAAAATTAGTTTTAGAAGATTTGAAAAATTAGAAAAAACAGATTCACAAGTATTTGGTTCATATACACATATGGGAGGCAGAATCGTTGCATTAACACTACTTGAAGGATCAAACGAAGAAGTTGCCAAGGAAGTAGCAATGCACGCAGCTGCAATGAGACCACTATACCTAAATGAACAAGAAGTACCAGCTGAAGTTTTAGAAAAGGAAAAAACAATCATGAGAGAACAATTACTAAACGAAGGAAAGCCAGAAGATAGAATTGAACAAATAATGGTTGGCAAAGTAAAAAAATTCTACGAAGAAGTATGTTTAACTGATCAAATATTTATCAAAGCTGAAAATAAAGAAACAGTTGAAAAATATGTTACTCAAAATGGTGGAACAATCGTAAAACTTGTAAGATACGAAGTAGGCGAAGGTATGGAAAAGAAAGTCGAAAATTTTGCAGAGGAAGTAAAAAATCAAATAAACGGATAATAACATGAAGAAGTACGTTATATTAATAATATCAATTTTTCTAATATGTGGTTGTGAAATAAAACCACAAATAGAAAAAGAAGAACAAGTTATCGATGGGTTGAATTTTAAAGTTGAATACGAAAACTATAATAGCTTAAATTATCAACTAAATATAGAAAAAGATAACAACTTCAAATATCTAGACATGAATAATATAAAAAATGTTTTTTCATCAAACAACGTAATCTTTATCGGAGAACCACAAGACAACAAATCTAGATATCTTGTAAACTCTTTGAATGATATTCAAAAAGATTATGATGTTGATATATATTATTATAATTATAAAGATAATAATCCAAAATATGAAATAAAAGATAAAAAAATAATCAAAACCGCTGATGGAACTAAACTGTATGGTGAAATGCTAGATAAACTAAATGAATATATAAATCCATTAAATATGGAAAAAGAAGATCAAATTTATAAAACAGAAGAAAAATTATTTTCAACACCAGCAATAGTATTCATAGTAGACAAAACAATATATGGATATTATGATGATTTTGAATTTGACTCATCAAATAATAGTATAAAACTAGCAGAACAATATCAAAAGTTAATTATCGAAGGTTTTAAAAAAATAACAAAATAATGCTGATACTACAAAAAGTATCAGTTTTTATTCACAATTTATTTCTTATTTGATATAATTTATATGAAAGACAAAATAGATCCTAGTTAGCATATTTCGATAATATAATGAAACAAGGATAAAATAATTTAAAGTTTTAACTATTTTACTTTTAAAAAATAGAATAAAAATAAAATAGTCAATGTAAGAAAAATTTATACAATTTATTTCTTATAAAAAATATTATATGAGGAGAGATAACTATGAATAACGACTATAAACAAATTGCAATTGAAAAAATGAACAAAGCAATTAAAAATCTTGAAGAAAGATTTACTACTGTGAGAGCAGGACGTGCTAATCCAAGTATGTTAGATGATGTAATGGTATCATACTATGGAACACCAACGCCAATAAAACAAGTTGCAACAATATTCGTTCCAGAAGCAAGACAATTAAGCGTTAAACCATTTGATAAAAACTTACTTGGAGCAATAGAAAAAGCAATATTCGAAGCAAATCTTGGTGTTACTCCGAATAATAATGGAGAAACAGTATTTATTACTATTCCACAGTTAACTGAAGAAAGAAGAAGAGAATTAGTTAAAATAGTAAAAGAATATGCAGAAGAAGGAAGAATAGCAATAAGAAACATTCGCAGAGATGTAATAGAAATTGTTAAAGATGATGAACTTCCAGAAGATCAAGAAAAAAACATAATAGACATTATTCAAGAAGTAGTAAATGATTATAACAAGAAGATAGAGGAATTAACAAAAGAAAAAGAAAAAGAATTAATGGAAATATAAAAAAACTCAAGAAACACAATCTTGAGTTTTTTTAATCTTCTTCAAAAAATAGTCCAATATTTATTAATCCACATATACCTACAACTATATAAATAATTCTAGATATAATATTAGCTTCTCCGAATAAAGAAGTAACTAAATTAAAATCAAATAAACCAACAAGAAGCCATACAATTGCACCAATTATGGTGAAAACTAAAGCCACTTTTTGTAAAGTACTCATATAATTCCTCCTTTTCCTATTTCGTTAAATATTATGTACTAAAAAAATAAAAATATTCACGAATAATAAAAAAACATATAAATATAATTAAATGAAAGAAAAGAAGGAGTGAAATATGAAAAAAAAATTTTTAAGCGTTGCTTTAGTAATGACACTATTATTGACAGGGTGTGGAACTTTAAATGAAGAAAAAATAAAAGACAACTTCATAAAAGATTCAGAAAATTTAAAAAGTTATTATATTGAAGGAGAAATGTCCTTGACCAACAATGATGACACATATAAGTATGATGTTGAAGTAAGTTACAAAAAAGATGATAACTACAAAGTTGTACTAACAAACAAATCAAATAACTATAAACAAATAATTTTAAAAAATAATGATGGAGTATATGTAATATCCCCATCAATTAATAAGAGTTTCAAATTTCAATCAACATGGCCAAATAATAACTCACAAGTATATTTATTAGGATCACTGGTAAATGACATAAAAAATGATAAAGAAGCAACATTTGAACAACAAGATAACAATTTTATTTTAACAACTAAAGTCAACTACCCAAATAATCCAACATATAAAAAACAACAAATAATATTAGATAAAAACAGTACTCTAAAAAAAGTAAAAGTATTAGATGAAAAAGATGTGCCATACATAGAGTTTATAGTTTCTAACATTGATAAAAAACCAACATTCGATGATGAATACTTCAATCTAGAAAAAGTTGCAGAAGAATATCAAGTAAATACAGATAATGAACAAAACAACAACGAAAAAGAAGAAAACAAAGAGCAAAACGATGAACAACAAAACAATCAAGAACAAGAAAATAAAGAAATAACAAAAGAAGAAACAACTTCATTACTTGAAGACTCATTATTCCCATTCTACTTACCTACTAATACATCATTATCAAACAAAGAAACAATTGAAACAGAAAATGGACAAAGAATGATAATGACATTTTCAGGAGACAATCCATTCATATTAGTGCAAGAAACAGTAAAAGCATCAGATGAACTAACAATAATTCCAACATATGGTGAACCATTCTTATTAATAGATACAGTAGGATCATTAACAGATGTTTCATACACATGGACAAGCAATGGAATAGAATATTACATAGCATCAGACACCATGAATAAACAAGAATTACTACAAGTCGCAAAATCGTTAAATGTAGTAGCAACAATTAATGAAAAATAAAATAATTAAGGAGCTTCTAAGCTTCTTTTTTACAAAACAACATAAAAAATATAAAATTAGTTTATAACTATCAAAATATGTGATATCATTATAATGGTGATATATATGAAAGATATAAAGAATAAAATAACTAAAAAAATGAAAAACACACTTAAAATAATAGAAAAAAAACTTCAAATAGACAAAGTAAGGTTTAACTCAGCCGAACTAATAATTGTAATAATTATGGCATTAATACTTGGTTTACTAGTGGGAGAGGTTATATTCAGTAATAAATGTACTGAATGCAAAGTTAGAAAATCAAACACAAGTGAATTAGAAAAAGTATATAATACACTATTAAATGAATATTATGGCAAAGTAGATAAAGAAAAACTAAGTGAAGCCGCTATTCAAGGAATGATGAATTTTCTTGGAGATCAGTACTCTGTATACTTTAATGAAGAACAATCAGAAGACTTTAATTTAAAATTAAATGGAACATTCACAGGAATAGGGATAGAGGTCATTCAAGATAAAGATAAAAAGATAATAGTAACCAGTGTTTTTGAAAACTCACCAGCATCAAAAGCAGGAATAAAAGAAAATGATATAATTATAAAAGTTGATAATGAATCTACTAATAATAAAAATTTAAAAGAAGTAACAGACAAAATAAAAAATTATAAAAAACCATTTACAATAACAATAAAAAGAAAAAATGAAGAAAAGACTATGTCATTATCGACAGCAACCATTTCTATACCGTCCGTAACATCAAAAGTATTAGAAAAAAATGATAAGAAAATAGGATATATGTATATATCTATATTTGCACTAAATACAGATGAACAGTTTAAAAAACAACTAGAAAAATTAGAAAAACAAAGTATTGATAGTCTAATAATAGATGTAAGAAACAATACTGGTGGTCATTTAGAATCAGTCAAAAACATTGCAAGTTTATTTCTAAATAAAGATCAAGTAATTTGCCAAATTAAAACAAAAAATAAATTAGAAAAAATATATTCTACAGAAAATAATAATAGAAAATATAAAATTGCTATATTAATAAACGGAGGAAGTGCTTCAGGATCAGAAGTACTAGCGGCAGCATTAAACGAAGAATATGGAGCAACTCTTATAGGTACAACAACATTTGGAAAAGGAACTGTTCAAAAGGTGTTAAACCTATCTAATGGTTCAATGGTAAAATATACTGCAGAAACATGGCTAACTTCAAAAGGAAACAGCATTGATAAAACTGGTATAAAACCAACCATAGAAGAACAATTTAATGATAAATATTACGAAACCCAAAAAGATGAAGATGACAATCAGCTTCAAAAAGCAATAGAAATACTAAACAAATAGTTTACTATTTGTTTTTTATGTCTATAAACATCTGCAAATAACACATCATATAAATTAATTTGATTTTATTCCTAAAAATGATATATAATAAAACCAATAGGGAGTGATATTATGGAATTTAAGGTAGGTGACATATTTAATATACATAGTTATAAACACGATCATAAAATTCACAGAAGCTGGGACCAAGCAATATATATAGATCAAACTAAGGATTATGCTATATTCGGAAATTATAAAACATTAGTGACAGAATCAGACGGAAGAACATGGAGAACAAGAGAACCAGCAATTATGTATTTTTCAAAAGACAACTGGTTTAATATAATTGGTCAAATAAAATCAACTGGTATTTATTATTATTGTAATATTGCATCACCATATATAATTGAAAACAATACAATAAAATATATAGATTATGATTTAGATTTAAGAGTATTTCCAGATGGCTCATTTAAAGTCCTAGATAGAGGAGAATATCAATATCATAAAAAAATAATGAACTATTCAAAAAAAATAGATAAAATATTAAGAGATGAATTAACAGTATTAATAGAAAAAGTAAGAAATAAAGAATACCCATTTGACAAAGAAACCACAAAAAAATATTATGAAGAATTTAAAAGAATAAAAAAAGTAAAAGTATAAAATTGATAAGAACAATAGTGATAAAGTAGAGATTTTAAGCATAATATATATAGAAAAACAAAAAAATGAATTTTTTTTCATTTTTTTGTTGACAAACATATATCAATTTGTTATATTAATAAACGTCGAATGAAAAAGCCAACAAAAAGCGGCAAAATAATAGTTAAAAAAAACAAAGAAATTTGCAAAAAGCAGTTGACTTTTAAAAAACCATTTGATATAATTAAAAAGCACTTGAGTAAAGTGAACAAAAAGATTTGATCTTTGAAAACTGAGCAAAACGTCAATTTGAGATAGCTAGGAAAATAATAACAATCAAACTAAAAATAAATAATTTTATTGGAGAGTTTGATCCTGGCTCAGGATGAACGCTGGCGGCATGCCTAAGACATGCAAGTCGAACGGAGCGGCCCATTGAAGATTGAGTGCTTGCACGAGATTGGATTTGGATACCCGCTTAGTGGCGAAAGGGTGAGTAACACGTAGGAATCTACCTTTGAGACTGGGACAACAGTTGGAAACGACTGCTAATACCGGATGATATGTAAAGTGATAAGTTGCTTTATATTAAAAGGAGCCTTTAAAGCTTCACTTGAAGATGAGCCTGCGGCGTATTAGCTAGTTGGTAGGGTAATGGCCTACCAAGGCAACGATGCGTAGCCGAACTGAGAGGTTGATCGGCCACATTGGGACTGAGACACGGCCCAAACTCCTATGGGAGACAGCAGTTAGGAATATTCGACAATGGAGGAAACTCTGATCGAGCAATGCCGCGTGTGTGATGAAGGTCCTATGGATTGTAAAACACTTTTATTAGGGAAGAACGACTAGTATAGGAAATGATACTAGAGTGACGGTACCTTTTGAATAAGCCCCGGCTAACTACGTGCCAGCAGCCGCGGTAATACGTAGGGGGCAAGCGTTATCCGGATTTATTGGGTGTAAAGCGTGTGTAGGCGGTTTCTTAAGTCTAAGGTTTAATCCCGGAGCTCAACTCCGGCCCGCCTTAGAAACTGGGTCACTTGAGTATGGTAGAGGCAAATGGAATTTCTAGTGTAGCGGTAAAATGCGTAGATATTAGAAGGAACACCAGTGGCGAAGGCGACTTGCTGGGCCATTACTGACGCTGAGGCACGAAAGCGTGGGGAGCAAATAGGATTAGATACCCTAGTAGTCCACGCCGTAAACGATGAGTACTAAGTGTTGGGGGAACCCAGTGCTGAAGTTAACACATTAAGTACTCCGCCTGAGTAGTACGGTCGCAAGGCTGAAACTCAAAGGAATTGACGGGCACCCGCACAAGCGGTGGAGCATGCTGTTTAATTCGACGATACGCGAAGAACCTTACCTAGGTTTGACATCCCCGGCAAAGTCATGGAAACATGTTGGAGGTTATCCGGGTGACAGGTGGTGCATGGTTGTCGTCAGCTCGTGTCGTGAGATGTTCGGTTAAGTCCGATAACGAGCGCAACCCTTGTCCTTAGTTGCTAACATTAAGTTGAGAACCCTAAGGAGACTGCCGGTGACAAACCGGAGGAAGGTGGGGATGACGTCAAATCATCATGCCCCTTACGTCCAGGGCTACAGGCGTGCTACAATGGCTGATATAAAGAGTCGCAATACCGCGAGGTGGAGCTAATCTCCAAAGTCAGTCTCAGTTCGGATTGGAGTCTGCAACTCGACTCCATGAAGTTGGAATCACTAGTAATCGTGAATCAGAATGTCACGGTGAATACGTTCCCGGGTGTTGTACACACCGCCCGTCACGCCATGGGAATTGGTAATACCCGAAGCTGGTAGCCTAACCCGCAAGGGAGGGGGCCAATTAAGGTAGGACCAGTGACTGGGGTGAAGTCGTAACAAGGTATCCCTACGGGAACGTGGGGATGGATCACCTCCTTTCTATGGAGAAAGAAAAACAAGTAATGTATACTAGCTATGATTCGTTTTGCTTAGTTTTGAGAGACCAAATCTCTCAAGAAAATAGTTCTTTGAAAACTAGATAATGTATAAGGGTAGTGTTGAAAAACACTATTAAGATTTAAAATGAGCAGAATTAATGTTCTTTTAACTCATCAAATTAGGATAGTAGAAAATATCAATAACAAATGGTGGTTAAATTATTAAGGGCGCATGGCGGATGCCTTGGCACTAGAAGCTGATGAAGGACGTGACGAACAACGATATGCTTCGGGGAGTTGTAAGTAAACTTTGATCCGGAGATTTCCGAATGGGGAAACCCACTAACAGTAATGTGTTAGTATCATGTAATGAATACATAGTTACATAGAAAGCAACCCGGCGAACTGAAACATCTTAGTAACCGGAGGAATAGAAAGAAAAATCGATTCCCTTAGTAGTGGCGAGCGAAAAGGGAACAGCCCAAACCAGAATTTATTCTGGGGTTGTAGGACCTCTTTGTAAAGTAAGAAATTCTTAGCATAGCTGAAGTTTTCTGGAAAGTTACACCATAGTAGGTGAAAGTCCTGTAAGCGAAATGCTTTGAACTTTTAGAGGTATCCTGAGTAGGGCGGGGCACGTGAAACCCTGTCTGAATCTGCGGGGACCATCCCGTAAGGCTAAATACTCTCTAGTGACCGATAGTGAACAAGTACCGTGAGGGAAAGGTGAAAAGAACCCCGGGAGGGGAGTGAAATAGAATACTGAAACCATGTGCTTACAAAAAGTCAAAGCCCGTTAATGGGTGATGGCGTGCCTTTTGCAGAATGAACCGGCGAGTTATTGTTGCATGCAAGGTTAAGTTGAAGAGACGGAGCCGAAGCGAAAGCGAGTCTTAATAGGGCGCTTAGTATGCAGTAATAGACCCGAAACCGAGTGATCTATCCTTGAGCAGGTTGAAGTGGTGGTAACACACCATGGAGGACCGAACCGACGTCTGTGAAAAAGGCGCGGATGACTTGAGGATAGCGGAGAAATTCCAATCGAACTCGGAGATAGCTGGTTCTCCCCGAAATAGGTTTAGGCCTAGCCTTCTAATAAGTTGCCTGGAGGTAGAGCTACTGAATGTGTGATGGCGGCGTCTAGCTGTACTGAATGCAATCAAACTCCGAATGCCAGGTTAATATGTAGAGGAGTCAGTGTATGGGTGATAACGTCCATACGCGAGAGGATAACAATCCAGACCGCCAGTTAAGGTCCCAAAATTCATGCTAAGTGGGAAAGGATGTGGAGTCGCCAGAACAGCTAGGAGGTTGGCTTAGAAGCAGCCATCCTTTAAAGAGTGCGTAATAGCTCACTAGTCGAGTGGCACTGCGCCGAAGATGTACCGGGGCTAAAGCATGATACCGAAACTGCGGATTACTTTGTAATGGTAGGGGAGCGTTCTAAGGGCGTCGAAGGTTGACCGTGAGGACAGCTGGAGCGCTTAGAAGTGAGAATGCCGGTGTGAGTAGCGCAAGACGTGTGAGAATCACGTCCACCGTTTGCCCAAGGTTTCCTGGGTCAAGTTCGTCTTCCCAGGGTTAGTCGGGCCCTAAGGCGAGGCCGAAAGGCGTAGTCGATGGACAACAGGTTGATATTCCTGTACCACCTATATAACTGATGGAGTGACGGAGAAGGCTAACAAGAGCCTATTATCGGATTTAGGTCTAAACACAAAGGCTGATATATTGGCAAATCCGTATATTGATAAGGCTGAAGTGTGATGGGGAAGATGCAGCGATGCATTGAACTCTTGTGACGCCAAGCTTCCAAGAAAAGCTTCTAGGGTTAATTATATAGGTGCCCGTACCGAGAACCGCCACAGGTGGGCAAGGAGAGTATCCTAAGGTGAGCGAGAGAACTACGGTTAAGGAACTCGGCAAAATAACCCCGTAACTTAGGGAGAAGGGGTGGTCTAGCGATAGACCCGCAGTAAAGACGTCCAGGCGACTGTTTACCAAAAACACAGGTCTCTGCAAAGCCGTAAGGCGAAGTATAGGGGCTGACACCTGCCCAGTGCTGGAAGGTTAAGAGGAGAGGTTAGTATCTGACTTATGTCGATATGATATGAAGCTTTGAATTGAAGCCCCAGTGAACGGCGGCCGTAACTATAACGGTCCTAAGGTAGCGAAATTCCTTGTCAGGTAAGTTCTGACCCGCACGAAAGGTGTAACGATCTGGGCGCTGTCTCAACCATAGACTCGGTGAAATCTTAATACCTGTGAAAATGCAGGTTACCCGCGACAGGACGGAAAGACCCCGTGGAGCTTTACTGTAGCTTGATATTGAAATTTGGTATGATTTGTAGAGGATAGGTGGGAGACTATGAGACTAGGACGCCAGTTCTAGTGGAGTCAACCTTGGAATACCACCCTTATTATATTAGATTTCTAACCTAGGACCGTGATCCGGTTCGGGGACAGTGTCTGGTGGGCAGTTTGACTGGGGCGGTCGCCTCCCAAAATGTAACGGAGGCGCCCAATGGTTACCTCAGAATGGTCGGAAATCATTCATAGAGCGTAAAGGTATATAGGTAGCTTAACTGTGAGACCAACAAGTCAAGCAGATGCGAAAGCAGGGCTTAGTGATCAGGCGATTCAGAATGGAATGGTCGTCGCTTAACGGATAAAAGTTACCCCGGGGATAACAGGCTGATACCACCCAATAGTTCACATAGACGGTGGTGTTTGGCACCTCGATGTCGGCTCGTCACATCCTGGAGCTGGATTCGGTTCCAAGGGTTGGGCTGTTCGCCCATTAAAGTGGCACGCGAGCTGGGTTCAGAACGTCGTGAGACAGTTCGGTCCCTATCCGTCGTGGGCGTAGGAAAATTGAGGAGAGTTGTCCTTAGTACGAGAGGACCGGGATGAACATACCTCTGGTGTATCTGTTGTAACGCCAGTTGCAGTGCAGAGTAGCTATGTATGGAAAGGATAACCGCTGAAAGCATCTAAGCGGGAAGCCTCCTCCGAGATGAGTTTTCCCATTCTTTATGAAGTAAGATCCCAGAAAGACTATCTGGTTGATAGGTCAGAGGTGGAAGCATAGTGATATGTTGAGCTGACTGATACTAATAGATCGAGGATTTAATCCTAAATTGTTATTATAAAGAATATTTTACAAAGTAATTTGATGTTATACATTATCTTAGTTTTCAGAGAATTATTTCTCTAAATTATTTTCTTAGTGACGATAGCGAAGAGGGTACACCTGGTCCCATCCCGAACCCAGAAGTTAAGCTCTTCAGCGCCGAAGATAGTATCTTGCAAAAATAGGACGTTGCTAAGATTTTTTTTTATTTTAAAATTTATAATAGAGAATTTTATATAAAAATATTTGACTTTTACTAAAAGTTATGATAAATTAATAGCATATTAAACATTGACTGATAATCAGTAGTAATATTTTTCATTATTGAGTAGAGAGTTAGTATTTGGTGAAAACTAACAAAAAAATATTATGAATTACATATCATGAGTTTAAACGGTAACGCGTTATAGTATAAAGTGTATGATATTCATAAATTAAGGTGGTACCACGGTTTTTCGTCCTTTAGTTTATGAATTTTTATTTTAAGGAGGAAAAAATATGACACTATATGAAGAACTAAAATGGAGAGGTTTAATAAAAGATGTAGCAGGAGAAGATTTAGAAGAAAAACTTAATAACCAGAAAATAACATTTTATTGGGGTACAGATCCAACTGCTGACAGTCTACACATTGGACACTATTCATCATTAATAACAGCTAAAAGACTAGCAAAAGCAGGTCATCATCCTATTCTTTTGGTCGGGGGAGCAACAGGCCTAATCGGCGATCCAAGACCAACTGCTGAAAGAGAAATAATTTCAAAAGAAAAAATTCAAGAGAATTTTGATGGGATAAAAAAACAAGTAAGTACAATACTCGAAGGAAAAGCAGAGATAGTTAATAACTATGATTGGATGAAAGATTACACATACTTAGAATTTTTAAGAGATATTGGAAAGTATATAAATGTAAATTATATGTTAGCAAAAGATATCATCAGCAGAAGGCTTGAAACAGGTATAACATATGCTGAATTTTCTTATACACTACTACAAGGATATGATTTTTTACATCTTTATAGAGAAAAAAATTGTATCTTACAAGCTGCTGGCAGTGACCAATGGGGAAATATAACAACAGGAATAGAAATGATTAAAAAGATTGAAGGAAAAGAAGCATATGGTTTCACAATGCCTCTTATTCTAGACTCAAATGGTAATAAATTTGGTAAAAGTGAAGGAAATGCACTATGGTTAGATATTAACAAAACATCTAGTTATGAATTATATCAATACTTAATAAATTCAGATGATACAAAAGTAGAAGAATATTTAAAAGTCTATACATTCTTAAATAAAGAGGAAATAGATAAAATAATGAAAGAACATAATGAAAAACCACATCTAAGATTAGCACAAGAAAAATTAGCACAAGAATTCATAACTGACTTACACGGAAAAGAAGAATATCAAAATGCTAAACAAATATCAGAAGCTTTATTTAAAAATGATATAAAAAATCTATCAGAAGAACAAATATCGCAAGCATTTAAAGGAGTTCCAAGATTCAAATTAGGAGAAAATAAAACAATTATTGAAATATTAACAGAAACTAAAATAGCCTCATCTAGAAGAGAAGCAAGAGAGTTTCTAAGTAATAATGCAATTACTCTAAATGGAGAAACAATAAATGATGAAAACTATTTGATAGATAATAATAAAAAATATAACATTATAAGAAAAGGAAAGAAAAAATATTTTGTTTTAGAAAGATAAATAATCTTTCTTTTTTTTATAAAAAAAAACATCAAAAGATGTTAATAAATAAAATGGGGCGGCATGTGGGAATCGAACCCACGCATACTAGTGCCACAAACTAGCGTGTTAACCACTTCACCAATGCCGCCATCTAAAATAATATAAATATATTCTACCATTTTTTATAAACATTTGCAATAGTTTTTTATTAATTTATAGGTATTAACACATTCAAAAAAAATAGACATTCATAATATAAACAAGGAGGAATAAATAATGAATAATTATGATGAATATTATAACGATATAAGTGATATTAGATATCAACAAAAAAAAGTAAATAACTTAATTATAGAACAAGACCCATATTCTGCTTTTATAAAAGGAAACTTGTTCAATAATCTTTATATTCCATATAAAGACTATAAAGTAGCCCAAATCAATCCTAAAAATGAAGAAGAATATTTAATGTTAATGATTCAAATATACGATTTTTGTGCACATGAATTAACACTATACTTAGATGTTAATCCAAATGATCAAGAAGCAATTAGATTAAGAACAGAATATATAAATTTGGCAAAGCAAGCATTAAATGAGTATGAATCGCAGTATAAAGCATTAAATCTAACAAGTAGTAACCTTGCCACAATACCTTGGGCGTGGGATACAAAAAAATGGCCATGGGAGGGGAATAAATAATGTGGAAATACGATAAAAAACTACAATATCCTATTAATATTAAAAAATCAGATCCTAAATTAGCCAATCTAATAGTTACACAATATGGTGGAGCAAATGGTGAGTTAGCAGCAGCATTAAGATATTTAAATCAAAGATATACAATGCCAGATGCAAAAGGAAGAGCATTACTTACAGACATAGGAACAGAGGAACTTGGACATGTAGAAATGATATGTGCCATGATATATCAATTAACAAAAAATGCAACCAAAGAAGAAATGATAAAAGCAGGATTTGATCCACATTATGCAGAACATGGAAAAGCATTATATCCAACAGATGCCAATGGTGTACCATTTACAGCAAGTTACTTTGCCACAACAGGCGATCCAGTAGCAGACCTAGCAGAAGACATGGCAGCAGAAGAAAAAGCACGAGCAGTTTATGAAAACTTGATAAACTTAACAAATGATCCTGATGTAATTGGTCCATTGTTATTCTTAAGACAAAGAGAAATAGTCCATTATGCAAGGTTTAAACAATTATATGATGAATATAAATCCAAAGGATACGATAAGTAAAAAATAAAAAATATCATTTTATTTTGATATTTTTTTGTTTTAATAAATCACTAAACATTAAAACAGTCGTGACAATAACAATAATAACATAATTAATCATGAAATATGTATCATTAATGGAATAAACAACAGAATTAGATAATGAATACTTTTTGATAAGAATAAGAAAAATATAAACATTCAACATAATAGCAATAATATTTTTAAACCAGTTATTAATATCTTTTTTATCCTTAATCAAAAACTTAATAATTGTATAAACAAAGTAAATAATCATATTAATTATAAATAAATAACTAAAGAAATCATTACTAATAACAGTTCTATATATTACAAGAATAGAACCCATAACTAAAGTAACAGTTAAGTACTTTATTACATTTAAAAAATTTAAAAAACTAAAATTATTCATAAAAATCCCTTCTCATATCTTCCTCTTTTTTTAATAAATCACTAAACTGTTGATCAAAATCAACTAATCCCTTTTTAATAATATCAGGATACAAAGCAGTAGAATTAGCAATAGCATTTCTAACATGATCAATAGTAACAGTTTTTTTATTATCAAAAACCGCTTCAGAAAAAGCTTGTGACAACATTGACAAAGCCACATCTGGATAACGACCAGCAGTTTCATATACTCTATTATATTCTTTATTAAGTTCAACTATAAAACGCATGATTCTTTCTCGCACAAAAGGAGTATACGCCATAACAGTACCCGTTTTTTTCTCGATTTTAGGAACAGTACCAAGCAATATTTCAACAGTCTCATCAATACTAGGCTCTTCAACTTCAATCTTTTGAAATCTTCTTGTAAAAGCTTTATCCCTTAAAATATATTTCTCATACTCATCAGTAGTAGTAGCACCAATAATTTTAATATCACCACGTCCAAGACCTGTCTTAAACATATTGGCAAAATCAAGAGAACTCCCATTATTTGAAGTGCTAATAAGAGTATGAATTTCATCAATAAACAAAATAAATTTATCCCTTTCCTTGATTTCATCAACTAATCTTTGAACTCTAGAATCTCCAGTTTCAGGATCCATTCCCATTAAAGCTTGTGTATCTATTTTAACAATTTCATAGCCTTTCAAAGCATCAGGTACATCATTGTTAATTATTTTGTAAGCAAGTCCCTCGACAATAGCAGTCTTACCAATACCAGGTTTACCTGTTAAAATAGCAGATTTATCCGGTGTAAGTAAAATTAATATTAATTTCTTTATTTCTTCATCCCTACCAATCGCAGGATTAGTAACATATTCCTTATTAGTAAAATTATCACCATATTTATCAATAAAACTATAATTACTAGTCATATATATATCATCCTTTCATACATTTTACATTAATAGTATATAAAATTTTACTAAATTATTCAATATTTTGTTTGAATATTATCAAGTTTTGGATTATAATTTATATATAATAGAAAGGGCGTTGGTAATATGTACCTATACTTAACAATTCTTGGAATTTTATTTATAACACTATCATCAATTATAATTAACTTCCTAGATAACATTTTTCCAAATAATAAAATAAGTTATTATCTAAATTCAAATAAGAAGACAGCATTTAATAGAACAAGCACAACAATATTACCAATAATAATTTGGAACTTCGTCTCAATACCAATATTAGGTAATAACAAATTATTTTTAATAAGTATAATAACTAATATATTTGTTTCATGTTGTATTATGTATACAATAAAATATGCAATGATAATAATATTTAGAAAAGAAAACTCATTAGTGGACATTATATCAATAGTAATATCAACAATATTTGGTTCAATAACATCATATATAATATTACTTATTAACAATAGTAATCAAAACTACATGAAGTATTCGATAATAGGACTAGTAATAATTCTAGTATTATACTTAATAATAAAAAAATATAATCCAAAAAGTGATTTCTTCACAAAAGAAATGTATTAAAGACATTAACTAAGTCTTTTTTTCTTTATCATTCTCTCCATTTCTTTAACAAA
>JAEDJI010000021.1 GCA_016296435.1 Bacilli bacterium | reverse complement strand
GGCACCATTGGTAAATCTGTCCATACTTTTGAAGTTTTGGATTTAATATAGAAAATATCAATTTCTAAAAGAAGTTGGTATTTTTTTATTAATTGAAGAAAGGACATGTTTAAATAGATTATATTGTTAAGAAAGAATTAGAGTTTTATGATGAATTAAAAAAGAAGATAGAATTTATATGTGTGTTTTGTAATGCTACTCCAACCATAATAAATGGCACTATAAAAAAGAATGTTCAATTATATAAAAATAAATGATATAATAATAACAGGAGTAATTAGAGTAACTTTTCTTATCAAACAGTAAACTAATGAACAATATAATAATTTATTTATAAATAGATAATATCTTTTATAAAGTTTAATTGCTTTTTGAATCAAAAATAAAGAGTATTATGAAAAAAAGACAACTAAATTTAGATACACAAATATTTTTAGGTAAAACGAAAACAAATATTAATAATTTAATTAACTATAATTGTACTAAAAAAGGAGATTGTAAAATATAAAATATGAAAAAAGTACTAGAATATTTAAAAAATAAAAAAATGAAATATGAAATAATTTATCATCCACCTGCGATTACAACTGAAGAGGCAGATAAATATATTGAAGGAAAAGAAGGAATTCGTTCCAAGACTATGTTTATGGCAAATAAAAAAGATAAAAAATTTTATCTAATTATAATGGATGATAGCAAAAGACTAGATATAAAAAAGATGAATGAAATAATTAATGATAAACTTCACTTTGCAAAAGAAGAACAACTAATTGAAAAACTAGGATTAAAACCAGGGACAGTATCAATATTTGGATTGTTGAATAATAAAGATCATGATATTAATATCTATATTGATAAAGAAATAATGAATGAAAAACTAATAACATTTCATCCAAATGATAATACTGCGACTATCTTTATAACAGTAGAAGATATGTTAAAAATATTTGATGATTTAGATTATAACTACGAAGTAATTGAATTATAATAAAAAAGCACATTATTTTAGTGTTCTTTACTATTCCGGAAAATAAAGTAACTTTATTTTCTTGTTTTTTATTTCAATAAGCCCTTCATCTTTTAAGTTTTTAAGTTCTCTGCTCATTGCACTCCTGTCAATTGCTAAATAATCAGCAAGAGCAGTAAAAGTAGAAGGAATATATACAATCCTAGCATTTGTATCCATATAAGAATGTTTAAAATAAGAAAGAAGTTTATTTCTAATAGTTTTATTAGTTAAAATATCAACTCTTTCATTATTTATACTCAATTTCTTTTGTGTAATCTCTAATAAATTAATTAAAAATTGACTAAAAATTGAAGAATTAATATTAGCATTACTATATATATAAGCAGTATCAATAAAAATAACCAAAGAATCTTCTTTAGCAATAACATCATAATCACTATTAACTAAATTAGATATATTTGTACCAAAAATATCTCCCTCATCAAGTACTTCAACTAAAGACCTATTACCATAACTATCAGTCTTTATAATATGAAGATAACCAGTTTTTACAATTGCAATATAATTATTCATTTTTATCTTATTTGACACTAGTTCATTTACACTAAAATGTAAACTAGAAGCTTCTAACATTTTTAATAAAAATCCGTGTTTACTAGGATGTATTCCTTTAAATAAATCATTCATAATATCCCTCTAAAAAATATTTTATCATTTTTTTATAAATGTTGCAATTGCAACAATAACATTTTTAGACAAAATTATATAATTGAAATGTAAAAAACTAGGAGGAGTAAAAATGAAAGTAATTAAAAGAGATGGACACATGGTTGATTATTGTCCTGAAAAAATAGAAGCAGCCATATTAAAAGCAAATAAAGAAGTTGAGGAAGACCAACAAGCATCACACACACAAATAAGAAATATTGAAAAATATATAGAATCACTTGGTAAGAAAAGAATTCTTGTTGAAGACATTCAAGATATTATAGAAATGAAACTTATGTCAATAGGTAAATATGAATTGGCTAAAAAATACATAACTTATAGATATACTAGAGAACTTGTTAGAAAAAGTAACACTACTGACTTAGCAATTAAAGAACTAATCGATGGAGAAAGTGAATATTGGAATACAGAAAATTCAAATAAAAATGCTAAAGTAGTAACAACACAAAGAGACTATTTGGCGGGAATAACAAGTACAGATATTACTAGAAGATTTTTATTACCAGAAGATATAGTAGAAGCACATGATGCTGGAATAATTCATTTCCATGATGCAGACTATTTTGCACAGAATGCACTTCATAATTGTGATTTAATAGATTTAGAGGATATGTTGCAAAATGGTACAAATATAAATGGAGTAATGATTGAAAAACCTCATAAATTCTTAACTGCAGTAACAATTGCGACACAAATAATAACTGCAGTATCATCTAGTCAATATGGTGGAGTATCAATAACACTTACACATTTAGCACCATTTGTAAGAGATAGTTATAATAGATATTTAAAAATATATAAAGCACGTAAATTATCAAAAGAACAATGCGAAAAATTTGCAAAAGAAGATCTAAAAACTGAAATTACTGCAGGTGTACAAACATTCCAATATCAAGTTAATTCAATGACTACTACTAATGGACAAGCACCATTCTTAAGTGTTTGCATGTATCTCGGAGAAACAAAAGAATACAAAGAAGAATTAGCTATGATTATTGAAGAATTCTTAAAACAAAGAATTGAAGGAATGAAAAATGAAAAAGGAGTTTATATAACACCAGCTTTTCCTAAATTACTATATGTACTTGAGGAAGATAACATTCATGAAGACAGCAAATATTATTATCTTACAGAATTAGCGGCAAAATGTACTGCTAAACGTATGGTACCAGATTATATATCAGAAAAAATGATGTTAAAACTTAAAATAGATAAAAATGGAAATGGTAACTGCTATCCATGTATGGGATGTCGCTCATTCTTAACTCCATATGTTGATGAAAAAGGTAAACCAAAATATTACGGTAGATTTAATCAAGGGGTTGTAACAATAAATTTACCAGATGTAGCTTTATCATCAGACAAAAATGAAGAAACATTCTTTAAAATATTTGATGAAAGACTAGAATTGTGTCATAGAGCACTTCAAATAAGACATAAAAGATTATCAAAAGCAACAAGTGATGTAGCGCCAATTCTTTGGCAACATGGAGCACTTGCAAGACTTCCAAAAGGGGCAAGTATTCACGACTTATTACATAATGGATACTCAACAATTTCACTTGGATATGCTGGTCTTTATGAATGTGTAAAATATATGACAGGTCACTCTCATACTGATAATGGTATAGGGAAAGAATTTGCTATTAAAGTGATGAAAAGAATGAATGATAAATGTAAAGAATGGAAAGAAAAAGAAAATATTGATTATAGTGTATATGGAACACCACTGGAAAGTACAACATATAAATTTGCAAAATGTTTAAGAGACAGATTCGGAGTAATTAAAGGAATAACAAATCGTGACTATATAACAAACTCTTATCACGTACCAGTATTCGAAGAAATAGATGCATTCACAAAACTAAAACTTGAAAGTGAGTTTCAAAACCTTTCACCTGGTGGAGCAATATCATATATTGAAACTCCAAATCTACAAAACAATATTGATGCTGTTATCGAGGTAATTAAATTCATATATGACAATATTATGTATGCTGAACTAAATACAAAATCAGATTATTGTCAAAACTGTGGATTCGACGGAGAAATTTTACTAAACGATGATCTTGAATGGTACTGTCCACAATGTGGTAATAAAGATCATAACACTTTAAATGTTGCAAGACGTACATGTGGATACATTGGTACAAAATTTTGGAATAGAGGAAGAACTCAAGAAATAAAAGAACGCGTTCTACACTTGGATAATAAGGAAGACTAAAATGAGATACAACAAAATTCGTAAAATGGATATATCAAATGGGCCAGGAGTTAGAGTGTCAATATTTATGCAAGGATGCACATTCAATTGTAAAAATTGCTTTAATCCTGAGACGCATGATTTTAATGGGGGACAAGAACTAACAGATAAAGTAATAGACCATATATTAGAACTGGCACAAAAAGAGTACATTGAAGGACTTTCAATACTAGGGGGAGAACCACTTCATCCAAAAAATATTGATGCATCTACAAAACTAGCAAAAAAATTTAAGGAAACATATCCAGAAAAAACAATATGGGTATGGACAGGATTCAATTATGAAAACAATTTGAAAGATAAGGAAATACTAAAATACATTGACTACTTAGTAGATGGACAATTCATTGAGGAACAAAAAAATCCTAAATTAAAATATGCTGGTTCTTCAAACCAAAGAGTAATAGATATAAAAAAGACTCTTAAAAAAGGACAAGTAGTAGAAATATCAAACAATTAGACTCATCATTGATGAGTCTTTACTTTGTAAACTTACAATTTAATAATAACAATAAACAAATGTCAACTTAATTATTTTCCTTTGGAAATAAACACTTTTAATGATATAATAAAAAAGGAGATGATGAATATGGCACTAAAATATGATGAAAATAGTATAAAGATACTCGAAGGATTAGATGCTGTAAGAAAAAGACCTGGTATGTACATTGGTTCAACTGATAAAAGAGGTCTACACCATTTAGTCTGGGAAATTGTTGATAACTCTATAGATGAAGTAATAAATGGTTTTGGTAACTATATCAAAATAACTCTATATCCAGATGGTAGTGTTGAAATAGAAGATCATGGGCGTGGACTGCCAACTGGAATGCATGCAAGTGGCAAATCAACTCCGGAAGTAATATTTACAATTCTACATGCTGGAGGAAAATTTGAAACAAGCGGATATAAAGTATCTGGAGGACTACATGGTGTTGGTTCATCAGTAGTAAATGCCTTATCAGAATGGTTAGAGCTAACAATAAGAAGAGAAGGTTATGAATATAATATGCGCTTTGAAAATGGTGGTAGAGTAGCAAAACCACTTACTAAAATTGGAACTACAAATAAAACTGGAACAACAGTAAGATTTTTGCCAGATAAAGAAATATTTCAAAGTATAAACTTCTCATATACAACAATTGCGGAAAGAATGCAAGAATCTGCATTTCTTCTTAAGGGTCTAACAATTGAATTAATTGACATTGAAAATAAAAAACATGATAAATTTTTCTACGAAGATGGATTGTCAGCCTTTGTTGAAATGATTAATGAAAATAAAACACCACTTCATAAAGTTCACACAATAACAGGAACTAAAAATGATATTGAAGTCGATATTGCCTTTCAATATACCGATTCATATAGTGAAAATATAATATCATTCGTAAATAATGTCAAAACGATAGATGGAGGAACACATGAAGTAGGATTTAAAACAGCACTTACAAAAGTATTTAATGACTATGCAAAAAACAATAATTTTCTTAAGGCCAAAGATAAAGCATTTGATGGCTCAGATGTACGTGAGGGACTAACCGCTATTATATCTCTAAAAATACCGGAATCATTACTGCAATTTGAAGGACAAACAAAGTCAAAACTAGGAAGTCCAACAGCAAGGACTGCAGTAGAATCAATTGCAACAGAAAAACTATCATTTTTTCTTGAAGAAAATAAAAAAGTTGCAACTGATATAATAGATAAATCATTAAAAAGTAAACTGGCACGCGAAGCTGCTAGAAAAGCTCGTGAAGAAATAAGAAAAGGAAAAAATAAAAATGCTAAAGAAAAACTAATGTCAGGAAAACTTACTCCTGCTAGTAAAAAAGATAAGACAAAAAATGAACTTTTCTTAGTTGAAGGAGATTCAGCTGGAGGATCAGCAAAACAAGGAAGAAATAGAAATTTTCAAGCAATTCTACCATTAAGAGGTAAAGTTTTAAATACTGAAAAAGCTAAATTTGAAGATATTCTAAAAAATGAAGAACTAAATACAATAATTTATACAATTGGCGCAGGATCAGGTTCAAACTTTGCTAAAGAAGATATAGAATATGACAAAGTAATAATAATGACCGATGCTGATGACGATGGTGCTCATATTCAGTGTTTGTTACTTACATTCTTCTATAGATATATGCGTCCATTAATTGAACTAGGAAAACTATACATAGCAATGCCACCATTATTTAAAATAACAAGTGGAAAACAAATAGACTATGCTTATACTAATGAAGAATTAAGAGAAAAAACCAAAGATAAAAAATGTGAAATACAAAGATATAAAGGACTTGGGGAAATGAATGCTGAACAACTATGGGAAACAACGATGAATCCTCTTACAAGAACACTTATAAAAGTAAACATTGACGACGCTTCATTAGCGGAAAAAAGAGTAGGTGTCTTAATGGGTGATAAAGTAGAGCCTAGAAAAGAATGGATTGAAGAAAATGTCGAGTTCTCTTTAGAAGATGATTATAAGATATAAAAAAGGTGAGCATAAATGTATAAAAAATATATAAAGCAAATAATAGATACAATAATTGCTACAATATTATTTATTATTTTATTGCCTTTGATGATAATGGTTTTAATAATTACCTTCATAGATTTGGGAACACCACTTCATAACACATTGAGATATCGTGAAGGGAAAAATAAAAAACCATATATTATGTATAAAATAAGAACTAAAAAACTAGGGATGGAATATATAACTGATGGTACTGAATATACAAAAATAAGCTACATAATTGATAGATTAAGATTAAATGAAATACCACAACTAATAAATGTTATAAAAGGAGATATGGCACTTGTAGGACCAAGGCCATTTATTCCAGGAGATATTCTTCCAAAAAATAAAATACCAATAGAAAGATACCTTGTAAAACCTGGTTTAACAGGACTTGCCCAAGTAAACGGAGGAAGAAGCTTAACACATAAACAAAAACTAGAATACGATATTATCTATTATAATAATATTAGTTTCTTATACGATTTAAAAATAATTTTAAAGACACCGAAAAGTTTGCTAAGCAAAAATAATTTTAAAGAAAAATCAAGGCAGAAACTTTAATATTAAAGAAATATCTTAAAATAAAATATATAAAACCATTTAAAATAAAAGAACTTCAAAATTTAATCGAAGTTCTTTTAATATACTATCTATTATAGTATTCAACTATTAATGATTCATTAATTTCAGGATTAAGTTCACTTCTTTCTGGAAGCCTAACATAAGTACCTTCTAATTTAGATTCATCAAAAGTAACAAATTCAGGTCTTTTAATAGCCTTTTCTAAAGCAAATTTAACAGCTTTATGATCTTTAGATTCTTCCTTTAAAGCTATAGTTGAACCAACTTTAACTCTAAATGATGGAATATCTACTTTCTTACCATTAACAGTAATATGACCATGATTAACTAATTGTCTAGCTGCTCTTCTTGTCGTAGCAAATCCCATACGATAAACTAAATTATCTAATCTAGATTCAAGAAGCTTTAAGAAATTTTCCCCATGAAGACCAGCAAGTTTACCTGCTTCATTGAAAGTTTTCTTAAATTGTCTTTCATTTAGTCCATACATAAATCTAACTTTTTGTTTTTCTTTTAATTGAATACTGTAGTTAGAAGGTTTTCTTTTACGATCTTGACCATGTTGACCTGGTCCATAAGGACGTCTAGCAAGTTCTTTACCATTTTCCAAAATAGAAAAACCAGTACGACGAGCTTGCTTATAACTAGAACCTGTATATCTTGACATAATTCATTCTCCTTTCAAAGTTTATTTACAATAAACATTGAAATCATATTTTACTACTTTGCAGGGTGTTTAATCTATGCCTTCGCTTAACAGCAAAAGTTACTAACAATCTCAAATAAACACAATTACAAAACATAAAATAACGCTGTTCAATGTATATGCAGTACTAATTATATAAAAATTATACGTAAAAGTCAAGAAAAATTACACTTTATACTTTCAAAAAAAGGCAAAATGACTTATAATAATTAAGTACAAAAGAGGTGATACAAGTATGAATCAAATAACTAAGCAAGATACAATTATAATGAAACTATTGCACTACTTTATAACAGAGCAAAACTATAATCCAATCATTCTTCATGGTGTTCAAAATGAAATATGGCTTGAAAATATGAATAGTGATTATAAAATAGTTAGACTTGTATCAAACTATATTCATAACAATGAACAACTTGACTATGATATTTTTAAAACTCAAAAAATAACTAAAAATATTAAAAGAAAAACATTTAACTTTAATATGAATGTCTTAAGTATCTATACAGATCTTGGAGAAAATGTTGATTTAAAAAGTGAAAAAGGAATAGACTGTATAGAAATAGAAAAAGAAAGCGAAATAAAAAGGAATTTAAAAAATTATTTTCCTAATATAGTAGAAAAACTTAACTTTGATGAAAAAGGAATTGATTTATTTATGAAAATAACTGATGATATAAATCAAAAAAATATGGAAAAAGCAAGAAAAATAGATGCAATATTTACTCCTAAAAAACCAGTAGTAACATATACAATAATAGCAATAAATGTATTTATATTTCTATTCACAATTTTATTTAATGCTAGTGACTTTGTCGTAGGACTATTATCAAATTATGGTCCATATATAAGAGAAGGTCAATATTATAGGTTATTAACAAGTGAATTCGTTCATGTTAATGTTTTACATATTTTATGTAATATGTACGCACTATACATAATAGGATCACAAGTAGAAAATTATTTTGGTAAAATAAAATATATAATAATATATGTAATAAGTGCAATAACAGCATCACTACTATCAATGCTACTAAATATGAATACTGCTTCAATCGGAGCAAGTGGGGCAATCTTTGGACTTATGGGATCATTATTATACTTCGGTATCAACTATAGATTATACCTAGGAAGTGCTTTAACAAAAGAAATATTACCAGTAATTGTTCTAAATTTACTATTGGGATTTACACTACAAGGAGTTGATAACTTTGCCCATCTTGGAGGACTACTCGGGGGATTCTTAACAACAATGGCTGTAGGTATATCTATAAAAAAAGATGATAGAGTAAATGGAATAATACTTACTATTCTATATATTAGTTTTCTAGTATTTATGAACTTCTTTTACGCCTAAGACAAGTATTGTCTTTTTTTTCTTTGGATAAATATGATAAAATAAAAATGATAAAGAAATAAAGGTGTGATAATATGAATGAAAAAGAAGTAATAACATCATCAGTAAATAACTTTGCAAATGCAATTACTAAAATAGATAATAAAGTTGTATTTGTAGAAAAAGCATTGCAAAATGAAACGTTAAAAATTAAGATTATAAAAGACTATAAAAACTATCAAATAGCAAATATAACTAAAATAATAAAACCCAATAAAAATAGAATAAAACCAGTATGTAAATACTATGATAAATGTGGAGGATGTGTATTTTTACATACTACAAATGATGAGGAATTATCTATAAAAGAAAACTATATAAAAGAACTATTCAAAGATTATAAAGTAAATAATATTATAAAAACAAATGAATATAACTACAGAAATAAAGTAATACTACATGTTAAAAATAATAAAATAGGACTCTATCGAAAAGGTACAAATGAATTGGTGAAGATCGATACTTGTTATTTATTAAAAGATCAAATAAATGATGTAATTGGGATACTTAAAACTATTGATTTAAAAGATCTAAAAGAAATAATGATAAGAACAAATGAAAATAAAGACATAATGATTAAAACAATAGGAACTATTAAAAATGTTGACATATTAAAAATACTGAAAATAAATAATTTGAAAAGTCTATATCAAAATGATAAATTAATATATGGAGATCCATATATAATAGAAAATATAAATAATATAAAATACACAATATATCCAGATGCATTTTTTCAAGTAAATAAAGAAGGCATGATTAAACTATATGATTTAAATAGAAAATATGCAAAAAAGGGGAATAAGCTATTAGATTTATATTGTGGAACAGGAACAATAGGAATATATTTGAGTGATTTATACAAAGATGTGTTTGGAATAGAAATAAATAAAGATTCAATAAAAAATGCTGAATTAAATAAAAAATTAAATAATATAAAAAGCATTAATTTTATGTGTGGTGATGCTAGTAATATTAAAGAAAAATATGATACTATAATAGTTGACCCTCCAAGAGCAGGACTATCAAAAAAAGTAATAGACAAAATACTTGAAATAAAACCTGAAAAAATCATATATACTTCATGTAATCCTAACACATTAAAAAGAGATATAAAACTACTTGAATGCAACTATTCTGTAAAAGAAATAACCCCAGTGAACATGTTTCCAAAAACAGAACATATTGAATGTGTTGCATTACTAATTCACAAATAGATAATAACTATAAGGAGAAAAATATGATAATAGAAAAAGTAAATAATATTAATGATGCTAAAAAATGTAATTATTTATTAACTAAATTTTTAATAAGTGAAAGCAAATATGATAAAAATTATATCTGAAAACTCTAATGCATTAAAACTATATGAGGAAATAGGTTTCAAAGATTTTGAACACAAAATGAGAATGGAATTATAGTAGTAAAAGCATGTAAAATATTTATTACAAATCTTGTAAAAAGTATAAAAAAAGACTATACTAAATATATAAAAAAATAAAGAGGTGTAACTATGGTAAATACTGTGATAATAATATTACTAATTTTATGTGCATGTGTTGGAATATATTTAATAAAATGTTAACAAGGAGTGATAACATGTTTGAAAATAAAAAAATATTAATATTAGGTTTTGCACGAAGTGGATACGATGCTGCTAAATATTTAATAAATAAAAACAATAAAGTAATAGTAACGGATAAAAAAGAAATAAAAGATGAAAAATATAATGAATTAAAAAAACTTGGAGTTGAATTTGTATTTAATAATGAAGATAGTGACCTTTTAGATAATACATTTGATTATTTAATTAAAAGTCCTGGTGTTCCAATTGATCACCCATATGTTCTAAAAGCAAATGAACTCTCTGTAGAAGTTATAAATGAAGTTGAAATGGCATATCGCATAATTAGAAAAGAACATAATATAAAATTAATTGCGATAACAGGTAGTAATGGAAAAACAACTACTACAACACTTATTTATAATATGCTAAAACAAAGTAATAATAATGTCTTTCTAGCAGGAAACATTGGTTATCCATTATCAGGTTTTATAGATAAAATTAAAGATAATGATATTATTGTAATGGAAACATCGTGTCAACAATTAGAAAACTTAAAAGAATTTAAACCAGACATTGCAGTAATTACTAATATTACTGAAGCACATATAGATTTTATGAAAACATATGAACACTATAAGTATGTAAAAAGTAAACTGTTGCAAAATCAAACAAAAGAAGATATTGCTATTTTAAATAATGAATCTGATGAACTAAAAGATGCAGTAAGAAATGCCAAATCAACTAAAAAATACTTTTCATCAAAAAATATTATTACTGGAAGCTATATAAAAGAAAATGAAATATATTATTACAATGAAAAGATAATAGCATTAAAGGATATTAAGCTTCGTGGAATACATAATTACGAAAATATTATGGCTTCAATTATGGTAGTAAAAGAATTAGGAGTCACAAAAGAAGATATAAATAAAGTATTAACTACATTCATGGGAGTAGAACATCGTTTAGAATATGTCAACACTGTTAATAATAGAACATTTTATAATGATACTGAAGCAACAAATATTAAATGTACTCAAATAGCACTTTCATCATTTGAAGAACCAACAATAATAATACTTGGAGGACTAGAAAGAGGACAAAACTTTAATGATTTAGCACCATATATGAAAAACGTTAAGGCAATACTAGCAATTGGACAATGTAGAAAAAGAGTAGTAGACTTTGCCAAAGATAATGGTAAATTAGTATATGAATACGAATACCTAAAAGATGCTACTTTAAAAGCTTATGAAATATCACAAGAAAATGATGTTATTTTACTAAGTCCTGCTAGTGCTTCATGGGATCAGTACAAACAATGTGAAGATAGAGGAGCAGAATTTAAAAATATAGTTAATAACTTAATTGACAATTCAAAGTAAATATGTTAATTTAAAATAGAAAAGAAGGGAGAGGTAAATATGCCAACTAATAAAGAAGAAATAAAAGAAACACAAAAACAAACACCAAAAACAGTAAGTGCTAAAAAAACTACTAGTACAAAAAAAACTGCTACTGCACCTAAGAAAGAAACACAAAAACAAACATCAAAAACATCAAGTGCTAAAAAAACTAC
>JAEDJI010000058.1 GCA_016296435.1 Bacilli bacterium | reverse complement strand
TATTACAAAAGGTATGCCAGAGTCTTAGGTAATAAATGAATACTAGTATAATAATATAAAAATATATTGACCAAGAACTCATTGATATGTTAAAATAAGTTTATAAAAGTTTTGATAAGGACATGGTTTATATTAAGTTATTAAAGAGAGTTAGTATTTGGTGTAAACTAATATAACAAAATATAAATTACTACCTTTAAACTGTTCTAGAAATAGACACCGGATAACTCCGTTATAGTTTCAAGTTATAAGGTAGGATGGTACCGCGTTTAAACGCTCCTTGATGAAAGGACGTTTTTTTATTTAAATTTTGTATGGGGGTATAATATGAAAATAAAAAACTTAAAAGTAAATGAAACATATTTTTTTACAATAAATGGATTTTTACAAAAATACTATGGATTCAAAAAGAATGTGTTTTCTAATCTGACTCACTCTGACTTAGATGTGTTATTGCCAGACATTAAAAAAACAAAACAAGAAGAAATAACTGAAGAGAACATCAAGAAAGGAAAAATAATTCTTGTAAAAGATGCAAAATGTAAAATTGTAGCATATGATAATCCGTTACTATTAGATGCAAATAATTATATATTACAAGTTGATAATTCAAATATTGAGGTAATCTTTATAGATGATACAATTGATGACTATGTTGATATAGAGGAAGAAGACTTGCCATTTATGAGTGATAATCAATTAGAACAAGCACTTGCATATTTTAAATTACATAACAATCATAAAATGGTAAGACTAATTATAACGGAATTTCGTTTTAGACCAAAAAAAGGTTGCAAAAAAAGAAAACTAGAAAAACAAATAAAAGAAGAAAAAATGGAGGTAGATTAAAATGCAGAATATAAAAGAACAAGAAAATCTAAATACTTTGAATCATAGCTGTGCACATTTATTAGCACATGCTGTAAAGCATCTATATAAAGATGCTAAATTTTGGGTAGGGCCAGTAATTGAAGAAGGATTCTATTATGATATAGATCTAGGTGAGAAAACATTAACTGAAGAAGATCTTACTATAATAGAAAAAGAAATGAAAAAGATAGCAAAAGATGATAAACTAATTAAAAGAATAGAACTAACAAAACAAGAAGCACTTGATATGTTCAAAGATGATATTTATAAAATAGATCTAATTAATAGAATGGATGAAAATGATACAACAATATCTGCATATCAGCAAGGAGACTTCATTGATTTATGTCGTGGGCCCCATGTTCAGTCAACTAAAAAAATGAAATATTTCAAACTTTTAAAAGTAAGTGGGGCATACTGGAAGGGAGATTCTAACAACAAAATGCTTCAAAGAATATATGGTATATGCTTTGAAACTGAAGAAGAACTAAATGAACATCTACAAGCACTGGAAGATGCTAAAGAAAGAGATCACCGTAAAATAGGAAAAGATTTAAATATATTTATGTTCTCTGAATTAGTAGGAAAAGGATTACCAATGTGGTTGCCAAATGGATTTATCGTAAGAAAAGAACTAAGTGATTATATAACAGAAAAAGAATTAAAACTAGGTTATAAACATGTAATGACACCATCACTAGGCAATGTTGACTTATATAAAACAAGTGGACACTGGGCTCATTATAAAGAAGATATGTTTCCTGCGATGGAATTAGATAATGAATCATATGTATTAAGACCAATGAATTGTCCTCATCATATGATGATTTATAAAAACTTTCTTCATTCATACCGTGACCTTCCGCTTCGATTAGCAGAAATAGCTAATGACTTTAGATATGAGGCAAGTGGTGCGTGTTGTGGAATAGAAAGAGCAAGGGCGTTTACTCAAAACGATTCTCATATTTTCTGTACTCAAGATCAAATAGGAGAAGAAGTACAGGGAGTAATTGATTTAATATTAGATGTATATAAAGACTTTAATTTTAAAGACTATAGTTTCAGACTATCATTAAGAGATAAAAATAATAAAGAAAAATATTTTGGTAATGATGAACTATGGGAAAAAAGTGAGAATGCTCTAAGGAAAATATTAAAAGAATCAAAAAAAGAATACTATGAAGCTGAAGGAGAAGCAGCATTTTATGGACCAAAAATAGATGTTCAAGTAAAAAGTGCAATTGGTCATGATGTAACTTTATCAACAGTCCAAGTAGACTATCAATTACCAGAAAGATTCGAACTTGACTATGTAGCAGAAGATGGTACAAAGAAAAGACCAGTTGTAATTCATCGTGCAATATTAGGTTCACTCGATAGATTTACAGCATTCTTACTTGAAGAAACAAAAGGTGCTTTACCACTTTGGTTATCTCCAGTCCAAGTAAACATTATTCCTGTAAATAACGATTACCACTTAGAATATGCTAAAAAAATACAACAGCTTTTAAATGAAAATAACATCAGATGTGAACTAGATGCTCGTGATGAAAAACTATCATATAAAATGAGAGAGTCACAAACTAAAAAAATACCTGTAACTATAATACTTGGTGATAAAGAAAGAGACAATAATCAAATAAGCTTCAGAAGATTTCAATCA
>JAEDJI010000057.1 GCA_016296435.1 Bacilli bacterium | reverse complement strand
GTTAGTAAAGAAAATTGGGAAGATTCTTATTGGATTATGGTTCAAGAAGATTTAGCCGAAAGAACATTTAAAAGATGTGTTGGTAAGAAATGTGTTACAAAAGTATCTTGGAGAGATGAAGATGATGTAGTATATACAAGTTGGGCAGCTCTTAGAGGGCCTACTGAAACTTCAATTAAATCAGAATCTCGTGGCAACTTTTTATTTGATAGAGGTAATGAAAAACTAGCTTTATGGTTGCCCGACACAGAATACACTTTAGGTCTTAGACGCTATAAATACCTAATGGTTGAAAATGAAGTATGGAAAATTGCTTCTGTAGATTATTTTACAACTCCAGGAATTTTAGAATTAGCTCTTGTAGAAGCTCAAGATAATGTATGGACTGATAATAAAGAAGATCAAATTGCTAGAGATGATTTCTTTGATTTCACAAATCTTTTTGATAATGATTTAGATTTTGAAATAGAAACAGTTCTTAATTTAAAACCAGTTTTATTAAAAAATGGTCGTGTAATTACAGAAGAGAAAAAAGCTGATTTCATTTTTTCTGCTACACCAAATACTTATACTTACGATAAAGAAAATTGTACTGTAATTTTCCATGAAATTGGAGAGTATGAGGTTTCTATTGGTTATCCGAAAATGAAATTAGATAAAAAATATAATATAGAATTAGTAAAAGAAGAAGAAGTGAATGAAGATTATTTCCTTATTGAAGGTAATTCTTCAATACATCCTTTTGTAAACAATATTGAGAATTACACTATTAAACATTTTATTAATGGTGTTGAAAATAATGTTTCTCCTGGTAGATGGAAATATGATGATTCACTAATAACGAAAGCCAAAGAAAGCCTATATAATATAGAACTAGAATTTAATGGAGAAGTTGGCTCTATGGATTTAGAATATATTATAAATGGAGAAGTGGTAGATGTTAAGACTATCACGGTTCATTCTGTTCTCTTTGGTTGATGAGGAGGAAAAGGAATGAATATAGATTTAATTACTCCTAAGAATTCATCTTTTGAATCTTCAGGAAAGGATTTACAAGAGATAACTAAACGTTTTCTCGGTAATCAAAAGTTATTAAAATTATTAAAATATTCCACAGCTGACGCTTTAAGGAAGCCAGATTTAACTAACCAAGAAATTCAAAAAATGATGAATAAAAATATTAGAGTGGCGCCAAAATTACCTTATGAAAGTGATCAAGAATCTGTGATTATTGTCTCTTTTGATAACTTTATGACAAATGGAAATAATCCCGAATTTCGTGATAATATTATTCTTATTGACGTTTTTTGTCCTATTGAAACATGGATTATGGACGACTATATGCTAAGACCTTATAAGATTATGCATGAGATTGACGGGATGTTAAATAAAACAAAACTAACAGGAATTGGAGTTGTAAATTTCTTATCAAGTAATGCTCTTATTTTATCTGAAGAATTAGCCGGTTTTACAATGTCCTATGTAGTAGTTAATAATGTCTAATATTGATAAATTAACATTAGTTTCTGGTGTAGATGTTTTAATTGAAGAATTAGGAATTGTAATTAGGCAACCCAAAATAAGAGAAATAGCTTTATTAGGAGAAAAGAAATTTTATTCAATGTGTAGTTTTCTACTGTTAGACAAAAAATTTGTAATGGATAAATTAAAGGAAAGAATAGACGCAGAAGAAGTTGAAAAGACCTATGAAACATTAACTGAGTATGAGGTAGTTATGTCTCTGCTAGAAAGTAATAATTCAATGTTGATGGACACTATACAGATTCTAACTCTATTATTTCCTGATTATAATATAAGACTTGATGAAATTGGCATTATGTTTATTGACAAGAATGATAAAGTATCAATAGTCCATCAAGAAAAATATACACTATTAAGAGATGTAATAAAAGAAATATTATGTCTTAATGGTTCTTCTACTGGTGATGATTATAATCCAGCTGATAGTGCTGCTGAGGCAATAGCAGAAAAATTAAGAAAACGCAAAGAAAGATTAAATGAAATCAAACCAAAAGAAGATAAATATATTCTTGCCAACTATTTTTCGGCTCTTGGCGCTGGTTCCAACTCTTATAATCTTATCAATGGCTTAGATTTAACATTATATCAATTATTTGATTGGGTAAAACGATATGGAGCTTGGGATAAATATAAAATTGATATTCAGTCCATATTAGCCGGAGCAAAAGATGTTGAAATAAAAGAATGGTATGGAACATTAGAATAGCAACATGGTTGCATAATATAAAGGAGGAAAATGCATGAAATTTGGTATTCGCGAAATTTGCGATGTAGTTTTACGTGCAAAAGACGATGTAAAAATCGGTAATCAAACATTTAAAGCTGATGAACCTGTTATTTATTTTGATTCAGCTAAAACATCAAGTGTAGAAGGGGCAGCTACTACTGTATATGCTACTGGTGGTCGAGGAAACTCACGCTTAATTGCTTGGGAAGGAGAAAAAACAGTTACTTTCACTATGGAAGATGCTTTATTATCTCCATTAGGATTCTCAAT
>JAEDJI010000020.1 GCA_016296435.1 Bacilli bacterium | reverse complement strand
CATCCAATTAATAAAACATTTTTTTAGCTTTATACAAATATTTTATTCTTTTATCTAATTTATCTGGATTATGAGCAAGTGCATCACATTTTTGTATTTCATATCTTTTATATTCTAACTCATAATCTTTTTTTACATCTTTATCAGTTATTATAGAATCATGCTTTTCTATTAAATAACATATTTTATCTATAAAATCATCATCAAAATCAAGTCTTTTTAATATATCATAACTCATCATTTTAGATACAACTGCATGATTTCTAAAATGCCTAACTTCTTCATCTTGATAAGAAAAAGGTTTACCTATATCATGTAATAACAAAGAAAGCCTTATATCAAAATCATTTAAAGAAAAACTTAATGCAAGTAATGTATGTTGCCATACATCTAAATGATGATGTGGATGTTTTTGATCAAAACCAACCATATATTTAAGTTCTGGTATTAAAGAAAAAAGTAAATCTATATTACTATTTATTGATAATACCACATCATCATACAATAAAATATCTTTTAATTCATTAATATTATTACTTTTCATAATACTCCTCAACTAAAGAAGGTAAATTATCATTAAACTTCTTATTTCTAATCATCTCTATTTCAAACTTATATGGAGGATACAATCCAATATAAGGTGTTTCAAGTATCTTTGGAATAGAACTTAATCTATCATTATATATAATATTAATTATATTAGTAAAACCAATATAACCATATCCAATATTTTCATGTCTATCTTTTCTAGATCCCATACTATTCTTACTATCATTAATATGAATACAACCTAAATATTTAAATAAATCCAATCTCTCTAATTCATCGAGTATATTATCAAAATTAGAAAGATCATATCCTGCATCAGATAAATGACAAGTATCAAGACATATCCCAATTTTATCTTTAAACTTAACACCCTCAATAATTCTTTTTATTTCATTAAAGTTACTACCTATTTCACTACCTTTTCCAGCCATAGTTTCAAGAAGTATTGTTATATTAGTATTAGATAATACCTTATTAAGAGCAAATATAATATTGTCAATCCCAGTATCAATACCTAAACCAACATGAGAACCTGGGTGAAGAACCAATTTGTTCATTGATAACTTCTCACAACGTTTACACTCTTCGATTAAAAAAGGTATTGAATAATCAAGTTTATCTGTATTAGCAAGATTAACTATATAAGGGGCATGTACAATAACATTATTTTTATCTATATTATTTTTCCTCATCATATCAAGAGCCATATTAGTCAATTCATCATCAAGAGGCAACCTATTAGTATTTTGTGGAGCACCAGTATAAAACATAAATGTATTTTCTCCATAAGATAAAGCCTCTTTTAAAGAACCAAGCAATTGCGTATCTTTTTTAAAAGATACATGTGAACCTATTATTAGCATATTATCACCATCCTATTTAATTATACCACAAAAAAAGACATCAATTAAGACATCTTTTAAATTAATTTTATTAATTACCTGTAGATGGACTAGCACTAGGTAAAGCAGAAGTTGTTGGATTAGTAGTATACTTTGTACATTCTACAGAAAGATTTTCATCTTTATTTAATTCACTTTCTTCTACACCATTAAAGCAGTACACAGAATCATTTAAATAAAGTTTAAATTCAGTATTAAATTCTCCTGGTTTACCCGCAATAGCAGTTGTTTGTACTCTTACAAAAGCAACATTATAATCATTACCGTATGGGCTTTTTATTAAGTTTTTTTGAACTACATTCTCAATTGTAACACCAGTACTATTAGCACTACCAGTTGCTGGCTCAGCATACCATGTAGCAGATTTATTATCTTTATCGGCACCGATATTGAAAACAAAGTTTCCTGACTTAGTGATATTATTTGCAACAATATAAGTTCTTGCTGCTGTAACTAATTCAGCTGCTTCATTTTGAATAGAACCTTTACGTGCATCATTTAAATATTTAGTAACACTTGGTATAGCTACTGCTACTAAGATAGCTAATATTACAATTACTGCTAGCAATTCAATTAAGGTAAAACCTTTGTTATTTTTTTTCATTTTAATCCTCCTAATTATTTTCTTATGATTCTAGTATATCATTTTGAAAATAGTTTGTAAATAGTTTTAAACTTTTTTACATAATTTAACATCCAGTTTTTAAACATTCATCAAGTTCTTCTTGAATACTATTAACCAATTCCTTATTATCATTATAATTATTATCTAAAATATTAAGCACTAAAAACATAGACATACTAAGAAGTATAACCAAAGCATAAACCATTGTTGTAATAGCAAAACCTTTATTATTCATTACAATCACCTACTATAAGTATTTTATCACAGAAAAAAAGATATATCAAGAAAGTATATCTAGTAATTGAGAAACAGTATCCAAACTATCTACTAATTTATCTACTTTATCCTTTGTTGTTAATTTATATCTTTGTCTCATCTCTTGTTCAAATGATTTTATATAAGAACTATTTCTATTTAAATACTTATACCAATTAGAATTTTCTCTTAAATATCTTAAACTATTAGCATTATTTCTAATTCTATACTGAGTATACAAATTCATCAATCATCAAAATGCCTATACATAGGACGCGGTTCATAACTTGACTTTCTAACCGGTATATCTTTTGTTTTTGATTTAACCATATCTTGAATATAACCTATTCCCTTTTGCAACGAATTAATACCTTCCTGTAAATCATTCATATTCACATTTTTAAACATTCCCAACATATCTTTAATTGAAGTAGACGAACTACTAGCACTAGTGGTAGATAAATAATTATCCCAAATACTATTATTAGCGCCATATAATTCATACATTTCATAAAATTTTTGCCAAGTCATTTCATTTTTATTTACATAATTTGCAAGACTCGGTCTTTCTCTTACAAAAGATTTAAAATCACTTAAAGGCATAATATCACCTAATAAATTATATTCAATACTTTCATAACTTTTACTAAAATATAATAACTAATATTGTATTATATTTTTCAAGTACAAAAAAGAGACTATTTAGCCTCCACAATCAATTTAATAGCAGTCCTTTCTTCTCCATCTATTGTAATATCACTAAAGGCAGGTATACACACTAAATTAGTTCCACTTGGTGCTACAAAGCCTCTTGCTATTGCTATTGCCTTTATTGCTTGATTAAGTGCTCCCGCTCCAATTGCTTGTATTTCTACTACTCCTTTATCGCGAAATACATTTGTTAATGCTCCCGCAACTGAATTAGGATTTGATTTTGATGATACTTTAAGTATATCCATAATTTTATCATTCCTTTCTTTTTATATTAAATTATATTAAGAAAAAATAAAATTATGAAAAAAGATATCTATAACACTTCGATATCTTCTTCAATATTTTCAATACTTGTTTGGTTAATAATTGGAATTTGTTCTGTCTTAATATCTTCAATTTCTTCCTCCTTAGGGAATGTAAATGTTTCTTCATCCTCTTCTTTAGGCTCTTCTATTTCTATTTTTCCTACATTTTCTATTGGTGGCTTTTCATCATCAATCTCATCAATAGATAATACACTATCACTTAACGAACCCGCTCCAATTAAATTTTTATCCTTCTTATATGCAATAAATCCAATTATAATTGATATTAAAAGCAAAAATGCTCCAATAGTAATCAAAATCCCTGGAAATTTAATAAAAATCTCTATATCCATTGCCAACACTCCTTACTATATTTATATAATATCAAAAAAAAACAAGTTATGCAACTGTTTTTTCTTTATTACTTTTTAAATTTACAATACACTTGTTACTAAAATCTAACTTTTTATAAACACTAAGCAATGTATTATAATCCAAACTCCTAACATCACTTATCTTATCATTTTTAAATTCCCCATAACCAATCAAATCATATAATATATTTTTGGCAGACGCTACTACTTGATCAATCAATCTAACTTCACTTGCTACCCAAAGTTTAATAATCCTTTTAAAATCACTTTCATTAAGATCTAACTTATTTATATAATTATAAAATTCATCTAAAAATTCATCTTTCTTATCAGTATTAACATAAAAATTAAATATATAATGTTCATTTGTATCAACTAATTCATAAGTAATAGAATAAATAATATTCTTTAAATATAACTGTTCAACAAATAATGAAGTCCCTCCAAATGCCATATTCAAAATCATTTGCATATAATAATCCAACATATATCTATCAATATTTAAATCCTTAAATAAATTCTTATTCATCTTATAACCAATAGCAAGCTTATTTACTTCAATTGGTAACTCTATTTCATCATATTCTTTATTCACCATATCAGGTTCATGTGCTTCTACTACTTCTACTTCATCAGTTGGTTTTTTAAAATCTTTTAATTCTTCTTTTACTATTTTAATAAAATCATTTTTATTAATATCCCCTACTGCTATTAAATACATATTATCTAATCTATAAAAACTATTATAACAAAGTTCTAATTCTTCTTTAGTAATACTTTTAATATCAGAATCAGTACCAATAACTTTATCTTTATATGGATGATTTACATAAATATTTTGTGATAACTTTTCATATAAAATCCTATCTGGAACATCCTTATACATAGATGCCTCCTCTAAAATAATCCCTTTTTCTTTTTCAACTTGTTCTTTAGTTATAGAAAAATGAGTTACCCAATTAAGTAAATACCTAAGATTATCATCAAAATTACTATTTCCATAAAAGAAGTAAGTAGTATTATCATTATTAGTCGAAGCATTTACATCAGTACCACTTTTTAAATAAAAATTAAATGGATTTTCTTCCCTTTCAAATAATTTATGTTCCAAAAAATGAGCTATACCAGTAGGAACTGTATATTCTTTACCATTAACTTTAAATAAACGATTTATTCCGCCAAACTTTACTGACAAACTAACATAGAAACTCTTTGTATTACTAAGAGGTAGAATAAATACTTCTAATCCATTATCTAGTTTTTCATAATATAACTTTTCATCAAAATTATTTATATTTATTTCTTTCATCTTACACCTTCTTTTAATAAATAAATTGTATCTATTTTTAATAAATTAGCAACTCTTATTATATCTTCTTTTGTAATACTTTGAGACATCTTAAGTTGTTTTTCAAAACTATCATTACCAAAATATAACTCAGTAAAGTATAAATCTACAATTGATGAAGGAGATTCCATAGCATCATTTAAAATAGATAAATATAAAACTTTTGCTTTATCTAATTCTTCATCAGTAATACCATTATTTTGAATATCCGCTAAACATTTTTTAATTATACTTAACACTTTTTCATAATTATTATATGATATACCAGCACTTACATAATAAAAATTATCCAATCTTCTATAAGCAGAAGTAATAGAATACGCAAGAGACTTTTCTTCACGTACTTCTTTAAATAGTCTTGACTCAGGAGAATTTCCAAATATTATATTAAATAATATTAAAGCATATTTCTTATCATCAAGATTAAAATCTGTTAATTTAAACCCAATAAACAACTTACTCTGATTAAAAGAACTATCCTCAATAACTTCTTTTTTATTTCTATCATTAGACAAAACTATTTCATATGAATCTGTTCTTTTAGTATTCTTAAACCTAAAATTATCTTTTATAAGAAGTTCAACCTCATTAAAATCAAAATCACCAATTACATATATATCACAAATATCATTGTCTAATACATGATTATAATATTCATATAAAGAAGATGAAGTAATAGAATCTAAATCTTGTAAATAACCACTTTGATGATATGAAAATTCTGCATTCTTATCAATACATTCTTTAAATCTTGTAAAGCCATATACATCAGGTCTTTCATTAGTCATCAATATTTCTTTTCTTAAATTCTCTTTAGACATTTCAAATAACTCTTCATCAAAAGAACCATTCTTAACATTAGGTTTATATAATAAATTACTATAAAATTCTATTGAATCTTTAAGCATAGACTCTTCAGTAAACCTAGGATTAAGTATTGACATAGTATACTCAATAAAAGCATGATTACCTATCCTACGACTAACCATAGATATTGAAGCACCATATAAATCCTGTCTCTTAATACTAACATCCCTCATAGTAGGATAATCCAAAGAAGAAGATAGCAAATTATCCAGTAAAAGATTACGTATAGTAATATCATCTTTAATTAACTTTTCAGATAAAATAACCTTAAAAAAAAGTGTCTTAAATTTATTTGTTTTTATTAAATGTAAATTATAAGATACTTCTTCTATTTTTCTATATTCCATATTTCCACCTCTTTCGTGTACTACAATTTTATAATGATTCAAGCACTAAAGTAATTGCATCATTAAATGTTGTTTCTCTTTCTTTGCTAGACATTTCTTCCAAGGTTTTGATATTATCTGAAACTGTTAAGACAGCAGAGGCTTTTTTATTTAATCTTTTAGCTATATAAAACAATGCAAAACACTCCATTTCCACTGCTGAGTATGAAAACATATCATTTTCTTTTTTCAAGTGATAAAATAAATCACTAGTCTTAACATCACTTTCAATTAAATTAATATTATGTTTTAAAGAACACTCTTTTATTCTATCATTAATTTCATTAGAACTAAAACAATAATTAACAATTTCACTGTCAAATTGACACGAAAAATTTGAATTAGTATAAGCACCAGTTGGTAATATAACACTACCTAATTCTATATCTTCACAAACTGCACCACACGATCCTATCCTAATAATTTCATCAACATCATAAAAATTGAATAATTCATAAGAATATATTCCCATACTAGGCATACCCATTCCTGAAGTTGCTATAGTAACTAACTTTCCCTTATAATGACCAGTATATATATAATTAGAACGAATACTATTAACTAGTCTATAATCATCAAGATAATTCTCTGCAATAAATTTTGCTCTATTAGGATCCCCAGGCATTATTACAATTTTTGCAATTTCTTCTTTTTTAGCTTCAATATGTGGTGTCATTATTCATCATCCTTTTCTAATTTTATTAATACTTCACGTGGTTTCGAACCATTTTGTGGACCAATTATTCCACGTTCTTCAAGTAAATCAATTATTCTAGCAGCACGATTATATCCAAGTTTGAACTTTCTTTGTAATAAAGATGCACTTGCTTTACCACTTGTCACTACAAATTCTACTATTTCATTATACAACGGATCATCATACTCTTCCTTATCATCTGATACAGGATTATTCTTCTTTTCATAATCAACATTATCCAAATTCATAAAATTACTATCAAATTGCACTTTTTGCTGTGAAATTGTATAATCCACTACTTTTTTAATTTCCTCTTCAGAAACAAATGAACCTTGTATTCTATCAGGTGCACTCTCTCCCATTGGCAAAAATAACATATCACCTTTACCAAGCAATTTTTCTGCTCCAGTCATGTCAAGAATAGTTCTAGAATCAATACTTGAAGATACTGCAAACGAAATACGTGATGGAATATTCGCTTTAATTAAACCCGTAATTACATCTGTAGATGGTCTTTGAGTTGCAATAATTAAATGAATACCAGCAGCACGAGCCATTTGTGTAATCCTCATTATAGAATCTTCAACTTCTTTACCTGCCACAAGCATAAGATCTGCCAATTCATCAACTATTACAACAATATACGGCATCTTATTATATTTTTCATCATCAGGTAATTTCTTATTTTTTTCTTCAATTAATTTATTATAACTAGTAATATTTTTAGTACCAAGTTCTTCAAATAAATCATATCGTCTTTCCATTTCACTAACTGCCCTTTTAAGAGCAATAGAAGCCTTACGAGGATCAGTAACTACAGGGGTCAAAAGATGTGGAATACCATTGTAAATACCTAATTCTACTTTCTTAGGGTCAACCATTACTAATTTAACTTCATCAGGACGAGCTTTCATAAGTATTGAAATAATAATACCATTAATACACACTGATTTACCAGATCCTGTCGCCCCTGCGACTAAAAGATGAGGTGTTTTATCAATTTCACAATATTTTACTTTGCCCATAATATCCTTACCAAGTGCTACTGCAAGAAGTGAAGAATTAGTACTTTTAGGCATACCCTCAATAGTTTCTCTTAAAGATACACTTTGTGCATGATCATTAGGCATCTCAATACCAACAGTAGACTTACCAGGTATTGGTGCTTGAATACGCACATCTCTCTTAGCAAGAGCAAGACTAATTTCTTTATTTATACTAAGTAATTTACTAACCTTAGTACCAGAATTAAGCTCCATTTCATATTGCGTAACAGTAGGACCAATATTAACTTCAACTACTCTACCAATAATACCAAAATCTCTTAATACTTTTTCTAATATTTCAATATTTTTTTCAATAACTTGATGATCAGTATTATTCTTTTTACCCTTAGGAGCATCAAGCAACTCAATCGGAGGCAATTTATACTGCTTATTAGTCTCAACCTTTTCAACTTTAGGAGCTTCTTCATTACCAGCCTCATTACTAATTTTAGTAATTTGACTAATATCATGCACTACTATTTTATCCTTATCAACATCATTATGATCAACAATCTTAAACTTACTATCAGTCTCATTAATAGAAATAGGTTCGACCTTAGATCTAGCATTATTATTTTCTTTCCTAGACTTTTCATCCCTTTCAGGAATCATATCCTTAGTCTTTTCCGCAATATTTCTAACAATATTAAATATAGACATACCAGTAAAAATCATAAATCCAGAAATAAGAAGTACCCACACTACTATATCAGTTCCATCTTTTTCAAATAATTTATAAAATAAAGTAGAAAATATAGCTCCAAGAATACCTCCTCCCGTATTAGAAAGACTAGAATCAAAAACTCCAACACTAATTTTACTTTCCATTATTCTTGTAACAGCACTCATTATATTATCAACCGTAGCACTAAAAATCTTTGAAACTTGAATAGATTCTAAAACATAATTTTGATGCAAAAACACTAATATACCTATTAAAAATAAATAAAAACCTAACATCTTAGAAGAAAAGAAATTAATATTTTTTCTATATATAATTAAATAACCACCCAATACTAAAACAAATAAAAGTAAAAAGAAATATAAGTTTCCTACAAGAAAAACTGCAAAAGACGCAATAAATCTTCCAACTGGACCATACTTACCAATACCTATTATTGCCACAAGCATAAGAAGTATTCCATATAAATCCATAAAATAACTTTCTTTATTCTTAGAATTTTTACGAGTTTTTTTCTTTGCCATTGTAATCACCTACTATTAACATTATAATACAAAATATAAAAAATAAAAAGAATAAATTAAAAAATGATATGTATAAAAACATATCATTATCTTTTATTAAAATATTTTCTAAAAATATTATTTTTTCATAACAAGTGCTTTTTTCATTTCATCTTTTCTAATTACTTTAATATCATCCACACTATTAAATATTATTTTTTTAACATCACCAGACAAAACCTCAAATTCTAATGTCTCAATAGTCTCATCAAAAGCAGTCTTAAGACCTCTTGCTCCAATATCTTTCTTAATAGCAATACTTGCAATATCACTTATGAACGAATCAGTATAAACAACTTCAACTCCTAAAGAATCATAAAATTCTTTAGTCAATTTTAAAGGACTAATTTCTGATTCTTTAAGTATTTGCACAAACTCTTTTTCTCCCAATCTATTAAGTTGAATTACTTTAGACATTCTACCCATAAGTTCTGGTATAATTCCTGAGTTTTTAAAATCTTTAGTTGTTTTCTTTTCATCAACATTCGAAGAAGCAGTAAATCCAACTACTTTTTCTTGCTTTTTTTCCTCATCCATACGAGAAAAAGCCCCACTTAAAATAACAGTAAGATAAGAACTATCAAATTCAAAAGGCTCTAACATATTCTCATGATCCCCTGAAATATTATAATTAGTTCCTTCAAGAAGTTTTAATAATGCTTGCTGTACACCAGTTGAGGCAATACTAGATACATCTTCATTTGTACTTTTCTTATCAATTTCATCAATTACTAAAATACTTCTTTCAGCAAGATCAATATCATAGTTTGCACTCTCATATAAATGCTTTATCATATCCTCAACACTATTACCCTTATAACCCTCAATAGTATAACGAGTAGCATCTTCTATTACACAAGGAATATTTAACTGTTTAGCAATTTGTTTAATTATTTCAGTCTTACCAACCCCAGTTGAACCCACTAATAAAATATTTTGTTTCAAATTTCTTACCTTATCATCAGGCAAATTAGAATCATACAACTTCATATTAAAATAAATAGTAGAAAGAACCTGTTTAATTGCAGAATCCTGACCAATAATATTCTTCTTAACTTCTTTATCAATAGCTTCTATATCAAGCACAATCTCATCCTTATTAACCACATCATCTAACTCAATCATATCAGTATAAAGACCCTCAATTACACTAAAACTTATATTACCACTATTATCATCATAACTAAACTTATAAACAGAACACTTATCAGGTAAACTAAGACTATTCTTTATATCATCATAATCCTTATAAACACCATTATCTATAAAAGAATTAGCATCAAAAGGAAATATAGATAAATCCTTTTTATTATCAAACATTGGTAAAACCATATCCCTATACTTACCATCCTCAATTTTAAAACCATTAGATAAATTATTTACCTTCTCAACAGTAATACAAGCATAAGTATCATCAAACCCTTTTAATTTTTTTAATACCATTCCCATTATTGTAACATTTTCCATATTATATTCTCCCAAAACTAAATAAATTTTTTCCCCTTTAACTCTTTTAAATTACCATTTAAATAATCCTTAGAACTAATCCTCTTCTTACCAGGTATTTGAAGTTCTTTAATTATTATATCATAATCATTAGTAGAAACATTAATATCTTTATCAATTGTAATTGTTCCAACCTCTTTAGTTGATTTATTTCCAATAGAACAACTAAATATTTTAATATTTAAATTATCCAAAGAAGCATAAGCACCAATATTAGATAAAGCCCTAATCTTATTATATATATTAATTGCATTATCCTTAAAACTAATCTTTTCATCTTCACGTTTTATAATTGGTGAAAAACTACACTCTTCATTTGATTGTTTTATCCTTTTACAAGTATTATTAAATATACTAGGCAAAGTATCTAATAGTAAATCTGCACCAAGATTAGCTAACTTTTTACTTAACGTTTCTATATCATCATCAATATCTATTGGAATTGATTTACTTGATATGATATCCCCACTATCAACACCTTTATCAGTATACATAATTGTAACACCAGTCTTATCATCACCATTCATTATTGCCCTTTGTATCGGAGCACCACCTCTATACTTAGGTAAAAGTGATGCATGAACATTAATAGTGTGATACCTAGGATGATAAAGTATTTCTTCTGGTATTATTTGTCCATAAGCACATGTTACTATAATATCAGCGTCAATATTATTTATCTTTTTAACCTCATCCTTTATTTTTAAAGGAGTATATACTTCAATATTATTTTTTATAGCAATTTCTTTTATTGGACTTGGTGTCAATATTTTCTTTCTACCAACTTCCTTATCAGGTTGTGTAATTACTGCGACTACATTCGTATTTTTTATTAATGCTTCAAGAACAGGACAAGCAAATAATGGAGTTCCCATAAATATTACTTTTTTATCTTTCATTTTATCTGCCTCTTCTTCCTCTTTCTTCTTGTACTTCTTTTCTTTTTTCATTTAATCTAATTCTTGCTTCACTCTCAAGTATTTCTATTTTCTTAAGATATAATTTATATTCTTCTTTTTTTAAATATTCTTTATATTTTTTACGAAGCATAGTCTTAAATTTTTCCATTTCATCTAAAACCATTTCAATATTACCATCATCTGTAGACTCATCTTCATATACAACTGATAACATCAATATAATCTTTTCTAATCTCCTTTTACATTTTTTAAAAACAAGTTTTTCAATCAAACCAGGATTAATAATAATCATTTCATTAACATTAATCATATCATCCATTTCAAAAGAATCCTTTGGCTTAACATTAAAACCTTTTAATTTTTCATATTCCATATATGTAATAGTCTCTTCATGTGCATCTTTTTTTACTACAAAACGTCTTGAAATTGCCATAAAACCACCTCTTATTTATTTAACTTTATATTAGTTAACCTAATTCTTTCTTTATTTCTATATTCTTCAATCTCTTTGTGATTTCCACTTAACAATACATCTGGAACCTTCATACCACGAAAATCTCTTGGCTTAGTATAAACTGGATAATCTAATAATTCATCATCAAATGATTCAGAATCAAGAGATTCATTTGTTATTACTCCATCAAGTAATCTTGTAATAGAATCAGTAATAGCCATCGCAGGTATTTCTCCCCCGGTAAGAATATAGTCTCCAATTGATATTTCTTCATCACAAAGTGTTTTAATTCTTTCATCAAACCCTTCATAATGACCACATATTAATATTATATGTTTTTTAGTTTTTAAAGATTTCGCAACACTTTGATTATAAGTTCTACCACTCGGAGTAAGCAATATGACATAAGAATCATCATCTTTTAAATCATCAACTGCATCAAAAATCGGCTGAGGCATTAAAACCATTCCTGCTCCTCCACCATATGGCGTATCGTCTACTTTGTTGTGTGGATCATCGGTATAATCTCTAAAATTAATTATATTAATATTTACAAGTTTCCGATCTATTGCTCTTTTTATAATAGACTCATTTAAAAAACCAGTAAACATATCAGGAAAAAGAGTTAGAATGTCTATTCTCATAAAAGACCCTCCACATTTTTTAAATAAAGTTTTTTATTTTCTACATCTATTCTTTCAATAAAATTATCATTCTTAGGAATAAACTTATTACCAGTTAAACATAATACAAAATTACCATTACCAGAATTAATTATCTCACTTACCATACCTACCATTTCACCATTAAAATAACAATCACATGCTAAATAATCTTCATCAACATACTCATCTTTTGCTAAGAATAAATCATCTTTTAAAGCAAATACTAAACTCCCTTTATATTTTAATACATCATCAATATTATCTAATCCATAAAGAGTAACCATATCATATTCTTGATGAGGTCTATAAGTTTTAATTATTTCTTCTGTCTTATCTCTACCTATATATAAACAAAAACCTTCTTTAAATACTCTATCTTTATAATCAAAATTAGATTTAATTTTAACTTCTCCCTTTAATCCATGAGTATTTGTAATTCTTCCAATATAAACATAACCTTTATTCATATATTGTCACATCCTTAAAATATTTTTAAATGTACCACAAATAATATAGAAACAAAAGAATGAATCTTTATAATATTATCTTATCATAATTAAGAATAAATTAAAATAAAAAAGTTAAAATATACATTAATTCTAACTTTCTTTTCTTTTTTGTACTTATCTGGATTTAATCAATAATTAATAGTATACAAATAACACCCATATTTTCATTAA
>JAEDJI010000056.1 GCA_016296435.1 Bacilli bacterium | reverse complement strand
AAGCTTCAGATTTCTCTGAGGCTTTTTTAAATACATGCAATATATGTGTCTTCTAAACATCTAAGCGATCCAACACAATTTAAATTAATTGTAAAGAAATTATTAGTAGCAACATATGGATTTTGTGAACTAGTATCAGGATTAGGAGCTAAAACTCTACAAGTTAGACAACATCCATCCAAAGTTTCTGCCCTAAAAACTGTGCTTGATCCAGTTGTATCATTTAATGTATATGGCATTGTCCATGCTATAGCATTTGGACAAGTATAAAATGATATAGGTCTTGTGTTAAATTGACATATTGCTGGTGTAGTACCTAAGAATGGTCTATCACAAGTAGAATCACATACATCACTACATTGTCCTTGCTTTTGTAACTTTATTATTGTTTTTAATATATCATCAAAACAATTGCAATTATTTTCATTACACATTTTTATCCCTCCTTTTAAATGCAGTCAATAAATGTATCTGGCAAGCATGCTAAAGCACACACGCATTTACCATTTATTGTAAAGAAATTATCAGTTGCTACATAATCAAATGTTGATCCAGTATCAGGATTAGGTGCTAAAACTCTAAAAGTTACACAACAACCATTTACTTTTTCAACTCTAAATACAGAACTTGTACCAGTTGTACCATTTAATGTATATGGCATTGTTATTAATGTATTATTGCTATTATAAAGTGTAACAGGTCTAGTATTGAATACAAAACTTCCGTTTGAAGAAATTGAACCTAAAAATGGTCTATCACATGTATTTGGAATATCATCAATTTTTTCTGCTTGACATTGTAAAATATTTATGACTTCTAAAATGTCTGCAATACAACATTCATTATTATTCATATAATCCACCCCTTTATTAGTTTCTAATATAAGATATTCTTTTTATTATAAATGGTGTGTTTAAAATACCTATTAATAATATTGTATGAAAAAAATGTTTTATTTTTCCAGAAAATAGTTTATAATTATAATAGGTGATGAGAAAATGACATATCAATATATAATAATTATAGTAGTATTCTTAATACTCTTGCTAGCAGTCTTAAAAATCAATAAAAAAGACGTAAAACTAGATATGAATAAACTAGTTGAATATCTTGGTGGAAAAGAAAATATTATTGATTCCGAGATTCATTTATCTAGGTTTATTGTTACTTTAAAAGATATGACAATTGTTAATAAAGACGCAATTATAGGACTTGGTGCTAAAGGAATAGTAGAATTAGAAAATCAATTAAAAATAATACTAGGTCCAAACTCTAAACAATTAAAAAAATATATAGAAAATATGAAATAGACAAAATTCGACAAAATTCGACATATAAAACCTGTATGATTGATATGGGTGATAAATATGTCGTTTTTTGATAGTTTACTTTTAAATTCTATTTTTATAGTTTTACCTATATGCTTTTATTTATTAGTAATGCTTAAAAAAAGAAACAATAATTCATTTAATCTTTTAATCCCCCTTGCATGCTTTACTGCTATGTACTTAGTATTTAGATATAGTATAGTTATTGAGGGCTTAAAAAGTATGTTTTTTATAAATGTTCCACTTATTATACTCATAGTATATAGAAAAAAATATAGTACCTTATTAGCATCATTATTTATAATATTCTTTTATTATTATTTATTTTCTTTCTCATTATACTTCTTAGTAATAGAATACATGATCTATTTTATAATATTTTATATTTTAAAAATTAAAAATAAAAGTTTTGAATTTAAACTTAATGTCTTTATCTTCATAAAAGGAATAATTTTAACAATAATATTTGTAAAAAATGGTAATACTACTTCATATTTATTTTTTTATCAATTTTGTAATTTAATAATATTCTATTTAGTTACTATGGTAATAGTCTATGCTATTGAAAGAGGAGAAGATATAGTTAAATATAATAATGTTTTACAAGAATTAGAAAAAGAAAAAATTCTTAAAAGTTCATTATTTAAAATAACTCATGAAGTAAAAAATCCCTTAGCGGTATGTAAAGGATATTTATCTATGATAAATTTAGATGATTATAATAAAAGTAAAAGATATATAGATATTATATCTAGTGAAATAAATAGAACTTTAGATATAATGGATAACTTTAGTATGTATACTAAAATTAAAATTAATAAAGATATAATGGATATGTCCTATTTAATTGAAGATGTAATATCTTCAGTTAAACTAATTCTAGATGATAATAATATTGAGGTTTTATATAATGGACCTGATGAAGTATTAATGAATGGTGATTATAATAGATTAAAACAAGTTTTAATTAATGTTATCAAAAACTCTAATGAAGCAATGAATGGAAAAGGGAAAATTAATATACTCTTAAAACCTAGAAAAAAATATGTTAATCTTTTTATTAGTGATAATGGTAAAGGAATAGAACCAAGCGATCTAAAAAAACTTGGCGAATTATTTTATTCTTCAAAAGACAAAGGGTGTGGAATTGGAGTAGCACTTTCTATGGAAATAGTTAAACTCCATGATGGACAGATGAAATATTCCTCTGTACTAGGGAAAGGTACTACTGTTATGATTAAATTACCAAAGTAAAAATAGAAAATTAATTCTATTTTATCTGTAAACTGGGTAATTATAATAATATGGTGGATATGGTGGATATGGTGGATATGGT
>JAEDJI010000019.1 GCA_016296435.1 Bacilli bacterium | reverse complement strand
CTTATATATTTTACATATGTTAGTATATCACTATCGAATCCTTCGAGTTTTTCTCCTTCAATTGTAATAGTAGATAAATCATTATTTGTATTACCAAGTGGTGGTAGAGTAGTAGCACTACTAGGTATATTTTTATATACTGGTATTTTAAATGATAGACTTTTATTTTCAATACCAAGTTCATTATAAGAGTCATAAGTAGATATAGCCTCACTTGCGGGAGCAGTAACGTTAGTCATGAATTGGTTGTTATAGTTTCCATTTGGACCGGTATTGAATTTTTGAAAATATAAGGTGTCTTGTCCGGTACTTGTATAGTTTTCTGCAATAAATTTTGCACCGTATTTTATAGCTTTTTCTCTGGTGTCCCAAGGTGTGTTATCTAGTCCTCCAATATATCCTGCAGCAACTGCTAATCCTCTTACTACTGGATTAGAACCATAGGCACCAATATTATAATAGTTATAGTAGCCAGTAAGAGTTCTTTTAACGTTTATTTTATACCAACCACTAGGACAACCAGTACCAGTGTATTTAGTAGAGTTTGCTAGGGTAAATGATTGATTTTTTCTCAGATATACAAGTGATTCTGATGATGTAGTGTAGCTTTTTCTAAGGTTTACTCCACCAGAGTCTGATACATATCCTGTTTTATTATCGCTATTTAGTTTAACATAGGAACTGCATATATAACCATCATAACTATCCCATATAGTACTTACTTTACCACTTACACCATCATAGTTACTATTTGTTCCACCTTCTTGTTTAGTACGTGCTGCTAAGTGAACAGGACTTATGTTATATGTTTTACCTGCTGATAGGTAATAGTTTATATATGTATCTGTATTAAGATATGATCCTTTAAAGATTTGTGATATGATATCTTTAGTATGATTATCTTCATCATATGATAAGTTTTCAAAGACATAAATATTTTTTTCGTTTAAGTAATTTCTAGGATCTAGGTAGAAGGCTACAACTCCTTTTGATGCTGAATACCAGTTTGGTGCTTCTTTTAAAGTATTAGATTGTCTATATGTGGAAATTGTAGATTGAATATAGTTTTTACCGACTTCTTTGTCTACTGCTGTGTCAAAGTATTTATTGGTATTAACTGCGGTAAATTTCCAATTAGGATGTTTTTTATGTAGATAGGTTAAGTATGGATAATAACTCTCAGGAAAACCTGCTTTTTTTAGAGTAGCTTCGTATGCAGTATCTTTTGCTACTATTTCATCATAGAAGCTTACTAATGGCTTATATACATATCCCGTTTTATTATTATAATATTTAACTTTATACCAATCTTTTAGCGTATCAATTACTTGTACTTCGGTTCCAAGGTAAACAGTATCTTGGATTTTATAACTAGTGCTTGCTCCTGTTCTTATGTTGGTAGAGTTTTCATTAATTCTAGATACCCAGTTTTTGATTGTATAGTATTCTTCTTTTGTAATGGTAGCGGTAGCACCACTTGATGTGATTTTTACATAGTTACTGCATATATATCTTGATGTTGAACCACCATAATTAACTTGATACCATCCACTAGAACAACCAGTACCAGTTTTTTTTGTGTTTGATACTAATGTTATTTTGGCGTTATAATTTAGAGAACCTGCAATGTTATAATTAGTACCTGCTCCTGTTCTTACGTTTATCCCTTCTTTATCTGTAACAGTTGCAGTATAGGTTACAGCTTTTACATTATTTATAAATAAAAATGAACTCATTATAATTGAAATTATTAAAAAATAATTAATTATTTTCTTCATTTAATCACCACTTTCATTATTATATATATAATTATAACAAAACAATAAAAAATAGTATATATTTAATACTGATTTTTAGACATATATTGACAGGTATTTACTGATTATTTACATTATTATTATATTATTATAATTATTGTTTGGTTTAGAAAAACTATATTGTACTAGAATCAATTACAATTAAAATAAATGTATATTTTGAGTGATTTTTTTGTTAAAAAAAAGTTTATATGGGTATGCGTTTTATTCTATTTACACTTATTATATTGACAAAGAAATATTTTTTCTTTAAAATATTAAATATAAAGGGTTGGTGATATTATGTACCAAAATAAGCTTAATTTAACTCCGAATGATATACTAGAAAAAGATTTTAAAATTGACACTAGAGGTTTTAGATTAAAAGAAGTTGATCAGTTTCTTGATCTTATAATTGAAGATTATAATACGTTTATTGATATTATTAAAAAGCAAGAACAAGAAAAGGATGAACTTACAGATGAGATTTTAAGACTTAAGCAACAGCTTAGGGACGCTAATGTTAATGTAGAAATTGCTAAAGCTAATACTAGTACTGGTACATCAAATGTTGATATTTTAAAAAGAATTTCTAATCTAGAAAAGGTAATTTTTGGAAAAGAAGATAATAAAGAATAATATTTTAGGTAAACGCTGTATATTTATTATATAGAGGAAAGTCCATGCTCACAAGAACTGAGATGTTCTTAGTGTTTGTGCTTAGGGAAAAAATAACCTAGGGTAGAGCAATCTAACGGCTTCGAAATAGTCTAAGTTTTAATATGACTAAAGTAGATATAAAAGTGCCACAGAAACGAGTCTTTTGGGAAACTGAAAGAATGAAACGAGGTAAACCCCACAAGTGAGAAACCCAAATTTTGGTAGGGGAATTCTGATAGGGAATAAAACTGATTCAGGAATCGAAAGATAGATAAATGTTTACCACCTTTATGGTACAGAACATGGCTTATTAAATATTATTTTTTTTATATAAGGAGAGATAAAATGAAAGAGATAGGGGAACAGTTTAAAGAAAAACGGGAAGAAATAGGTATTTCTATTAATGAAGTAGCAAGTGATTTAAAGACTGACCCAATCATTATAGAAAATTTAGAGGAAGGAAATAGAAAAGTTTTTAAAGATGTATTGGAGTTAAAAGAAATTTCTTCTTTATATGCTAAGTATTTAGGACTTGATTCAGAAAGTATTTTAGATGAAATAAATGATTATTTATTTGAAAAAACCTCAAAGATTGATTTAGATGATTTAAAAGACAGGATTGAAATAATAAAAAAAGAAGAAGAAAAGAATAAGATAAGGACTCCATATACGATTGAAAGGAATGAAAATTCTAAGAAGACTATTTTTTCTATTGTAGTTATTTTGATTATTATACTTGTGATATTTTATGTATTACTTAAAAAATTAATTATAGGGTAGGTGTAATTATGAAGTTTAATCTTCCAACAAAGTTGACGTTTTTAAGGCTTTTTTTATCAATTGTAATAATAGTATTATTAATATTTCCATTTTATAGAATAGGAATAGAGTTTAAAACGTTTTTATATAATAATATTTTAGTAGATATTAGATATATAATTTCAGGTGTTTTATTTATTTTTGCTGCATATACAGATCATTTAGATGGAAAATTTGCTAGAAGAGACAATCAGGTAACTGACTTTGGAAAATTTCTTGATGCAATAGCAGATAAAGTGCTTGTTAATTCTGTTTTGATTATTTTTGCTAGTCAAGGTTTTATTTCAGTTTTTATTCCTGTTATTATTGTGATAAGGGATATAGTGGTTGATGCTATTAGAATGTTGAGTGCTAGTAAAGGAACAGTTGTGGCTGCAAGAGTTGGTGGTAAAATTAAAACTGCTTGTTTAATGATTGGTATATCTCTTACATTTATATATAATTTACCATTTGAATTATGGAACCTACAAGTATCAAAATTCTTTTTATACTTTGGAACTATAATGTCTATTGTATCTGGAATTGAATATTATAAACTAAATAAGAAAAATATTTTTTCTGATTTTAAAGATGAAATTTTATAATTTATTGAAAAAAGTAGATGAAATTTTTAAATTCCCTTATGGGAATTTTTATTTTTTAGGTATATTTTTCAAATAAAAACAAATGTTTGAAAAAGTGTTGACAAATAATTAAAAAGTTGTTATGATTATTACATGTTAGGAGGAATATTATGGCTAAAAAAGAAGAAAATAAAACATTAGATCAAGTAATGGCTGATATTGAAAGGCAATTTGGTAAAGGTTCTATTATGAAACTTGGTGAACAAAAACATATGGAAGTTGAAACTACTCCTTCTGGTTCTTTAATGCTAGATATAGCGTTGGGAGTAAATGGTTTTCCAAAAGGTAGAATAATTGAAATTTTTGGACCTGAATCAAGTGGGAAGACTACAGTTGCACTTCATGCAATAGCAGAGGTGCAAAAAAAGGGAGGACGTGCAGCGTTTATTGATGCAGAGCATGCGCTAGATCCTGTTTATGCTAAAAAATTAGGGGTAAATATTAATGAATTATTATTATCACAACCTGATACTGGGGAACAGGCATTAGAAATATGTGAAGCATTAGTTAGAAGTGAGGTTGTTGATATAGTTGTAATCGATTCAGTAGCAGCTTTAGTGCCAAAAGCAGAAATTGAAGGGGAAATGGGAGATTCTCATGTTGGTCTTCAAGCACGATTAATGTCACAGGCATTAAGAAAATTGAGTGGTACAATTAGCAAAACTAATACTACTGCGATATTTATTAATCAATTAAGAGAAAAGGTTGGAGTTATGTTTGGTAATCCTGAGACTACACCTGGAGGAAGAGCATTGAAGTTTTATTCAACAATTAGGCTTGATGTAAGACGTGGTGAACAAATTAAAAATGGTGATATGGTTGTAGGTGCTAAAACAAATATTAAAGTAGTAAAAAATAAGGTTGCTCCTCCATTCAAGACTGCTTGCGTTGAAATTATGTATGGGACAGGTATATCTAAAGAAGGAGAAATTATTGATTTAGCAGTGGATGCTGATATTGTTGAAAAAAGTGGTGCATGGTACTCTTATAATGGAGAACGTATAGGTCAAGGTAAAGAGAATGTTAAAACTCTTTTGAGAAGTAATCCTAAGTTAAGAGATGAATTGGAAAAGAAAGTAAGAGATTTTTATAATAATAAAAATGATGTTGTAAACGAGAAAGAAAAGAAAACTGAGTAGAATGTTCTACTTTTTTCTTTTGGGAATTGACATAGATTATTATTTCTTGTAAAATTATTATAGTAACAATAAAGGGGCAATGCTGTATGAAAAAGAAAAATAATAGAGTAGATGATGATTTTAATGTAGAAAATGTTGTTGATAATCAAAATCAATATGTTAATCAATTAGATGATTATGTTGATATTTTAAAAGATCAAATTGAAATGTCTGAGAATAAGGTCAGTGCTTTACAAGGAGAAATGGAGCTAGCTCAAGAACATGTTAATAGATTACGTAATGAACTTTCTCAAAAAGAGGGTATTCTTGATGAAGAAATGCAAAAACAGCTTAGAATGATTGAAGAACAAACAAGACAAGAAATGCTTAAGAATCAAGCTAACACTAATATTAGTGGTGTTCTCACTAAAAATCCTGAAGGGGTTAATTCTAATGGAATTCATGTAGATATAAAGGGAATTAATGCACCAGGTATTAAGATGACTACTTATTCTTATGAAGTATTAAATCAACAAGGACAAAAAATAAAAGGTCAAATTGATGGCGTAAGTACAGCGGAAGTAAAAACATTTCTTGAAAATGAAGGTTTTGAAGTAGTTAAGATTGTTGCAATGAAAGGTATTTTGAATGCTCAAATTGGAGGAAGTTCTGTTCGTCTTAAAATGTCTGAACTTGCTTTTATACTTACACAGCTTTCAACATATTTAAAAGCGGGAATTCCTCTTATTGACTCAGTTAGAATATTGCAAAGACAATCAGTTAAAGCTAATCAAAAGAAAGTATTTTCTAATATTACTTATCAATTGTATAAAGGAGAAAGTTTTTCCAATGCATTAGCTTTGCAAGGTTCTACATTTCCTAAATTATTAATAAACATGGTAAAAACAGCGGAAATGACTGGAGATTTACCTGAAATATTAGATGATATGACTGAATATTATACTTCAATAGATAGAACTAGGAAACAAGCTATAAGTGCAATGGCTTATCCTACAATTATTTTTGTATTTGCTATATGTGTATTGACATTTATATTAGTGTATGTAATACCAGAGTTTCAAGGTATATTCGTTGCTAATGGTGCAAAACTTCCTAAAATAACTACTGCTATACTTTCAATAAGTGAGTTTTTTACTAGTAATGGTTTAGTTATATTGATGGCTTTAGTACTTGTTCTTGCAACATATATTTTGTGTTATAAGTATTCAAGAGGTTTTAAAAAGTTAATGCAAACTATTTATATGCATATACCAGTAGTTAAAAATATAATTATATATAAAGAAGTAACACAATTTACAAAAACGTTTTCTTCATTACTTAATCATAATGTATTTATAACTGATTCAATGGCAATACTTGAAACTGTGTCACAAAATGAAGTTTATAAAGAAATAATAAATGATTCATTAAATAACTTAGCTAAGGGGGCTAAACTTAGTGATTCGTTCCGTGATAAGTGGGCTTTCCCGGTTGTGGCATATGAAATGCTAGTAACTGGTGAAAATACAGGAAGACTACCTATGATGATGGAATATGTATCTAATTACTATAATGATTTATATACTAATGCTATTAAGAGAGTAAATACTTTTATTGAACCAGTAATGATTATAATGCTTGCATTTATGGTTGGGGTAGTGGTATTATCAGTTATTATACCAATGTTCTCATTTTACGGACAAATTATGTGATTAAGCTGGGGGAATATAAGTGGAATCGATATATTTAATAATGTTTTTTGTACTAGGTTTAGTTTTTGGTTCATTTTATAATGTGGTAGGATTTAGACTCTGTAATAATGAATCATTAATAAAGCCAAGGAGTCATTGTCCTAAATGTAATCATGTATTAAAACCAACTGAACTAATACCTATAGTATCTTATATAATTCAAGGTGGAAGATGTAGAAAATGTAAGGCAAAAATATCAGTGTTTTATCCAATGATAGAGTTATTTACAGGATTGCTTTTTTCAATTAGTTATTATTCATTTGGATTTAGTTATGATTTATTAATAGCTCTTACTTTGTCATCAATGTTTGTAATAATTGTTGTTACAGATTTAAACTATTACATAATACCAGATGAAATAAATATCTTTTTTGCAGTTTTATTATTTATAATAAATATATTAAGATTTGGATTTCTTGGAGCATGTAAATATTTAGTATTTGGTGCAATAATGTTTATATTTATGTACTTGTTAATGAATTTTGGGAATATATTATTTAAAGAAGAATCTCTTGGTGGAGGAGATGTAAAATTATTATTTATACTTGGCATGGTAATGGTACCTTCAATATCATTTATATCAATTGCACTTTCTGCTTTTATAGCACTTCCTGCATCACTAATAATATATTTTATAAATAAAGAAAGAAAACTCCCATATGGACCATTTCTAGTTTTAGCTTTTTTATTAGTGTATTTTTTAAAGATAGATATTCAAACTGTTTATGATTTAGTAAAGATAATATAATAGTACTTGAAAAAGTACTTTTTTTATATGAAGTTTACTTTTAAAAGAAATTATGCTAGTATATATTAATGCATTTGGAGTGATATAATGAGTGATACAAAAAGAATTAATCGAAGTAATATACATGATTTGATAACTATATCTAAATTACTTACTATTGGTGAACTTGATAAAGCACAAAAGTATTTAAAGGAATATCAAGATAAGTATCCTGATTCTAATCATTTTGCATATCTTTCTACTTATGCAAGGTTTTTAGGATGTGTTGGAAAGTATGATGAAGCAATTGATATTTTTATAAATATTTTAAATCAGAATAAAAAGTCTAATAATGTTAGTGAAAGTCTTTTTTATTTAGTTATGCTTCTTTTAAAAAAAGGTAAGTATGATGAGGCATATTCTTATTGTAGTATGATTGATTATAAGCAATTAGAAAATAGACCATCTAGGTTTACTGTTAATACGAAAAGGGCTTATAATTTTTTGAAAAAAGAGCTTGGTTTAGATAGTGATGTATATGATATTGATTCTTATTCGATGATGCAACTTTATTATTATAGTAATGAATTGGCTAAGTCTCATATTTATGATAGACATAATGTTGATAGCAATTTTGATTTAGAAATTTCTAAATATTCATTTTATATTAATTATGAATCATTTGAGAATTTATATTCTGTTATTAACTTGGCACTCTTATGTGCTGAAAAAACATTTGAATATGCATATGGGGATGTCTATTATTTTAGAATAAAAGATATTGGAATAGATCTTTATGACTACTCTTTTACTGATATATTAAAAGTAATAACTAATAATAATAGTTTTGAGATATTGTCTATGTTTCCAGTTGAAGAACAAAAAAAATTTAATGGAAATATCAATGAAATAATAACTGAACAGATTATGGAATATCATTCTTCTAAAAGCACAAAAAAGGTATCGCAAATAGATAAATTTAATAAAAAATATAAAATTAAATAATTAGAAATATATATTATAATATGCACTAAATAAAGGGGGTAATAGTTATGTACAGTGATCCTTCAAGATTAAAGAAAATAAAAGAATTAATGTTAGATTTTGATTATAAAAATGCTCGTAAGAAATTGGATGAATATATTATGGATTATTCAACTGATTATATTGCTAAGTTTTATAATATAAAACTACTTATGTGTGAAAATAAAATAAATAAAGCTGAAAAAGAAATGGTTAAACTTTTAAAGCATATTGAAGATAATGATATGATTAAAAAAGATTATATATATGTTACATATGTATATTTATTAATGGAGCTTGAAAAGTATGATCTTGCTATGGAGTATTATAAAAAGCTTAATTTTGCTAATTTGTCTGAGTATTCTAATAATGATTTTTATAAATTAAAGGGTGTTTATTTATTTTTGCTTAAGAAGAATTGCGTTAATACTAGTACGTTATCTGCTCAATATTTTCTTAATCAACAAATTGAATATAATAGGTGTAGGGCTTTAGTACATATTTTAGAACGTCATGTATTTAGTGAAGAATTTAAAATGTCTTGTGATAAGATAATAAATATTTTTAATGAATTAGAAGATATTATTTTGTATTCTATTAAGTATCCTCATTATGATGGATTAGATCATTATATATTTTCTTATAATGATGATAAAATTTCTTCATTACTTGAAGTATTAACTATTAAACATAGTAATCAAATTATAACAGTTTATCCAATTGATTCGAATGATAAAATAATGTTTGAATATGTAAATACATTTTTAATTCAAAAGGAAAGAGTGAATAAGACTAAGAGTAAGTCTTCACAAATAGATAAGTTTAATAAAAAATATAATATAAAAGGATAATATTATGATAAAAGATTATTTATTAAAATTAAAAGATCAAATATTTAATAAAAAGGAACTAGAGTATTTAGATTATATTAATAAAAGAGATCTAGTTATTTATGATTTAACTAGAGATTGGAGTGATGAAGAAATTGATTTATTTTATGAAAAGTTTTGTATGTTTTTACATAAAAAAACAGAGTTTGAAATAAAAAGATTTATTTTATACACTAGTAGATATAAGTATTTTAATGATGATGATTATGGATACTTTAAGAGATTGATTGATAAACAAGAAAATGATATTAAAAAATTAATAAAATAATTGGAGAAATCTAATTATTTTCTATATATTTTGATATTTTAGTGATATAATTTATTTATTAAAAGGGTGATTTTATGGATAAGATATTATTAGTAAATAAAGATAAAGGATATACTTCTAGAGATGTAGTTAATGCTTTATCTCAAGTGTTTCATACTAATAAAATAGGTCATTTTGGAACACTTGATCCTCTTGCTACTGGATTATTAATAATTGGAATAGGTAAGTATACTAAAGTTGGTAATTTATTAGAAAAAGATGATAAGCAATACATAGCAGAAGTTCTTATTGGGACTTCTACTGATACGTATGATGTTACTGGTACTGTCACTAAGAAAGAAGATATTAAGGAAATAGATAGGGATTTACTTGTTGGTGTTTTAGAAAGATATAAGGGTTTATATTTACAAGAAGTACCTATTTATTCTGCTGTTAAAGTGAAGGGCAAAAAGTTATATGAGTATGCTAGAAATAAAGAGAGTGTTACTCTTCCTAGAAAGTTAGTTAATATTCATTCTATAGAGTTAATTGATATTTATGAAAGAGAGAATAATTTGTATTTTTCTTTTAAATGTAGTGTTTCTAAAGGGACATATATAAGAAGTTTAATTAATGATATGTCTAAGAGTATTAAGATACCAATGTGTATGAGTAATTTAAAAAGGACTAAACAGGATAAGTTTTCTATTGAAGATTCTTATACAATAAAGGATATAAGAAAGGGTAATTATAAATTGCTTGATATTGAAGATATAATTGATTTAAATATTATTGATGTTTCTGATTCATTATATGATATAGTAAAGAATGGAGGTTTAATAGAAAAAACTGGGGATAAACCAATATTATTTAGAAAAGATGGTAAGAATATTGCTCTTTATATGGATTATGATAAGAATAAGAATTTAATGAAACCTTTTATATTTTATGGAGGTAATTGATATGGATTTTGATTCACTTGAAGATTTAAGAAATAGAGTTGATATAGCTATAACTACTAAGGTTGATGAGTTAAAAGATAAAGGTATTACTTGTATTACAAATGATGATATATGGAATTATTTAACTAATACCAAGTGGAAAAAAGCTAAAGGGTTAACTCTTTCTGATATGGTTGATGATATATTAAAGATGGAAATAAAGTAGGTGGTATTATGGTTATTAAAAGTAGTGACCTAAGAATGGATTTAATTTCTAAACTAAATTATTTAGATAAAGATGAAATAGATATTGTAGAAAAGGCAATTGATTATGCTTATTCTAAACATGATGGACAATATCGTAAAACTGGGGAAGAATATATAATTCATCCTTTATCAGTTGCAATAATACTTACTACTATTAAGGCTGATAAGGATACTATAATTGCATCGCTTCTTCATGATGTTTTAGAAGATACTCCGACTCCTAAAAAAGAATTAGAAGAATTATTTGGAAAGACTGTTGCTAATTTAGTAGATGGAGTAACTAAAATTAATAGTATTAATGTCTCTACTGAAAATGAATATCTTACTAATTATTACAAAAAGATAATTGTAGGTATGAGTGAAGATGTAAGAGTAATAATTATTAAATTAGCAGATCGTCTTCATAATATGAGGACATTATATGCAATACCTGTAGATAGACAGAAGTTAAAAGCAAAAGAGACTCTTGAAATACTTGCACCAATTGCCCATCGTCTAGGTATGCATAAGATAAAATCAGAACTTGAAGATCTTTCTTTAAAATATTCTAAGCCAGATGTATATTATGATGTTGTAGAAAAACTTAATAATACTAAGATTGAAAGAGAAGAATGTGTATCTAAAATGATGGATGAGGTTAGCACCCTTTTAAAAAATAATGGAATAAAACATGAAATAAAAGGTCGTGCTAAAAGTATATATAGTATTTATAAAAAATTAGATAAAGGAAGAAGTTTTTCTGATATATATGATTTATTGGCTATAAGAATATTAGTGGATAAGGAACAGGAATGTTATCTAGCACTAGGACTTATTCACTCTAAGTATAAACCAGTATCTAAAAGATTTAAAGATTATATTGCTATGCCTAAAACTAATCTTTATCAAACACTTCATACAACAGTATTTGGATTAGATGGGAATTTATTTGAAATACAAATAAGAACATATGATATGGATGAAATAGCGGAAAATGGTATTGCTTCACATTGGGCTTACAAGGAACATAAGAATGCTGCTTTGGAAATGCAAAATATAACTGAACAAAAACTTCAATTTTATAAGTCAATTATTGAATTAAATGAAGAAAAAATGACTAATGAAGATTTTGTAAATAGAGTAAAAGATGAAGTTTTAAATAATAATATTTATGTTTATACTCCAAAAGGAGATGTATTTGAATTACCAAATGGTTCTACTCCAATTGATTTTGCTTATAGGATTCATACTCAAGTTGGAGATAAAATGACTGGTGCTATAGTAAATAATAATATGGTTAATTTATCGTATGAATTACAAAATGGAGATATAGTTAAAATACTTACTAATAATAATTCTAAAGGGCCATCTAGGGAATGGTTAAATATAGCAAAAACTACTCAAGCTAAGAGTAAGATTAAAGCGTTTTTTAATAAGACTACTAAAGAAGATTATATTGAATCAGGGAAGAATTTGCTTGAAAAGGAATTAAGAAGAAAAAAGATTTCTCAAACTGAGTTTTTAAAGTCTGAAAATATAAAAGAAATACTTAAGAATTTTAAAATAGATACTATTGAAGATTTGTATTTAAATATTGGTAATAATAAGTTTTCTGTAAAATCTGTTGTAAAAAATAAAGAAGAAGTTAATGAACAAAAAAAAGAAGTTAAAATAAAGGTTCTTGATACTGATAATGATATAGTTGTAGGTAATACTAAGAATATTCAGACGCATATTGCTAATTGCTGTCTTCCAATACCTGGTGATGAAATAATAGGCTTTATAACTAAAGGAAGTGGTATAAGTATTCATAGAAAGAATTGTTTGAATATTAATGATGTAGATGATAGAATAATAAGTGCTAGTTGGAATAGTAAGATTAAAAATAAATATTATTCTGATATAATTATATATACTAATACTAAAGATAATAAAATAGTAGATATAGTTCAAGTTTCTTCTAGTATGAATATTCAAATAGAAAGTATTAATTTACTTAATAAGAGTGATAAGAATATTTATAGTGTTGAGGTAGTTATTTCATCTGTTGATGAAATGGATAAGTATTTAAAAGAATTAAGAAAAATACAAAATATAGTGGAAGTAGAAAGGATAATGCAATGAGAGTAGTAGTACAAAGAGTAAAATCCTCAAGTGTTAAAGTAAATGAAGAAATAGTGGGTTCTATTGATAAGGGACTTTTAGTACTTGTGGGATTTACTCATGATGATAATATTGATAAGATAAAGTGGATGGTTAATAAAATAATTAATCTTAGAGTGTTTGATGATGAGAATGGAATAATGAATAAATCAGTTTGTGATATCGGAGGAAGTGTACTTTCTGTTTCTCAGTTTACTTTGTATGCAGATTCAAATAAAGGGAATAGACCATCATATATAAATGCTATGAATCAAGAAGAGGCTTCTAAACTTTATGATATTTTTAATAAAGAGTTAAGTGATAAAATTAATACACAAACTGGTATTTTTAGAGCGGATATGCAAGTTGAGTTAATAAATGATGGACCTATTACAATAATAATAGAAAAGTAATAATTAATATAAGTTAATTTATGAATTAAAGAGGTGTATAATGCAATTAGTGTTAGCTAGTACTTCTAGTTTTAAAAGTAATGTTTTAAAGCAGGCATGTATAAAACATATAAAGAAAGAAAGTAATTATATAGAAGTAAAACAAGATAATGAAGATGTTTATGAGTATGTAAAAAGATTGTCTTTAGAAAAAGCAAGATCTGTTGATATTAGTGATAGTATTGTTTTAGGATTGGATACAGTTGTTGTGGTAGGAAATAAAATATTAGAAAAACCAGAGTCGATTCATGAAGCTAAAGAGAATTTGAGACTTTGTTCTAATAATACTTTTAAGGTAATTACTGGGATTGCTTTAATAAATCAAATGAATAATGAATTAGTAAGTGATTATCAAGAAACTTTTATTACTTTAAATAAGATAGATGAGTGTGATATAGATTATTATATAAAAAATGATTCTAATGTTTTATATGCATCTGGTTTTACTATAGAGACTGTAGTATCTAATTTTATAAATAAGATAGAGGGTAGTTTTTATAATATATTAGGTATACCTGTTGAGAAAATATATGAATATTTACTTAAATGGAATATTCATTTAAAAGATTTGGATTAAAATTAATTAATATTTATTGTTTTGTGCTAAAAATCGTTACTCAAATTATAATTATAAAAATCGTTACTCAAATTATAATTTGACAAAAATACAAAAAAATGTTATAATTATGCCGTCT
>JAEDJI010000055.1 GCA_016296435.1 Bacilli bacterium | reverse complement strand
AATTATAATTATTTAGTTCCTGCGAATTCGAAGAAGCAGGGCTTGATGTTTGGATTTATGACTCCTACTGACCTTATTATAGCGATAGTGGGAGCTTCCATTACATTTGTTCTTCTGATGATATTTCAACCAAAGACTTTATTTTTTGGAATACTTGTTGTTTTACCTTTTTTGGTAGCAGCATTTCTAGTATTTCCAATTCCAAACTATCATAATGTGAGGATTTTGCTTAAGGAAATTTATTCTTTCTATTTTGTTAATAGGAGAAAATATATATGGAGAGGTTGGTGTTATCAATATGAACAATCAGATGATGAATAATGGTCAAATTAATCGTGGAGCTTCTAATGTAAGAATGGGTAATGTTTCTAATGGTATTAAGAAGATGCCACAAGCTGCTAAAAATAATCCAAAATATACAGAAAATTGGTTAAATCTTAAGGCTATTAATAATGGCATTATGTATAATAATCGTGGTGAAATGGTTACTGGTGTTAAGATTCAACCTAAGAATATATTTATCCTTGATTCTAGTGCTATGGATAATACTTTGATAGGTCTTATGAATTTTTATAATACTATTGATTATGAGTTTTGGTTAGTAGTTGCGGATCGTCCTGTTGATATAGCCATGTATCAAGCAGAGTTACAACTTTTGTATCAACAAACTACTGATCAAAGAATACGTAAACTTATTGCACAGGATATGGATAAGGGAGATTTCTTTAAAAATAATAATGTAGTAGATACTGAGTATTTCTTATTGTTTAAGGAAAGAAATATGGATATGTTACAGAAGAAGGTACGTAATATGATTACTGGTCTTGCTGGGTGTGGTCTTGTTGCTAGTCAAACTAGTAATGATGATTTAAGAATGATTATAGATAATTTTTTAAATGGAGGTAAAGATTTTAGATCAGGAGGTGTGATGCCACAATGAGTTTATTTAAAAGTGAAGTTGCTCCGAAAGGACTTGATTTTAGTTCAAATGACATGATTGTTGTTAGTGATAAGTATATGACTATTCTTACTGTAGTTGCTTATCCTAGGAGTGTTGGTGTAGGTTTTTTATCTAATATTACTAATATGCCTGGTGTTAAGATAGTTATCAAGCATATACCTGTACCTTTTTCTACTCTTACTAAGATGTTAAATAAAGAACTTGCTTCAATGAAGACAAGGTATGAAGATGAAAGGGATGCTACTTCTCAAGAGAGAATAAGACAAGATTATGATACTATTGAGGCTTTTATTCAACAACTTGCTGCTGCTCAAGCAAGAACTTTTGATTTTCAAATGCATTTAGTAGTTACTGCAAATACAAAAGAAGATTTAGAACTAAGAAAAATACAAATTAAAAATTATATGGATGCTATGGGGCTTCGCGCAGTTCCTCTTAGATTTGAACAAGAAAAGGTTTTAAAGTCAATTATACCTATTTTTCCTAAACAAGATATTGAAGAAAGAATTGGTACAATAATGCCAAGTCCTACTATGGCAGGGATGTATCCATTTATATTTGATAGTATCAAAGATCCTGGGAAGTCTATATTACTTGGTACAGATTTTTCAGGAGGTGTAATATTATTTAATCAGTTTTTATATCAAATAAGAAAAGAACATAATAGAAATAATGCTAACATGATAATACTTGGTACTTCTGGGTCTGGTAAGAGTACTGCTGCCAAGTTATTGTTGCGTGGTGCTATTAGAAACGGTTGTAAGATTGTTGCAATTGATCCAGAAAATGAGTTGTACGATATGGTTACTGCCCTTGGTGGAGATTCTATTGATCTTGGTAAGGGTGGTGAGTATGGTCTTATAAATCCACTTGAAGTTATTATTGATGCTGATGATGAGGAGATTAAGCAAGGACTTGGTTATACTGTTCTTACTAAGACTTTACAATTTTTAAAAGCTTTTATGAAGTATTATGATCCTTCAATTGAGGAAGATGTACTTAATGTATTTATTGAATTAGTACAAGAAACTTATCGTAGATTTGGTATTGATTTTAATACAGATTTTTCTAATTACAATCATGAACAATATCCTACTTTTGATGATGTTTATGTTACTATACAAGGTAAACTTAGATCTATTACTGATTTAACTCATGAAAGGGATATACTAGAAAGACTTGAACTTAAAATTAGACCTCTTACTAATGAACTTAGATTTTATTTTAATGGTAAGACTACTATTACACCAAGAAGTAATTTTATAGTGTTTAATATAAAAGAACTTATGAATGCTGATGTTAATATAAGAAATGCATTATTCTTCAATGTACTTAAATATGCATGGAGTTTATGCTTAGATTCTTCAATTAATACGTTAATGATGGTTGATGAAGCTCATGTACTTCTTTCTGGTGGTAATGTTTTGGGTGCTGATTTCTTAGCACAAATTCAAAGAAGATCCCGTAAGTATAATACTGGTAATATAATTATTACTCAACAACCTAGTGACTTTACACCTCAATCTGTTATTACTCAAGGTAAGGCAATATTTGATAATGCATCTTATTATATGATTATGGGTCTTAAGAAACAAGCTGTTGAAGATTTATCATTACTTATTGATCTTAATGATAATGAAAAAGAGAGTATAAAGGGTTATTCTCAAGGGGAAGCACTTTTTGTATGTGGTTCTAGAAGAATGAGAATTACTGTAATACTTACTCAGGAAGAATTGGATTCCTTTGGTAGTGGAGGAGGATTATAGGATACTTTTTAGTATCTTTTTTCTT
>JAEDJI010000018.1 GCA_016296435.1 Bacilli bacterium | reverse complement strand
TCATTAAAGTTTAGTTCTTTTAAAATATATACTACTATTTTTGTCACATTCATTATGTGATTATAATTATGATAACACCATCCACCAGTTTTTTTCTCATATTCTTCTACTTGCTTATAAATATCTTTTATTTCATTGTCCTTTAACATACTATGATAAATTTTTTCAATCAATGATATCACCTCTTTTTATAGGTATTAATCTATCTTTAAATAGTACATATTATTTGGGATTTATTTTATTACAACTAAGTATTATAGTTGTATAATACTTAGTAGTTCATCTTTTAATTTTTTATTATTTATTCTATTTGAAAAATCTATTAATTTTTTATCTTTATCTATTAACTTTAGTTTATTATCATAAAACTCTAATTTTTCTTCAATTTGTTTTAATTGTTTATGAATAGCGTTTCTAGATAAATTAAGATTGTCTGCAATTTCAGATAGAGAAAGGTTATCAAAATAGTAGTATTTAAAATATTCTTGTTGTTTTTCATTTAATAATTCTCCGTAATAATCGAATAAATTATTATAATATATTTCTTTTTTCATTAGACCATATCCTTAAACAAACCATATATATAGTTTTCTATATCAAATATTTTTAAATCATTTGCTTTTTCTCCAAATCCTACAAATTTCACTGGTATTCCTACTTCTTCTTTTATAGCTAATACTATTCCTCCTTTGGCAGTTCCATCTAGTTTTGTTAGAACTATTCCAGTGATATTTGTTACCTCTTTAAATTGTTTTGCTTGACTAATACCATTTTGTCCTGTTGTTGCATCAAGTACTAACAGTGTTTCATGTGGTGCATTTGGTATATAACTATTTATAACTCTATTAATTTTTTCCAGTTCATTCATTAAATTTACCTTATTCTGAAGCCTACCTGCTGTATCTATTAGAACTATATCATATGATTCATTTACTGCTTTTTCTAATCCGTTATATACAACACTTGCCGGATCTTTTAGATTCTCATCACCAACAAAATCACTACCAGTTAATTCGGCCCAATTCTTTAGTTGTTCTACCGCTCCAGCACGGAATGTATCTGCTCCGACCATTAGCACTTTTTTCCCTTTGTTTATTTCTTGAGTAGCAATTTTACCTATAGTAGTAGTTTTACCTACACCATTCACTCCGACAAATAGTATAATTGTAGGCCCTTCATTTTGATAGTTTATTTTATTTACGATAATATCTCCACTAACATATATAATGAATAGTTCATCTACTATTACTTCTTTAAGCATTTTAGGATCATCTATTTTATCTTCGATTACTCTTTTTCTTAATCTATCCATAAATGACATTACAGTATTTACTCCAATATCAGCCATTATAAGTATTTCTTCAAGTTCATTAAAAAAGTCTTCATTAACACGACTGTATTTATTGGTTAAATTAACTAGTTTTGATACAAATCCTTCTCGTGTTTTACTAAGTCCTATTGTATAATCTTTTATTTCATTATTATTCTTTTCTTTTGTTTTAAGACTATTTTTTATTTTATCAAAAAATCCCATATTTAACACCTCCATATGAATTATATCAAAAAAATAAGAAAAGACAAAGTCTATTTCTTATAATTCTTCAATAAAGTTTTCCCCTTTATGAGGTTCGAATTTTAATAAATTATCATAATCTAATTGTCTTAATACTTCATATAAAACTATTGCAACACAGTTTGAAAGATTAAGACTTCTTACATCCCTAGTCATTGGTATTCTCATACAATGTTCTAAATCTTTTTGTAAAATTTCTTTAGGTATACCAGTACTTTCTTTACCAAATATTAAATAAATATCTTTGTTTTTATCTTCTTTATAGTTAAAACTACTATGAGGTTTCTTACCATATCTTGTGAAATAGTAATATATTCCTTTATTTTTATTTTTAAAATCTTCAAAGTTTTCATAGACTTCGTATTTTAATTTATCTATATAGTTTACCCCACTTCTTCGTATTCTTTTTTCATCCAATTCAAAACCAAGTGGTTTTATAAGATGTAGTTTTGCTCCAGTTGCTACACATGTCCTCATAACATTTCCAGTATTTTGAGGTATTTCAGGTTGATATAGTACTATATTTATCATATTTCGTATCCTTTTAGGAATTGTTCTATTTCATTTATTGTTAATTTACTATCATCAGACGATAACATATCTATTATTTTACCATTTTTAAATATTAATAATGTTGGATATTTATTTACTTTTTTTACTAAATCATTACTTTTATATTTATTATATATTTTATTACAATAATCATTTTCATCATTCTTAAATCCAAGATTTAAATATACTATATCATCATTTAGATTATTAGTAGTAATATACTCTTTAAATTTTGATTCAAAACTGCGACATTTTTTCTCACTAGTAGTGCACATATAAACTACTAAAAAATCTCTTTCTTGCAGGATATTTGACAGATTATCATATTTTACTTCCATCAGAATATCTGTTATTACTGGTTTGTTTATTTTATTATTATCATATTGTCTATACCATGAAAATAAGTATAAACTTATTATAATTGTTGATATAATAATTAATAATAATACAAAATAGTTTTTTGTTTTTACTTCTTTCATATAGTTAGTCACCTCATTTTATATTTTAACATATTAATTATTTATTTTGAAGTATTTAATATATTTATTTAACTATATTTTTATTTGGTGAAATATTCTTCTATTGTCTAACTTATTATATAATTCCCATTATTACAGATTATTTATCCATATAAAAATAGTATTTACTCATGAATTCTTTATCTACTTCATAAAAAATTATTTAATATTTTTAAAGCATCATTAAATGTTTCTACTTTATATAATTTTATTTTATAGTTTTTATCTTTTATAATTTTGTATGCCTCATCATAGTTTTCTTTTGGTACTAAAAACATATCACATTTTCTTCTTTTTGCTCCTTGTAATTTATATTTTATTCCACCAATTTCTCCTACTACACCTTCTTTATCAATAGTACCTGTTCCACATATTTTATTTCCTTTAGTTATATCAGTATTATTTAATTTATTATAGATTGATAAACTAAGCATTAATCCTCCAGATGGTCCACTTTGTTTACCTGAAAAATCAAATATTATTTTTGGTTCTACATCGTAGTTATAATCATTTAGGATATAGACTCCTATTCTTTTTTCATTATCTATTACTTTTATTTTTGTTTTAGTAATAATTTGACTGTTTTTTCTTTGAACTTTAATTTCTACATAATCATTTTCGTTTTTAGTACTTATTATTTCTTTAATTTGTGAGGCATCATTTATTTTAATATTATCTACTTCAAGTATTTTATCTTTTATTTTTAGATTTGTCGTTGCAAATTCATCAATATATATTACATATAAATCATTACTTTTAGTAGTTATCTTTTTATTTGAGTTAGTGTATGCTACAAATATAGCATTATTTATTGATTGATTAAAATACATCTTTTCTCTAAATTCATAATTTTCTTTTGTCTCTTTTTTGTATGTAACATCTTTAATTTTTTCTCTTTCAAAACTTGGTATTATATATGATAATAAGTATGTTATAACATTACCCTTTAGTTCTGTTACATAGGTTGCATTAATTGTTCCTTTTTTTTGTTTTTCATTAGTTACTTTTATGTCTTTATCAAGGTTCATTATTCCTCCACCAATAGTTATATAATAATCTACTGGTATAAGCATTATAGTTATAAATATTGCTAGTGTTATAGTATAAATTATTGTTTTTTTATTAAAAAAGTTTGTAATACTTGTTATTATTTTATTTTTCATAGATATTTTTCTCCTTAATATAATTATAACAGGAAAGTGAGGAAAGTATGAAAAAAAAAATTTATTCATTAATTGTTTTATTTTGTTTATCATTTGTTATTTTTTTTATATTTACTAATTCCAGTATTATAAATGATTCTATATTTTTCAGTTATGAACTATTTATTAAAAATATTTTTCCATCACTATTTCCTATGTTTATTATATCATATATTTTAGTAGAAATTGGTATACCCGAGTTTTTATGCAGTATTTTTTATAAACTTTTCAATAAATTATTTTTAGTAAAAAGTGATGCTAGTTTTGTTTTTTTTATGAGTATGCTTACTGGTTTTCCTAGTAGTGCTAAATATATTGATATGTTAATAGAAAAAAATAGAATTGATTCTCATGATGCCTCAAAGATATTGATATTTACTTTTTTTTCCAATCCTTTATTTATTGTAAATACGGTTGGTATCATGTTTCTTGGTAATATTAATTTAGGTTTTATTATATTAGTGTCTCATATTACAGGTAATATTTTAGTGGGACTTCTTTTTAGAAATTATAACAAAACTAATTCAACTGATGTTATTGATACTAGAAAAGGTATTAAAGTTCTTATTAATAAGATCAATACCACTAGTTTTTTTAGTGTTTTTTTAAATAGTATAAAGGATGCAATTAATACAATGATTTTAATATTTGGTATCATTGTTACTTTCCAGATAATTATTAGTATTTTACCTTGTAATATGTTTTTTAAGGGAATTATTGAAATGACTACAGGTCTAAGACTTATATCTATTTATGATAATTTGTATTTTAAAGTATTTTTATCTACATTTTTTATAAGTTTTGGTGGTCTTTGTATTCATACACAGATTATGAATATATTAAATAAAAAAGGAGTAAGATATTTACCCTTTCTATTTGCCAGAATTATCCATGGCATCATAAGTGCAGTCATGTCAATTATTCTATGTTTGCTAATGGATGGACTATTTTAAATCCAAATGAGTTTGTACCATCAACATAGCCATAATTAAATGTTATAGTTAAAATATTGTCAGAAACCTCAATAATACTCGATGATCCTTGTGATAGGATTTCACCATCACTAAAATAAGGTATTTCATAAGTAAGACCTTTGTATATTATTTTACCATTTTCTATTTTTATATTTATATCCCCGGTAGCAGAGGAACATCTTATTGATTTATTATTATCTGTTGGATTATCACAACTTATGACTTTATTTTTTATAAGATCTCCTTGTATTCTTGCTATCATCAAATTATCAAAGTCTTTGAATTCTTTTTCCATTTGTTTATCAGTAACATCTGATTTAACTTCCATTATTATATTAAATAGTCCAACAAGTATAATCATAAGAAGTGCAAATGATACTATTACTTCAACTAAAGTTATTCCTTTATTATTTAATTTCATATGAACCTCCTTATAATGTTAATTGATATGGACTACTAGTTGTTCCATTTCCACCAGATATTTTTACATTGGATGATAGTGTTAGTGTTGGTCGAATGGCATACTCGTAGATGACGTCGTTGTTACCGACATAACTACTTAATGACGCAAGGAACACACGGCTGGAATTGCCTGAATATTGTGAAAGTAGCCATGTACTTGTTCCTTTATCTAACCAATTATTTGTTGTTTTGCAATTTGTAGAGCTACTATAATCATATAAGTTATTTGAGCATGTTTTCGGTGCTGCGTATCCATAATCACTTGCATACATTATTGCTATTTTTTTATTTGCACTATTTTGCATTATAGGGTTTGTTCCGTAGTAATAGCCTGTTTTGTTAGATTCGTTTTTTCTTTCATACTGCCACATTATATCTGATGTCATGTTTGAATTATTATATCCTCCAAGATAATATTTTGTTGTTCCTATCATGTTTTGTGCATTAGTACTTAATGTATTATAATATTCATTATTTAAGTATGTGTTAAGTGTTGAGGTTGTCCAATTATTTGATGAAGTTTCGTTCCATTTCTTGTTTCCAATAGATGTATCTTTTATTATTTTAAATCTATTTTCTACATTACCAGAGGCGTCTTCAGTAGGTATTATTCCTATTATTCTCCATATTTCATTATTAAATGTTACATAGTTTGATACATTTCCTCCACGATATCTATATTCTGTTTTAAATCTACTGTCTACTTGTAATGTATTATTAATTGTATGAGTTATTTGTTCTAATCCATTTTGTCCTACATTTGCTTGTACAAACTCTGTTGCATTTTTTGTATCTATTTTTGGTATATCATCTTTTTCATATTTTAATTTAACATTAGCATAACCAGAATCTGTTTTTATAATTAACCTATATATTTCTTGCTGTGAATCTCTATCATTATAATCTGGCAAACTTAATATATAAGTCCTCAGTGCCAACAATTTATTAGTATCTTGTCTTAATTCACTTTTTAATTGTGAAATATTGTAATTAGTCAATATTAAAGTTGGATTTAATATTGTTTTTAAATTAATACATATATTTTGATTAGTACCAGTTAAAGAATCACAAGACTTTTCACTGCTATTTGAATCTTGTCCTATTAAAAGAATATATTTATTTGTTTCTAACTCACTACTTACTTGTTGGTATAGTGTTTCATCTGTTATATATTCTTGAAATAATTTTCTAAAATAATGTAATTCATACTGACTTGATATATCGTTATAGTTTTTACTTTTTGCATATTCCCCAGATAATGGCATGAAATTACTATATAGTACAGTAAATATTACCATCATTACTAATGTTACTGCTAAAATTTCTGCTAATGCGAAGCCTTTATTATTTATTTTTATTTTCATACAAATCACCCTTGATTATTTACTAAATCTATTATATAATATTTATATAATAATTTCTAGTACAAATTAAAAGAATATGAGAATAAAGAGGGATTTTATGAGAGAATTTGATTTTTTGAATATTCCAATTGTTGATATTGTTAATGAAATAATCATTGACTCGGTTAAGAGAAATGCAAGTGATATTCATTTTGATCCAATGGAAAATTATTTAAAAATAAGAATAAGAATTGATGGTAGTTTGATGGACTATGCAATAATTGAGAATAAGTACAAAAGAAACTTAATAACTAGAGTTAAATTGCTTGCAGGAATGAATATTACTGAATCTCGTTTACCACAAGATGGTGCGATTAAAACTACAATTGAAGAAACAGAATTAGACATGCGTGTTTCTGCACTTCCTACTTCTTTTGGTGAAAAAGTTGTAATAAGAATTCTTGATTATTCTATGAGTTTAAAAGGACTTGAAACTCTTGGCTTTACCGATGAAAACTATAATCTTATTTTAAAGATGATTGCTAATCCAAATGGTATTATTTTAGTTACTGGTGCCACTGGTTCTGGTAAAAGTACTACTGTATACTCTATATTACAAAGACTTAATCGTGAGGAAACTAATATAATTACTGTTGAAGATCCAGTAGAAATGAACATTGAAGGTATTAATCAAGTACAAGTTAATCCTGAAATAGGTCTTGATTTTGCTAATGTACTTCGTTCTATATTGAGACAAGATCCGAATATAGTACTAATCGGGGAAATAAGAGATAGTGAGACTGCTAAAATAGCAGTTCGTGCTTCAATTACTGGACACTTAGTATTGTCTACTTTGCATACTAATAACTCTTTGACTACTATTGAAAGACTTATTGATATGGATGTTGAAAGATATTTACTTGCTAGTTCTTTAAAAGGAATAATTTCACAAACTCTTGCTAAAAGATTATGTAAAAAATGTGCTAAAAAAAGACCTACTACTGAGGCAGAAAAGAAAATATTTCAAAAGTCTCTTGGTGTTGAAATAAATGAAGTTTATGAGCCTGGAAAATGTGAAGAATGTCATAATGGTTATAAAGGAAGAATTGCTTTGCAAGAAGTACTTCTTATTAATGAAGAAATAAGAGATGCAATAAATAAAGATATAGATAGACATACTCTTAGAAAACTTATTTATCAAAAAGGTGTTAAAACTCTTCTTCAAGATGGACTTATAAAAATTATGAATGGTGTCACTACTTTTGAAGAAGTATTTAAGCTAGTTGATTTAGATGATGATGTTGACGATGTATTTAGTTCAAAAGCTAGTGAGCTTAATACTATAGTGAATGATGCACCAGAAAACATTGGTATTGATATTATTGATGAGAAATTAAATGATAATAATATAAAGTCTAATAACATCGTTAATATTCCTAGTGGTAATACTAATAGTATTAAAAATGATGCTTTAGATAATGTAGAGCCTATTAAAAATAATGAAATTAATAATAATATTTTTAATTCTTTAAGAGTTAATAATATAGATACTAATACTGAAGTTGGCATTAATTCTGTAAATACTAATGTTTTAAATAGTAATAATGAATTTAAAATAGATAGTTCCTTGAATAGTACTAATGATAATAAAGATTTGTGGAAAGATTCATATGATAATAACATCAGTTCTGTTGATATTAATAATAATGAGCTTGCAGATAATACAAAAAGAACATCTACTTATACAGATGAACTTATTAATTTAATTAATCAAGATAAAGACATTAATTAGTGTCTTTTTAATTTACAAATTTATCTAAATTATCAGGTACTTTGTCATTCATAATTGTATTAATAATCTTATCTTCTTTTTCTTTTGAAACTTCTTTACCTGTTAATACACTTATTTCTTTTATAACATCTCTTAATGCATCTTCATTTTTCATATTATTATTTTGTAGTTTTTCCGCTAATGAAAGAATTGTATTTTTATCTACATTAGTCTTTTTTTCTACTTTTTTAAAGAAACTATCACTTAATTTCAAAAATAAAACCCCCTACTAATATAATTTATGTAGAGAGTATTTTTTCTGATACTATTTCTTATATGTTTTAGCTAGTAATCTTGCATTTTTCAATTGTGTTTCTAAATCAGGATACATATAAATTATTTTATCTTTTATTTGTGAACCAATTATATATTCTTCACTATTCATTTCATTTATCATTTCTTTTTGTTGTTTTAAATATTTTTTTGTACTTATTTCATCACTTTCTACAACATACATTTCCTCATACATCATTGGTAATACTTCTTTTTCTAATCCAATATCTTCCTTTTTCCCTAGACTATTATATATTATTAAAGCATGTACATATTCATGTATATTTATTAATAATGTTTGTTCATCAATTATTTGCGGAACGCATACGTTGAAATCCGTTATAATTTCATTTTCTACTTTATAAAAACACCCAATAAAATCTCTTGATTCTTCATTGTTATAATTTATATTTTTTGTTTTATTGCTTATTTCTATAAAACTTTTACTTTCATACAAGTTGTGTCTTGTTATGAAGTCAATAAATTTATCAAAGTATGTCATTTTTATTTTTAAATTGAATTTGGATAGGTGTCCCTTCGAAATCAAAGCTTTCTCTTATTTTATTTTCTATATAGCGTTCATATGAGAAATGTACTAATCCTTTATCATTTACATTAAATGTAAATTGAGGTGGTTTAGTTCCTGTTTGATAAACATAATATATTTTCAATCTTTTTCCTTTGTATGATGGTGCTGGATTTAGTTGATATGCTTCTTGAATAATATTGTTTAAAGTACTTGTTTTTATTTCTTTTATAATATTTTGTTTTACTTTTTTTACTTCAGGCATTAGAGTATGTATTCTTTTTTTAGTTAATGCAGATAGAAATACTATTGGTGCATATGGAATGAATTTAAATTCTTCACGAAGTTCTTTTGTAAAGTTTTTTATGTCTTTATCTTTTTCTTCTACTGTATCCCATTTATTTACTACAATTATTATTCCTTTTCCTTTTTCAATAGCATATCCTGCAATATGTTTATCATGTTCTATTATACCTTCTTCTCTATTTATAACAAGTAAACATATATCAGCGCGATCTATTGCACGCATACTTCTAAGAAGACTATATTTTTCAATCGATTCAAATACTTTGCCTTTTTTTCTCATTCCAGCAGTATCTATTAAGATATAATCTTCTTTGTCATATCTAAAATCTACATCTATTGCATCTCTTGTTGTACCTGCTACATTGCTTACTATTACTCTTTCTTCATTTAATAAAGCATTTACTAAGCTACTTTTTCCTACGTTTGGTCTTCCTATAACACATATTTTAGTAATATCCGTTTCTTCCTTTTCTTTTGGTTTAAAATCAATTACTATTTCATCTAATAGATCGGCGATTCCCTTGTTGTGTTCTCCACTTATTTCTATATATTTATCAAAACCAAGTTCATAAAAGTCATATAAATGTTTTTCCGCTTCTTTATTATCTACTTTATTTATCGCAACAATTACTTCTTTACCTGATTTTCTTAGTAAATCTCTAACTTCAAGATCATTTGCAGTTAATCCTTCTTTAGCATCTACAACAAATATTATTTTTTCAGCTTCAATTACACCAATTTCTACTTGAACTTTTATTTCATCATTGAATAGTTCTTTTGATACGTCTATTCCTCCAGTATCTATTAAATTAAAATTATATCCACGATAGTTTACTTCTCCATATATTCTATCTCTTGTAACTCCTGGTGTATCTTCGATTATTGATATTTTTTTACCTACTAATTTATTAAATAAGGTAGATTTTCCAACGTTTGGTCTTCCTACTATGCATACTGTTGGTATCATTGTATCACCCCTTTGACTGGTTAAGATTATATCAAAAAATTAAGAAAAAATCTAGTTATATTATTTTTTTTGTTTTTATTTTGAGAAAATACTCATTATTTTAGCAGTTTTATACACTATTTGATTATTCTTTGTGACCGCATAAGTTTTTCCTATTGCTTTTCCTCCGATTGTTAAAGCAGATATTATACTAGTTATTAAAACAGTTGTTATTATCGGGTTTATATTTAATATATTGGATAGTTTAATTGCTATTGAAAGACCACAACTACCACTTATTACTCCACATATATCACCGATTACATCGTTACAGAATGATGATACTTTTTCTTTATTTTTGATAAAATTAATTGCAGTTTTTGATCCCATTACTTTTTGTGCAGCCATGCTGTGAAATGATTTATCATCACTTGTTGATACTGCAACTCCGATTATATCAAATATTATTCCTAAGAATATAAATACTAATACTAAAATAATACTTATTACAATGAATACATTGGGTATTATAAGTTCTGATATTAAAGATAGTAATAATGATATAGCAAAAGCAATTGTTGTTATTGTTACTATCCATTTTTTATCTATTTTTTGTTTCATTTAATCTCTTCCTTTTTTTATTAATTATATCAAATAAACTAGTTTAAAAAAAGACCAAAAGGTCTTAAAGAATGGCTATATCATAGTTAACTTTACGCCTTAGGTCAAGTTGGATTTCCCTATTTCTTACTTACCGTTACCAGTATAGCAGTTCCCTTTTAAAAGAAATAGTAGTATGTCACCATATCTACGACTTGATTACCACTTAGTACGCACTGCAATCCTATGAAATGTCACTCTAGGGGTTTTCCCCGACAATAATTATTATTACTATGCTCTTTTGCAATTATAGTTTCATATGGTTACCAAATTATTCATCACTGGCCATGTAATAAAAAACTTATCCATAATCCCAAATAATCACTCAAACCAAGCTACTCTATTCATAACTTTCGCCACATAATAGGTTCTTACTTATTTCGTAAAAAGTCCGTCAAGTTTGTCTGTATAGGCTTTTCACAATAATAAGTCTCCACGAATAAATGGGTCGGTTGCTATATGCCATTATAGTCGCCCATAAATTCTTAACCCTCAGCATCCACCCCAAACTGGGCGTATGAAGCAGACACCAAGGACTTCATCGATGTGCTCTTTAGTGGATTTTTAGCCCCACCTTCGTAATAAATTATTGACTAGAATAATGTGCCATTTAATGCATTAATTATAGCATAATTTCATGAAAAAATCAATCTTTTCTGTAAGTTATCAGCTGATTAGGCAATAAGAATATATTATTATTACTGTAAACTATATCTAAAACTCCTGCTTTTAAATAGTCTGATACATCATCTAAAGTATCTCCTTGTTTTGTTATATATATTTTTATATCTTTTTTGGGTATTAAAAGAGTTTGCCCCACATAAATATATTCATTTTTTTCTAACCCATTTATTGCTTCGATTATATCAGTTGTTGTGTTTGCATTTTTGGCAATACTATATAAAGTATCTTTGTTTGTTACAACATATCTATCATATATATTATATGTAGATGTAGGAATATCCAATACTTGCCCTTTTAATATGTTATATGGTTCTTTTAAATTATTAGTTCTTATTATTTCTATTGGGGGTATACCATATAAGTTAGATATTGAAAATATGGTATCATTTTCTTTTACTATGTATTCTTCCATATTTCACCTCAGTTAATTATATGAAAAAAAAGAGTTTATTTTACTCTTTGTTTCCATTTTCTTCTTTTTCATCAGTCTCTTCTTTAATATTTGGAATATTTATAACTAGTCCTAATTCTTCACTTAATCTTTTCAATTCATCATCAATACTTCTTATTTTGGTATTTTCATCTCTTAATGGCATAGTCTCCTCCTTATGATTTTTTATATACTGCATATCTATTAGTACTATTAAATGATAATTCATCATATTTTAATACTTCTTTGATATATCCATCATATAAATATAATTTATTATCTTTTATAAAGTATATATCTTCATTATTCATTACAATGTTAGTTGCTTCACTTTTAAATAAGATTTGTGTTACATCAAATGTAGAATTATATTTATAAAATTTATTATCTTTAAGGTAATAGTAGTTATTATTTACTTTATTTATATACTGATATTCAGGTATTATATTACTATAATCTTGTTCATATTTTATTTCTGTTTTTCTAAATTCATACATGTTTATAGATTTAAACTTATTGTTTTGATATATTAATCCTCCTTCAGTAATATTTCCTACTTCTTCAACTTTTCTTTTTTTAGGATCTATTTTATACTGTATTAGATTGTCTTTATCCGTTATATATATTTTATTATCTACTATTCCATTTATGTATGAGTCTGTTGATATTTGTTTTTTTAACTTAATAGTTTTCTTTTTATCATTTTTCATATTGTAAACATATATTTCTTTAAAATCATGTTTATCATCATAGTTTGGTATTACATAATATTTATCTACTTGGACTCCTAGTGTATTGAGATAAGTATCATTATTAAATGTATTTATTTTACTTAAGTCTTTGTTAGTTATTTTAAAAAATCCATTATATTTATACACATAAATATATGTATCATTACTTATATTATCTTGATAGACTTCCACTTGATCTATTTTTTTTATTTTAGAATCTTTTATATTCCATGAAGGGTTATCATATCCTAGTTTTTTTAATTCTTTTACAAATGATTTTATATATTTAGATGTTTCATAATAAGATTTTAATATAGAGTTTTCTAAACAAATTATATTAGTATTTTCTAATGGTGTATAAATACATTTTATGTCCTCAGTGTTATAATAATATATTTTATCAATTACTTTTTTCTTTTTATGATATATGTTATCTGTGTCTAATACAAAGTAATTATCATCAATATTTATTTCAAAATTATATCTATCATCTTTATATATTTCATGTATTTTATAGTTTTGATCATTATATTTTAGTTCATAGCTTATATCATGTTCTTTCTTAAATATATTAGCTATTAATTGTAATAATAGTATTAGTATAAATAATAATATAATTCTTTTTACTACTTTTTTCATTTTGTCTCCTTAATCATTGATAACACTAAGTCTTATTATTTCATCCATGTCATCATCTTTTGCACATATATTTTTTTTAACTTTTTTACATTTATCACATTTATATATTATTTTATATGCGTTTTTATATTTTTCTACTCCGATTGGCTTTAAGAAACCTAAACAGCCACATTCTCTATCTCCAGGATTATTGTCAATATGAACTGAGTATAAACATTTAGGACAGTGATCTCTTGCTGTGTAGCCCAATGGTTTTACAATTGTACCACAGTTTTTGCAAATAAATTCTTCATCAATCATTTTGAATCTTTTATTATCCACTTTATCACTCCTTGATATAATTTTATCACTTAATTATTAGTAAGTAAATAAAAAGAGCATTTAAGCTCTTTGATCTATATAAACGCTAAAGGGCTAGCGATTAGCGTTCTCCCTTTATAATATATTTTATGAGTTTAATTTTCATATGTTACATGTTTAGTATATGTTTTTTATTTAATTTTATTCTTATTTATAGTTTTTTAGTTATATTCTCTTTTGACTATTCTATAGCTATAATAATTTATTACGAATTGTATGTACTTACTTCATATTCTTTTTTATTTAGTTCTATCTTTATACTTCCTTGCTTGTCAGTTCTATATATTTTTGTATTTTTTAAATTTTTTAATGTTTCTTCTTTAGGATGTTTATATATATTATTTTTGCCCACTGATATTAT
>JAEDJI010000054.1 GCA_016296435.1 Bacilli bacterium | reverse complement strand
CTCTTAATAGAAATTTACCTATATGGATGACTTATGAGCCTGGTTCTACGTTTAAGAACGTGAATACCATATAGTGACCTTATGTTATAAGGGTTTAATATATGGTTTGTATTGAAATAAAGTTAAAAATAATTTTAATAGAACGCTAAGTGATTTGCTATTGATATAAAATATGTGGCACCTATTGATTTTGATAGTACATCTACTGAAATATATATTTAGTAAAAAACGGATGAAAATAAATTGAGATATAAAGATATTATATTTAATGTAATTAATTAGTGAGAAAAAGATTAGTATGAATGATAATAATAGTTACAATAAGAAAGATATTCAAGCATTGAAGGCAAAAGTAAAAAGTGATTTTAATATCATGGTGATGAGGGATTAGAGTATTATACTGATTATTTCAAAGAGTTAGATAAATTCAAATCAGCAAATGCTGAATCAGGTTATTGCACATAAATCTATTATAAAATAGTATATGGACTTACGGGTTATCATAATACCAATTATTCCTTCATAAGATTAAGTGACGTATATCAATAAAAAGGAAAGGATGATTATATGAAATTAAATACAATTACAGAGTTACAATTACAACTTATCATCAATAACAACCTTTACAAAAAGAACATTATTGATGAAAATACATTTTCAAAAGCAAATGAAAGATTGTTGAAAATGATTAAAACATTACAAGTAGCATAAAAGTTATAACAATATATAGCAAAGGTGGTGGTATATTATGAACTATTATGACATAGTTAGTGCAATAGCACGTGGTGAGAAAATTTATAATCTTCCACTACGGGTTACTTATTATTGCCGAGTTTCTACTGATAGTGATGTTCAACTAAATTCATTAGATAATCAATTAGATTATTATGAAACATATATTAAGAAAAATAAAACATGGTCTTTCGTAGATGGATATATTGAAGAAGGTGTTACGGGAACACGAGCAGATAAAAGACCATCATTTATGCGAATGATAAGAGATGCTAAACTTAACAAATTTGATTTAATTATTACAAAGGATGTTTCAAGATTTGCTCGTGACTTAGAGGACAGTATTCACTACATTAGAGAGTTAAAATCATCGGGAGTTGGAGTGTTCTTTGAAAATCAGTCGCTTAATACATTCGACCCAAATTCAGAACTAACTCTTAACATATTATTTAATATCGCACAAGAAGAATCTAAGAAAATTTCTGCAAGTGTTAAGTTTGGATACCGTAAGGCGATTAGTCAAGGTCATGTACTTGGTTCATCTAATATAACTGGTTATAGAAAAGATAATTGCAAATTAGTTGTAGTTCCGGAAGAAGCTAAAATGGTGAGAAGAATATTTGAATTATATGCTACTGGTGAATATGGTTTTCATAAACTAGCAGTGAAACTTTCACAAGAGGGGTATCTAAACAAAAAAGGAAGAATATATGATAAAGACTCTATTAAAAGGATGATACAAAATCCAAAGTACAAAGGATTTTATAGGGCTAGAACATACGAAATTTTAGATTACAGAACAAAGAAAAGAAAGAAAAATACTGAGGAAGACCAAGTTATATACAAGTGTCCTGATGGAAGTGTTCCGGCAATTGTTTCTGAAGAATTATGGGACAAAGCAAATGAAGTATTAAATGCTAGAGTCAAAGGTTATGCAGACAATAACTATTGGTCCGGTGGTGTTAAGTATCCTTTTAGTTCTAAAATCTATTGTAAGGAACATAATACTAACTTTCAAAGGTCACATGGTAGCAGAAGAAAAAACAGACCTACTTGGAGTTGTGGATTATACTTACAATATAGGCTTAGTTCGTGTAGTTCACCTATTATTGCTGAAAAGGATTTATATAATATATTCATGAAAATAATGGATACTATTATTCCAGAAAAGAATCATATTATAGATAATATGTTAAGAATTTATGAGAGCATAGATAAATCTAATAAGTATGATGATGAATTAAACGAAATAGATAAACAACTGAAAATTATTGAAGACAAGAAGTCATTGGCACTTGATTTGGTTCTTTCTGGTGAACTTAGAAAAGATGAACTCAAAGTGCAATTTGCTAACTTTGAGAGTACAATTAAAGAACTAAGTAAGAAGAAATCAAAGATTTTAGAACAAATAAGTATATTAAATGAAAGAGACAGTAATATTGAAAAGATTACGAAATCTATTCAAGAAGAAATCAGTGGTGGTTCTTTGGAAGATTTTATTAGAAAGTTTGTTGATGAAATCATTGTGTCAAAAATAAATGATGATAGATACAATATAAAACTAGATATATATTTGAATTTAATAGGTAATGAACTACCAAAAATCAAAGGGGCAAGACATATAGATGGTGCTACTTCTGATGATATCTTATATTTAGAAAATCAAACTTGCGATACTATTGAGATTAAGAGAACAATAGATAATCTAAATAGATTTACATACAATGTTTATTTAAAAAATATCTAATTATATTTTTTTTCTTTTTTATTTATTTAAATTATTGTATAATATATTTATAAGGAGGAAAGATATGTTAAAAAGATGTAATAAGTGTGGAGCACTTTTAAAAGTGTTGAAAGATTGTAATTGTGATAATTGTGGAATTACATGTTGTGGTGAGAGACTTGAAAATATAAAACCTAATAGTGTAGATGCTTCATTTGAGAAGCATGTACCAGAATATCAAATTGATGGTGAAAATATTAATGTAAGAGTTAATCATGTTATGGACGAAGATCATTATATAGAATGGATTAGTTACGTAGATGATAAAAATGAGCAAATAGTTTATTTTGCTCCAGGTGATGAGCCAATTGCAACATTTAGATATGTAAAAGGAGCAACAATATACTCTTATTGTAATAAGCATTCTTTATGGGCAAAAGAAGTTGAATAGAATTAAAAAATATATAATATTATAG
>JAEDJI010000053.1 GCA_016296435.1 Bacilli bacterium | reverse complement strand
TTAACACTAACAAGCTTAGAAACACCAGACTCTTGCATCGTAATACCATATAAAGTATTAGCATACTCCATAGTCTTTTTCTTATGAGTAATAATAATTAACTGAGTCTTACCAACATACTTCTTAAAATAATCTCCAATTCTAGACACATTAGCCTCATCTAAAGCAGCTTCAATTTCATCAAATATACAAAATGGTATACTCTTAATATTTAAAATTGCAAAAAGTAAACTAATCGCAGTAAGAGTCTTCTCACCACCAGAAAGAAGTGAGATAGTAGAAAGTTTCTTTCCGGGTGGAGTAACAACTATATCAATACCAGTTTCCAATACATTACTCTTATCAGTCAACTCTAATCTTGCTTCTCCCCCTCCAAAAAGTTCCTTAAATACATTATTAAACTCAATTTGTATTTGTTTAAACGTTTTCATAAATTCATCTTTCATAACATAATCAAGTTCATCAATAATCTTAAGAAGCGTTTCAATTGCACCTTCTAAATCAATAGTTTGTTTACTTAAAAAATCATACCTTAAAGAAAGCCTTTCATACTCTTCAATCGCACCAATATTAACATTACCTATTCCTTTTAAAGAACTTTTAAGCTGATTAACTTGTTTTCTTGCAATATCCTCATCAATTTCTAATATATAATTAGCTTTAGCCTTCTCAAAAGTAATAGAATAATTGTCACTAAGAATATTAAGCATATTATCCATCTTAACACTAATCTTAGAGTTCTTAATCTCTAAATCTTTAAGCTCACCCTCCAAAGTTCTAATACTTTGATTAAATAATTTATAAAAAGCTTCTTTTTCTTCAATTTCACTCTTCAAAGAATCAATCTTACTATTAGATAAATCAATTAATTTTAAAGTTTCTTCCTTATCCTTTAAAACTTCATAATATTTACCTATAATTCTCTCTTCTTCATCATGAAGACAATTATTAGATAAATTCTCTAAATTACTTAGTTCAAAACTAATACTTTCGTACTTCTTCTTACAATCAGAAAAAGAACCAATCTTACTTTCTTTTTCTTCTTTTAAAATAATCTTACTCTTTTCTTTTTCAATAATAATTACTTGTTTCCTTTTTTCTTTATCTAAAAAATCTTTTATCAAAGAATTAATTTCATCAATATCTCTAAGAATTCTATCCCTCTCAAACTTTAAACTTTGTAATTCATACTTTTCAGATATAACAGACTTATGATTAAGTTTTCCACCAGTAATGGACCCACCAACATTAATAACTTCTCCATCAATAGTAACAATTTTATACCTATTATTAATCCTTTTACTAATTACATTAGCATTATCTAGAGAATCAACAATTATTACATTACCTAGTTGATTATAAATAATATTTTTATATAAATCAGAATAGGAAACAAAATCTGCAAGAATTCCAATAAAACCATTCATACTACTTAAAATACTTTTAGTATCATCATCAACATATCTAGGTTTTATAACATCAATAGGATAAAATGTAACCCTTCCTAAATTATTCTCTTTTAAATAATTAATTGAATCCTTTGCAACTTTAGAATTATCAACAACAACATAGTCTTTAGCACCTCCAAGTGCTACTTCTAAAGAAAGAGCATATTTATCATCAATACTAATAAGTTTAGAAATAACATTATGTACACCTTTTAACTTAGGATTAGACAAAACTTTCTTCGCATTAGAAGAAATACTTCCACCCTGTTCTATGTATTCATTTAAATACTTTATTTTATACTCTATATCATTAACTCTCTTATTTTTAGAATAAACATCACTCTCTAACTTACTTCTTTCATTACTAATATCTTTTATTTCAGAAGACACTAACTTAATTTCATTATCTAAATCACTAAGTTTATTATCCAAAATACTTATATCAGTCTTTAAAGATATAAGTTTATTATTTAAAACTAAAGCTTCTTCCTTTAAATTAGCAATATTATTATGAACCTTTGCATCCTCACTATCATATTTACTACGTTCACGAATAATATTCTTTTCACCATTAAGTCTTTCTTCTTCCTTAACCAAAGAAAACAACTTATTATTTAACTCGACTAATTCTTTATTATATTCTTCAAGTAACTCTTTACTTTTAGAAATATCAATATCCCCTTTAGAAACATCAGTATTCTTAGCAACAATTTCATTTTGTAGTTTTTCTATACCAAGTAAAGTCTCATTATAAGAACTATTAAGATGCTCTAAATCATTAGCAATAAGAGCAATTTCAATATTTTCTAAACTTTCTTTAATTTCTAAAAACTTCTTTGCTTCTTCACTTTGCACCTTTAATGGCTCCAACTGAGTATCAAGTTCACTAATAATATCCTTTACCCTAGTTAAATTATCATTAGTTTTATCAAGTTTTCTAAGAGCCTCTTCTTTTCTTTTTTTATACTTTAAAACACCCGCAGCTTCCTCAATAACAGAACGCCTATCAAACGAAGAATCACTAAGTACCTTACCAACTTCACCTTGAGAAATAATATTAAAAGCATACTTACCCATTCCACTATCAAGAAATAAATCATTTATATCCTTTAAACGACACTTCTCATTATTTATATAATACTCATTTTCTCCACTTCGATAAACCTTACGAGTAACAGATATTTCAGAATAAGGAACCTTTATATAAGAATCACTATTATCAAATACTAAACTAACTGAAGCAAGATTTAAAGGATTTCTAGACTTACTACCAGAAAAAATAACATCAGCCATATTATTATTACCACGTAAAGACTTAATAGACTGTTCCCCTAAAACCCAACGAACAGCATCAACAATATTACTCTTACCACTTCCATTTGGTCCAACAACACATGTAATATTATCATCTAAACTAATATTAATCTTATCTGCAAATGATTTAAATCCTGATATTTTTATTTCCTTTAAATACATATATTAACACCTCAATTACTTTTCTTATATAATTGTACCAATTTTTAATAAAAAAGACAATATAGCATTTTTACTATATTGTCATAGAAACTAACCTATTTCATCAACACGATGAATCCCAAAAATAATTTACTACAATTTTTCTT
>JAEDJI010000017.1 GCA_016296435.1 Bacilli bacterium | reverse complement strand
AATTTTTACTTTTCAATAACTTTCACTTCCATTTTTATCAAAATAGTTTTATAATTATCAAAAAGGAGAGATAAAATGAACAGTAAAGGAAAACTATTCATAATATCAGGCCCATCTGGTGTAGGTAAATCAACAATTAGAGAAAGAATCATTAATACACATAATAACTTTTGGTACTCAATATCAATGACTACTAGAACTCCCCGTGAAGGAGAAATAAATGAAAAAGATTATTACTTTGTAACAAAAGAAGAATTTATCAAAAATATAAAAGAAGATAACTTTTTTGAATACGCTGAAGTATATAAAGATGTATTCTATGGAACACCAAAAAACAAAGTAATAGAAAAACTTGAAAACGGAATAAATGTCCTACTAGAAATAGATGTAAAAGGAGCCTTAAACATTAAAAATAAATACCATGAAGCAATCTTAATATTTATTTATCCACCAAGTATTGAAGAGCTAAAAAAAAGATTACTACAACGCCAAACTGACAATAAGGATGTAATTGAAGAAAGAATAAGTAAAGCACAATACGAAATATCTTTCAAAGATAGATACGATTACATAATTACTAACAATAATTTAGAAATTGCAATAAAAAATATTCAAAGCATAATAGAAAAAGAGTTAAAAAAGCATTAACCCTTTTTCTTTTTATTCAAATTAATGTCATTAACAAAATCTTTTCTACTTTGATAAGATTGTGACTTTCTAAGCTCACTCTTAGTAATTCGTTGCTCCTCAATATAACCAAACCTATCTTTTAAAGACTTATCAATAACTAACATCAAAGATGTATCTATTATATACTTATCATTTTCAAGCCAACAATGTCCTCCAAATTTTTCTGCATTCCTTGTTCCCTTAATAAGAGGAAGAATTCCTGATACTATATCAACATCATTATAAGAATAACTAAGTTGTCTACTTGCACCAACACAATTACCAATATTAAATCCTAAAGTAAACATATCAATAAACTCTTTCATTCTATCATCATAAGAAATAAAGTTTTGACTATTAATTTTATTAAACTCTTCATCTCCAAAAAACCTAATCAAATTATTATCAAATCCATAAGAAACTAACTTTTTAAAATCATCATTATTATTATATAAGTTCCAAAATAAATCAAAAGCCATAATACTTGTATCCATACCTCACCTACTCAATTCTTTTACTATCTCCAGTTTTATAATCTATTTCAATACCATCCTGAACATTATATATAAAAACATTAAACTTAATTCCCTCACCCGAATCCTCAATAGAATAAGCCTCCATAACAACACCACTAGCAAGCAAATTATCACCATCATATATCGGAGTTACTCTATATAAAACATGATTATTAGTTTCTTTTATGTAAGATGAAACTTTATTTTCAAATTCTAACATACTAACACTATTCATATTTCTAGTACAAGTAATCAAATTTTTAACATTTGCATTTTGTCCAGTAAGTTGATAACCAATCAAATGACATCTATTATATAAATATTTTCCATCTATATTATCATACTTTATAGTATGCCATCCACTAGGTTTAATCATACCAATATTACCTCTTTTTTCAGTTGGCATCAAATCCTTACCTATGTTAGCGTAAGCATAACCACATCTACCTAATGAATCTAAATTACTATAAAATTGAAACGATTTACTATTAATATCTTCATCATTAAAATTAGGAACATTATTGTTAATATAAACATAATTATTACCACTATAGGAAGGAATTTCTTCCAAAGTATAAGAAACAACCTCATCATTATCAATAAAATTTTTTATGTCATCCTGATAATAGTAACAAGAAAAACAAATCAACAATAAAGTTGTCGATAAAAAAGGATAAATCTTTTTTCTTTTTTTTCTCATAAATACCTCACTACATATATAATATCATTTATACACCAACAAATCAAAACTTCTTTACAAAAATAACACTTTTTAGTACAATAAACTTGGTGATACAAATGAACGTAGTAATAAAAGTAGATGAACAAACAAAAGAAAAAATGATTGAATATTATAAAGATAAATTAAGAGATAAAACTCCACCATATGCCATATTTCAAGCCCAAGATATGGACACAATAATAACAATGTATAATTCAGGAAAAGTAATGTTTCAAGGATTAAGTGCAGATATAGATGCAAATATGTGGAGTGAATTAGCAGAAAGCACTAATAACAAAGAAAATGATATAGAAAAATACATGTACTGTTCTACAATAGGATCAGACGAAGTAGGAACCGGTGATTATTTTGGCCCAATAGTAGTAACCGCATCATATGTAAACACTAAAGACATCGACTATTTAAAATCAATAAAAGTTGCAGACTCTAAAAAATTAACAGATGAACAAATAAAAAAAATTGCACCAGAAATAATAAAAAAAATAAAATATAAAAGTTTAATACTAACTAACAAAGAATACAATGAAAAACACAATGAAGATATTAATATGAACAAAATAAAAGCAATAATGCATAATAGCGTCCTATATAATTTAAAAAATGAAATAACAGATGAATTAGACTATATAATAATAGATGAATTCACTAAAGAAAAAAAGTATTATGAATATATAGAAGAAATCCCCAACAAAGTAACTAATATAATATTTATAACTAAAGCCGAAGATAAAAACTTAGCAGTAGCATGTTCTTCAATAATAAGTAGATACATTTTTTTAGAAGAATTTGATAAAATATGTGATAAATATCACTTACCACTTTCTAAAGGAGCAGGTCCTCAAGTAGATAAAATAGGACAAGAATTAGTAGAAAAATATGGAAAAGAAGTTCTAAAAGAAGTTGCAAAACTTAATTTTTCAAATACTTCAAGAATCCTAAGAACAAAAATAATTTAAGACAGTATGATAATACATACTGCCTTTTTTATAAAAACTTAAGATCTTCATGAGTATAATCAGTACATTTGCAAACAATATTCGAAGAAACACCATAGGACAAAAGCCTCTTAGCAATACTTCGCTTAGCTTCAAAAATACCTTCTTCCATACCCTCATAATAACCGTCATCTCTAGAATTCTTAATCTCATTTAAATACTCTTTTTCCTCATAAACAATCCTATCATAAGCAAGAGATATTTCTGTTTGACTTGCCTCTTTAGCGCAACTAACATACTCATTAAAAATAGAATTATCACATATTCTAGAAAGAACACTATCACTTGTTTCATTAAATACCAATAAAATTTTTTCCCAATTGGTTAGAAAAACAAAGTTATAACACTTTTCTCTAACAACAGGCAAATAAATATTAATAAACTCCAAAGAATCATTTCCATAACAGGCATCCCTATCTTTCATAGTACACTTATTAATAGATTTTTCATTACCAAAATAAGAATAATTATTTAAATTAATTAAAATAAGTCTATCAATATTATGAATAGATTTGTTGCTTAGGCCCATACCAAATTTAAAAGTAGAAAAAACAATATTATTTTCAGTATCTCTACTATTTTCACAAACACCTATTTCAATACCCACTACTTCTTTGTTAATTTTACAAATAAAATCAACCTCTCCATTAGAATCTTCACTTTTTCTAAAAACTATCTTATTTTTAATAAACCTAATACTATTAAACACTTCATCATAATTAGCACCAAGTAAACTAGAAATAAAATAACAAATAAACTGTTTTCTAGACTCGTTATTAATCATTACATTAAACATATATTCAGAAACAATAGGTATTTTATAACCATCTCTTCTTTCATCTAGTCTATATGACAAATCCTTAATATCAGAGCCATTACAAATATTAGTTTTCACTATATCACCTCCTCAAACTAAATATAAAACAAACCAAAATACTTGTAAAATAACACTTTATAAAAATTCAAACAAAAAAAGATACCAAATCTTAAAATTGCCTTAAGCCAATTTCTAAATTTAATATCTAAAATCTTTATTAATAAATAAATCAACAATTTTTTTCACTTTACAAACATTTACATAAATTGACACTAGTTTATAATATCATCAATTTTCTTAAGTTCATCATCTATCTCAAGAAGTGACATTTGATGTCCCTGTTCTCTAACAATAACTTTTCTTTTAATGATATCTTCATCTACTTCTTCATCTGCTTTAGATAAATCAATAACCCGATCTTTTTCTAAATTCTTTATCATAAAAACATCAATAACATCTGAAGAAGAAATATTAGAACCAGTTTGGTACCTATCACAAATATTAAGATCAGTACTCTTTATTACATCAATACCTGAAACGTTCTTAATACCAAAACTACACTTATCATTAACGAAAATCTTAATAACATGATAAGGATTAGTTTTAACCTCTCTAAGAATCATAAGTCCACGTCTTGCACGAGTACCCTTTTCAAACTCACTAAGTTTTACTCTCTTTGCAGTACCTTTATCAGTAAATACAGATACATAGAACATATTCTTATCAAAATTAACACTAGAAACTACATAATCATCCTTTAAAGTTATAGCCTTAACACCACTAGACTTAATACCAGAAGATGGAATTTCATTAATATCAAACCACAAACTATAACACTTATTAGTAGCCACTAAAATATCACTATAAACTGATAAGAATACACTAACTACTTCATCATTATCTTTTAACTTCATACAAGAAATTGGTTTAGAATAACGGCTAACTTTAAACTCTTCTAAAGGTGTCTTCTTAATCATACCATTCTTACTAGTTAAAACAACATCAAACTTTTTGTTAAAATCACTAACAGGAATAGCATCAATAACTGATTCGTTTTCATCTAATTTGATAATATTACTTAAATGTTTTCCAAGTTGTTTCCATTTTATATCAGGTATTTCATGAACTGGTAAATATATATAATTACCAAGATTAGTGAATATTAGCAAAGTATCAAGCGTATTCTGTTCATAAAGACCAATTACATAATCATTTTCCTTAAGAAGAGGTTCCTCAGTATTTGCAAGATAACCCCTCTTACTAGTTCTTTTTACATATCCATCTTTAGTTATTAAAACAACAACATCCTCTCTAGGAATCATTGCTTCCATATCTATTTTAATTTCTATTTCTTCATCCAATATTTCAGTCTTACGAGCAACATCATACTCTTTTTTAATTTTTCTAAGTTCATCTTTCATAACACCCTTCAAAGCATCTTCCTCATTAACAATCTTAGTAAGTCCTTCAATTATTAATTTAAGATTAGCAAGTTCTTCCTCAAGCAAAGTAATATCAGTATTAGTAAGTCTATAAAGTTGTAATACTACAATAGCTTCAGCTTGCAAAATAGTAAAGCCAAACTCTCTAACTAAATTATCCTTAGCATCACTTTTATCCTTACTTTTGCGAATACATAAAATAACCTCATCTAAAATAGAAATAGCTTTAATCAATCCTTCAACAATATGATATCTCTTTTTAGCATGTTCTAAATCAAACTCAGTTCTGGCAAGAATAACACTTCTTAAATGGTCAATATAAGCATCTAAAATATCCGCTAGTGAAAGAAGCTTAGGTCTTCTTTTAACAATAGCAATCATATTATAATTATAAGAAGCTTGAAGATCAGTATTCTTATATAAATAATTAAGAATTAATTCCTTATTAGCATCTTTTTTTATATCAATAGCAATTCTAAGTCCATCCTTATCAGACTCATCCCTTACTTCAAGAATACCATCAATCTTTTTATCAATCCTAATTTCATCTATTTTTCTTACTATATTAGTCTTTAAAACTTCATAAGGTATTTCAGTAACTACTAATGTAGTCTTACCCTTATCTTTTTCTTCGACTACCTTAGAACGTATAATTATTTTACCTTTACCAGTAGTAAGAGCATTATAAATACCTTTTTTATCGAAAACAATACCACCAGTTGGAAAATCAGGACCCTTTACTATATCCAGCAAAGTCTCAATCCTACAATTAGGACTTTCTATTCTCTTAATAGTAGCATCAATTACTTCACCTAAGTTATGTGGCGGTATATTAGTAGCATAACCAGCACTTATACCCGTAGTACCATTAACAAGCAAATTAGGAAACTTAGCAGGAAGCACAGTAGGTTCCATAATTGTATCATCAAAATTTGGAGCAAATAATACAGTATTTTTATCAATATCCTTTAAAAGTTCATTGGATATTTTGGAAAGACGAGCCTCAGTATAACGATATGCTGCAGGGCTATCTCCATCAATTGACCCATTATTACCGTGCATATCAATGTAAGGATTCTTCATTTTCCAATCTTGAGACATTCTAACCATGGCATCATATATTGAACTATCACCATGTGGATGGAAAGAACCTATTACATCCCCAACAGTTTTAGCACTCTTTCTATATGGTTTGTCATATGTATTTTTACCAATATACATTGCATAAAGTATTCTTCTTTGTACAGGCTTTAACCCATCACGAACATCTGGAATAGCACGATCTTGAATAATATATTTAGAATATCTGCCAAAACGTTCTCCCATTATTTCTTCCAAAGAGTAATCATATATTTTCTCAATTATATTTTTCATGTAATCACATCCATATATATTATAAACGAAAAAAGGTCAACTTTACAAGAAGTTGACAAAGTATTTGACAAAAACCAATAAACAAAATCATATATAAAATGATAACAATTATTACACACTCGCACCACCTGACTAGTTCACTCTACATTAGAACTGCATTTTGTCCTTGATTTATAAGGGTTTGCAGAACTCATTTTTTATCAAAAATACCACAGGGGAATTCACTTAGCATGATTATTTATTTTTATTATCTATATTTTCATTTAGAATTTTGTATAATTTATCTTTATTATCATACCATTTTATTAACTTTATAAATTTATCAATATCACACCATTTATAATCTATACTTTCTTCGTTTAAAATTATATTATCTTCTTTTACATATGATATAAAAGCATGTTCTACACAAGTTTTCCCCAATGACTCATATTCAAAAATTAATGGTAATTTACTAATTTTTATTAAATCTAAATTAGTTTCTTCTTTTAATTCGCGTCTAACAGTATCTTCTAAACATTTATCTTCGTTTTCTACTGAACCTGTCACTACATACCAAAATGATTCATGAAATTGAGGATCTTCGTCACTACCTTTTAATAGCAAAAATTTATCATCTTTAACAATAAAGGTTAATATCTTTTGAACATAATTTTTTATCAAGAGTTTTTAAGTAAATATTTCTTAGTCCTCTTTTAAATTCTTTTTGATTAAAAAATATAAATTTATCTTTTATCAAGCTATTAATAGAATAAATATTATCAGGATGTATTGTACTAATCGCATACTTATATTTCTTATTAATGCAATACTCATCTAACACTTTTAACATTTGATATTGTAAACCATTCCCGATATATTTAGAATTCACAAACATAGGGCCATAATCGACTACATCTTTATAATCTAAATCAAGTTCAAATTTAGATAATGCATTTTCAGCAGATGGAATTAACATCATTGAGCATATAGGTTCTTCTTTTAAGTAATAAATCCATATTTTTGAATTATTATTTAGCATATAAATTAAATCATTTTTAGAAAAATCACCCAACCAATCAGGATGTGTCATATTTGCTTTAACATATTCTCTAAATTCAATATATTTACCTAAATCTATACTTTTATTTATACAATTTAATTCTTCTAATTTCAAACTAATCACCTCTTAAATAAATTATACAATATCTTTATTTTTTCTTCAATTTTCGTTATAAATCCATAAAAAAAGAGGAAATTAATCCTCAACTTTTGCTATTTTTAAATCATCATTGTTTAATTCATTGTTTTTACCTAATAATAGATTTTCAAAGAACATTATTAAATATTTTTTATCAGCTTTTACACCTTTACTATAATTAGTATGATTTGCTCTTACTAAAGCATTCCTAAAATATTTTGAATTATCTTTAAATAATTCATTATTAACTTTAAAACCCATGCTTATTAAATATTTTTGAATAAAAATTGCTGTTGTTCTTGTATTACCTTCTTGAAAAGGATGTACTTGCCATATTCTAGATGTAAATTCACAAATTCTATCTATTAATTCTTCTTCATTAAAATCAATATAGTTTTGTTCTTTTTCCTCTTGGAAATCATATTTTAAAGTTTCTTCTATCATATCATAAGATTGATAATTAACTGTATCATTATTTAAAATAGGTTCATCTTTAGTCATATTATATAATCTAAATACACCTGGATTATATTTTTCTTTATTCAAATTACAAAATAATCTTTGATGATAATTTTTTAAAGTTAGATAATCAAATCTAAACGACTTATTATTTAAAATTTCATATATAGCTGTTGCTACTTCATCTGCTTCTTCTTCATCATCGTCATCATGATTATCTTCATTCTTCTTATAGTAAGAAGTTATTTCATCTTGAACTTGTTGATATGTTTTTTCACCTTTTATATGTTTTTCAGATAATTCAATCATATATTTAGAAGGTTTTAATCCATCAACTTCTTGAAGACCAAATGCAATATTCCAATATAATTGTTTTACTTCAGGATTTTTTTCATCCTCTACTTTATCATAAGTAATTTCATCCATTTAAAATACCTCCTTTTCTCAAGTTATTATATGTATATATTATACCATATTTCTCGTAAAAACTCATCAAATATAGTAATATTTTATTACTAATTATTTAACTCTAACCCATAATCAACTCTTAAATATATAAAAGCATGCTCTTTTATTTTTTCTTCTTCATCTTTTGTATAATTAACTGTATCATGTTAATGTCTTATAAATATGGTTAATATTTATTGGTTTTCCATTTGAATACTCATAATTTAAATAGATTAAATCAGCTAATAATCTAGCATTATTTTCCATTCTTAATTTGTTTTCTTCTTTAATAAATTCTTTTTCATTTTTCATAAAATTCATCCTCCAATTTATTGCATGTTACCTCTCTTGCAATTACTTGTCAAATCATTTCTTATTGAAAAACAAAAAATAGCATTTATTCCTTAAATAAATACTATTTTAAACACTTTAATATATTAATTTGATAAATTATACCAATCAACAATTTTAACCTATTATAGCCGTCTAAATACCCAATTATATTTTATAATGGTAAGTGAACCTTTCACCTGCCGATTGTCATTGTGTAGTTGTTTCTTTATTGTTTATATTCTTTTCTCATTTCAATAGGCGTCCATCCATTATTGTTCCATATTCTTGTATTATTATATATATCAGTTAAATAACTTAATATTTCCTGCATATTATTGTCTGTTACTCCTATTCCATAATCTTCTAACATACCAAATGTTGCCCCAATAAATGTATTACCTAATCTATACATTTTTGAAATATTTAAAATAATTTCTTCTATTTGTTCATCTGAAACACCATTTTTTCTAAGATATTTTTTAAAATTTCTTTTTGAATCATTATCTTCATAATAATTATTATCTAAATACTTAAGCAAAGCATCTATTTTTATTGGTTTTCTTTTTATTTTAATCTGTCTACTTACAATATCATCCAAAATTGATTCAAATTTTTCATTATCAAGTATAGAATTAACAAAATATAAATTATGATCAGTATGAATTTGTACTATATTATCACATCTATCACAAAAATATAACGCATTATTAGGTATATCTAAATCCTGACCATTTCCATAATATAAACTATAATAATAATCCATTTCTCCATAAGATACCACACCATATAATTCAATCATTGCTTTTATCAAATTATAAGCTTTAGTATTTTCATCAATTGTTTTTTCAAATTTACTTAAATCTATTTTTTTAATAATATTATAAACATCATCTGTTATAGAAATATAAAATTTATTATCCCTTCTAAATAAGAAGACAATACCTAGCATATAAAGAAAATGATATTGTTCCATACTGATTTTATTATTTTGTATAGTTCCTTTATTAGCCATTAATTCTTTTAATAAATTAAATTCTTTGTCAATAAATCTTTCTATAACTTCAGACAATTTATCTTCATTTGTAAGGATATTATATATAATATTAACAAGTTCTTTCTTTGGTTTATTGCTTAATCTATTGATAAGAAATAATTCTCCTATATGTTTTAAGTCTTTTACTACTAATGCATTAAGTAATCCTTTTAAATCTTTCACAATTGGTGTATTAGCAGCATTTTGCAAATTAAGTTTTTCTTCTGATGTCATTTCTTTTAACATATTTTTTATTATTGTCTTAATCTCTATTGGAATATAATAAGAATAATATTCTCCATTATCATATACAAAAACCAATAAATCTTCTATATCTTGTTCAAATGCTGACATCCATTCTGAATTCTCATGCTCAAGTAATCTTATAAAATACATCTGAGTAAACTTATCATCTTTTGACATATCTAAACATGTTTCAAAATCTTTAATAATATAGTTTTTCAATTCATTTACATTTTCTAACTTATATTCTTTTAATTTTTTATCTATTATCTTTTTATCTAATAGTCTTAATGAAGATAATAAATCTAATTTTTCTTTTTTTATTAAATACTTCTCATACTTCATACATATACGCCTACTTCCCAGAAACTTCTAATTCCTTTGTTTCTTTATATTCATAATTTAATCTATTTTGTTTAGTTACAACAGACTCACCTAAATTTCTTTCTATATCTTCTCTTGCTACTTTTGCTGCATGTCCACCCATTCTAGCAACTTCTTTATTTTGTTCTAAACCTTGTGGTCTATGTTTTTCAGCAAGTCTTTTTGTAGTTTCTTCTGATAAATCAGTTAATATTATTTCAATATTATCCATATTATCTCTTAAAGACTCTTTTCGAAGCCCTTTATATTGTTTATATTCTTTAGCAGTCATACCAGACCATTCTTTATAAATCTCATTAGTTAGAATCACATATTCTTTTTGTTCAGTTATTCCACCATCTTTCCATACATCTGTAAGTTGCTTTCTATCCTGAATTCCTTTTATTCTTTTAGCAATCCATTTTTCATCAAAACCTTTAGATCTATATAAATCTATCGCTCTTTGTGCTGCAATGGATGGATCAAATACTTCATCTATTCTTTCACTTCCTAATTTAGCTAACCATATTTTTATAGGTTCAGCATTTTTACTAGGAATAGATTCAATTATTCTAAACATACCTTCAATATCAACAACATCTGTTAATCTATATTTACCATCCTGAGCTTTCAATTTCAAAGCGTGACAAATTGTCACGGTTTCATTTCCTTCTTCCTTTAACCTTTGTTTTAACTTTCTCCAATAAGATTGTTTATCCTTACTTTCTGATATTATACCTACTATATCAACAACACTAATATAATATTTTTCATCTTCTTTATCCCATACAGTTCTTATCGTCTCATTATTAAAAATTTTATTAATTAAATGTATTTTATCCTGATTCATAAATTTCCTCCTGTTTCATTTCAAATTCAGATAACTCTATTATATCTTCAAAATTTCCTACTCTTCTAAGATATTCTAAACCACCATCAACTGCTATACTTTTACAAGAACACCATTTAAAATCATGAACGTGTTTAGATTCAATAATGTCTTTACATTTATTGCATTGTATTTTATTTATCAATATCTTTTTTTTAGAAATATCTTTATGTTTTAAATCTACATTATTCATACATCATACTCACATAATCCATTACAACTTCTTTAACACCTAGTTTTTCCGCATATAAAGAAAGTTTTACAAGATCTTTGTCCTTTCTTTTTAAATATTCCCTTACACTATGTTTTATATATTCAAAATCCATTCTGTTTTTAGATCTAATAATATCACAAATACATCTTTCAATATCATATACTTTTACTTTATTACCCATTGGTGTTTCAACTTCAGTAAGACCAAGTTCATATATATCATCACTAACATAAAAGACATTATGTTTTTTTAAATGATTACTATTATAACTTCTTTTCACTGTTATATCATAGATATCAGTTGGTGCTTTAATAGATAAACCATGAAAATAAAGTGCAGTCATATGAGAATATATTACATTAGGCATACTTAAACTAAAAACATAATAATTATCTTCTATTTTATTAGTATCAATATAAATACCAGCTGCTACTTTCTCTATAAGTCCCTTTTCTTGCATAATTGAAAGATACATTCTATGTATATCAAACATATCTAATTCTTTCGATGTAATATAGCCATTATTATTTTTCATAAATTCTTGAATTATTTCGATATTACTTTTATCTTTAAATTCTTTTATTGTCATTTTTTCCATATTATTCACCTTTTGACTTTACTACTGAAATTATAATTGCTATCAGTAAAAAAGTCAAGATATTAATAAAAAAAAGATGCTATTAATAACACCTTTATAAATATTTTCTCTTTAAAAACTTAATTTTCTTTATTTATTATTCTTCTTCATAAGCATATTTTATTTCTTCTATTTTACCTTTTAATAAAATATTGTCACCTTTTATATCATAATCTCTATAATCATATTTTATAGGTCTTTCATACCCAGGTGTAAAATAATGTTCAGAATATCCTTTTTTATCTATATCATTAACTATTTCTTTTAATTTATAACTATCAATATCATCAATCATTCCTCTACCACTACCATCTATAATATATGGATAGTGTCTGCCATTACCTCTTTCTATTTCTTTAGAGCCTAAATAGGTAATAACAAAATCTGTGGGAGTTCCTTTATCATATTCCATAATCATTTTATCTTTTTCTTTTAAGTTAATTGTTGATAATTTTGTTGTAACAGCATTACAAATATTTTCTTTTAAAAGATAGTCATCCATACAAGTCCAACAATCATATATTTTATCTTTATATGTAATATCATATAAATGATATGCTAGCGAATCAAATGTAGCTAATATTGTGTATGCTAAATCAGCAATAGTTTTAGTATCTGTTATTTCTATTTTTCTCCAAATTTTATCTTCTAATTCTTTAATTTCTACTTTAAATGTTAATACTTTTGACATACAATCACTCCTAAAAATTATTGTCCATTAACCAATCTATTAAATTAATATGAATTATTCCGTCTCTAGAAAAATCTTGTTTATCTAATGAAATTACATATTTAGGATAATTATCATTAATTGGATTAAATGCACCAAATTCTCTTTCTATAACTTCTTCATTATTTAATTCATATGTCACTTGAATATATTTAGTACTTCCATCTTTATTAGCAATAAAATCTATTTCACCATTTCTTGTTTTACCAATATATACATCATAATTTCTAGAAATCAATTCATTATAAACAATATTTTCTAATAGCACATAGTTTTTAAAATTATTACTATTATGTTTTATTTGAGCTATTCCTAAATCAGTTACATAATATTTGTTTAAAGTTTTTAAAATACCTTTTCCATGTACATCATATCTATATACTTTTCTAATAATTAAAGCTTTGCATAAAGCATCAATATATGTATATAACGTTTCAGAAGATACTTTTTTATATTCTTTTTCTAAATATTTAATAATATTTTCAGCTGAAAATTCTCTACCAGTAGTATCAATTAAATATTGTAAAATCATATCGAAAAGAATTGTATCTTGTAAATTTAATCTTTTTACAATATCTCTTAAGATTATTGAATCAAAAACACTATGTAAATAGTTTTTAATATCCGTTTCATTTTTAAATTCACATCTATTAGGTAATCCACCCCATTTAACATAATCCCAAAAACTATCCATTTCATACGCGTCTTTCTTTGTTAAATTAATATATTCTTTATAAGATAATGGATTAATATTAAACAACACATATCTTCCAGATAAAACTGTTGATAATTCATCCGATAACATTTTACTGTTTGATCCAGTTATAAATATACTTATATTTTTTATTGAAGCTCTAAGCGAATTAATTACATCTTCAAATCTATCTACATTTTGAATTTCATCTAGAAAAACATAATACATTTTTTTATCTTTTATTTTTTCTTTAATAAATGAATTTAATTTTTTATAATCCTTTAAGTCTTCGTATTCTATAAATTCAAAATTGATATTAATAATATAATCATCCTTAACACCAGTATTCTTAATCTCATTTACAATTTGTTCTAATATAACTGATTTTCCACATCTTCTAATTCCAACTAATATTTTAACTAAATCAGAATTATAAAAACCTCTTATTTTAGATAAATAATCTTCCCTAATAAGCATAAAAAATCACCTCTAAATAAATTATAAATCAAAACATATATTTTGTAAAGTTATTTTGTTTAGAAAAAATAACTTATTTTTTTACAAATTTATTTTGTTACTACGAAATTGACTATTTTGAAGAAAAAACTAAATTAATATTGGACATTATAAGGATATTTTTCATTTTCTATTTATATAAACCAATAATTTTTTTTCATACATAATATTTAAAATTTTAACAAATTATTTATTTTAAAAATTATGATTTAAAAATCATCATATTTAGAAATCTCTCCTCCTGCTGATAGTCAATGTGTAACTATTCTATTTTAATTTCAAAGTGTCACAATATGTAACGATTTTATATTTGTACTTCAATTTCAAATGGTGAAAAATTGTCTCCATTTAATTTAAATTATAATTTTTCAGTTGGTTACAATTTATCACCAACTGACATTTTAACTGTCCAAAAAAACGGACATTACGTTATTTTTTAATTATTATCTTAAGTCTTATATTTCAATCGTCTAGTAATACCATACAATTGAAAATAACTTCTTTCAATAATTTATTTTTTAATCACTTACACAGATTACTATCATTAACAAAAATACTTTTACATATTATTAGTAACTTTAAATTTAATTATTTCCAATCATTTGAAGTTCTTCTTTTTCTAGTTGTGTAATAGACTTTTCAGGAGTTGGCAAATCCTCTGGCATATTACCACCTAATTCTTCTATAGCTTTTCTTACAGTTTTTCCAACTTTATAATGTGTATTTGTAGCTATTTTCTCATTAGGCACTTCTTGTTTTTCAAGAAGTGCTTCTGTTTGCGTTATTCTAAATATATTAGCACCTAATTCAGCACTACCCATATTATCTAAAATTTCTTCTCGATATCTTAAATTTTTTCTTTTAGCAATAGCATTTGCATCTTCACCACCATAAAGTCCCCTATAACCAGCATTAGTAAATCTATCAAAGTTTTTAACACCTTTTTCTTTTGCAATTTTATATAAAATTTTATTACCATCTTTCGTTTGTTTTCTACGATATAATCTCTTCTCATCTTCTGTTAGCTTATTATATTCTTCTTCTGTTAATTCCATTTTTCTTGTTTGTATTGCAAAATACGTTTGTCCAAGTGCAACTGCTTCATATTTAGGATTTGCATTTTGTACAATTAAATAGCAAGCATATCTACTTAGTTTATAATCAATAATTGGTTTTGTAGTTTTACCTGCTGTTACGATTTTGGTGTTTACACCAAAATGAGAATTAATACTATTATTACTTTGTTAACAAGCAATTTGTGCTTTTTCAATAACAGCCGAAAAATATCTCCACTCTTTATAACCAAGTATTTGTTGTAATTCTCTTGCTTCACTTTCATAAACTCTCATACAACACCTACTTATTTAAAAAAATTATAATATAATTATAACACGAAAATACCAATTTTTAATTTTTGATAATAATATCCAAAAAAAAGAAGAAATTAATCTTCTAACAAATAATAAAAAGAAAAATAGGGCTCTACCGTAAGATAGCGCCCTTGCAAAAATGTATTACC
>JAEDJI010000052.1 GCA_016296435.1 Bacilli bacterium | reverse complement strand
CCTTATTTTTCTTATAAATTTATTTTATAACAAAAAAAGTACTTTTTCAAGTACTAATCTATTTTCTTTTTAATCATATAAGTATCTTTATTATCAACAACACGATCAGTATATTCATAATAAAAATTACCAAAATATATACTTTCTAATAACAAAGAAATATCTTTTTGACCTTCACACATCCTTATATTCAAAATATCATATTTACTAAGTATACTTTCTAATTTTCCTTTATCTAAATTACTATTTAAATACAATTCAATCTTGGAATTATTTTTATTAAAATATACACCTAAAGTAATATAATCTTCATTGCATCTAAAAGCATATATCTTTTTAATATAATCCTTTTCATCAAATAAATATGTTGAAGTCTTTACACTATCTTCAGCATAATTACTTTTTTTCTTTTCAAAAAAGAACTTATCATTATAAATCTTTATATTTATTTCTTCTTTATTATTTAAACTTTTTAAATTAACTTCATTACATAAAACACCATTCTTTTTTGTTTCAGTAAATAGTACTACAACCCTTTTCTCCTCATCAAATAAATAGCCATTATTTAATTGCCATCCATTTAAATTTGGAATTATATCTTTAATTTGTTCATATAATACTTCAAAATCCTTACCTAAATTATTTATAAAACTATCACTTAAATTACTTAACATATTATCCCTCCGTTATATCATTATATGAATTACATATAAATTAAGTGCAATGTATATTATATCATACAATTTAAAAATTTCAAAGAAAAAACTAGTATTCTTTCTTCGTACTAGTCAAATCTTTATATAATTCTTTATAATTAGAAACAAATACAAATCTTATTCCCTCTTTTATGTAATCCTCAATCTCTTCAAGATCCTTCTCGTTAGAAGAAGGTAAATAAATTTTAGTAACACCTGCTCTTTTAGCACCTATTATCTTTTCCTTTAATCCACCAATAGCAAGTATTTCACCACGCAAAGTAATCTCACCAGTCATTGAAATATTTGAAGGAATCTTTCTTTTTGTAATAGCACTAATAATCGCAGTAGTAAGAGCAGTCCCCGCTGAAGGACCATCCTTTCTAATTGCACCCTCAGGTACATGAATATGTATATCATTTTCTTCTAAAATACTATAATCAACACCGAAATACTTATAATTACTTTTAATATAACTAAGGGCAATCTTAGCACTTTCTATAAAAACATCACCAAGTTGACCAGTAGTAATAACAGAACCATGTCCTTTAAAATAATTAACCTCTATTTTTAGAATATCTCCTCCGAAAATAGTATAACTCATTCCATTAACTACTCCCACTAACGCCTTAGAATTACTTTGATGATAAGAATACTTTTCTTTTCCTAAATAATGCACTACCATTCCATTATCAATAATATTTATGCTTTGACTATTTAACATAATCATATCCTTTATAATCTTTCTAAGTATAGAAAGTATAAGCCTTTCTAACTCACGAACACCAGCCTCTTTAGTATAATCTCTTATTATTTTAAGTATCGCATCATCAGTAAATTCTATCATAGTACCCTCTAAATTATACTCTTTTATTCCTTTAGGTATTATATGTTTTTTACATATATTAATCTTCTCATACTCAGTATAACTAGACATCTGTATTATTTCTAATCTATCTAAAAGTTCAAGAGGTATTCTATCAATATAATTAGCAGTACATATAAACATAACATTGGATAAATCAAACTCTTCTTCAATATAATTATCACAAAAATTTTTATTTTGTTCCTTATCTAAAACCTCAAGCAAAGTAGAAGCAGGATCTCCTTTTATATCCTTAGTCATTTTATCAATCTCATCAATAACAAAAACTGGATTACTACTACCTGCTTTTCTCATTCCTTGAATTATCTTACCACAAGAAGAACCAATATAAGCCCTTTTATGACCAATTATATCAGACTCATCATTTATACCACCAACAGATACTTTAGTAAAACACCTATTCATTGCATCTGCTACACTCTTAGCAAAAGTAGTCTTACCAACACCTGGAGGACCCACTAAACAAATAATCGGACTATTAGTATTATTATTTCTTTGAAGAAGTGCTAAATACTCAATAATTCTTTCCTTTACTTCACTAAGTCCAAAATGACTACTATCTAAAACACTCATTGCTTTATTTAAATCCTTATTATCAATAGTCTTATTATTCCATGGCAAAGACAAAATAGTATCAATATAAGTCTTAATCATCCCCACCTCAGGAGAAGACATGGAAGCAGCCTCATATCTAGAAATCTCTATATTAAGCCTTTCTCTTACTTTATCAGGAAGATTAATACTATTCATTTTAGACCTAATATTATCTATCTCAGTATCCTTATCATAAGAAACACCAAGTTCTTCCTTAATAACCTTAATCTTTTCCTGCAAAATAAAATCCCTTTGCGACTTATCAATATTAGTATTAACTTTCTCCTCAATCCTTTGTTCAAGTTTAATAATCTTTAACTCTTGATTAATATCCTCAAGTAACATCATAACCCTATTCGTAGGATCAATTTCATTCAAATATTCTAATTTCCTTTCATAAGTACCAGGTATAGACATTACAAGTACATCAGTAATCTTATCTATATCATTTATACCAAGTATTTGGGATAAAACACTATTACTCATATTAGGATTTTGGTCTATATAATACTCAACCTGTTTAATAAGACTCCTAGAAAAAGCAATCTCTTCATACTTATCAAGCTTTTTATAATGAACCTCTTCAATAACTGAAGTAACAAAATTATCAGACTTTTCATAATTCTTAACTTGTACCCTATTAATACCACGTATAACAATCCTAGTCTTATTATTAGGTAAATCAAGTTTCATATTGATATACCCAAGAACTCCAATCTTAGGATAATCATCAACAGAAATATTTTCACTAAACATGTCATTAGGATGAACAACTAAAATATGCTTATTATAATAAGACTCCGCTAATGAAATAAGTTCCTTATCCTTATCATTCTCTAACTCAATCCTAATTTCAGTCTGAGGGAATAAGATTATATTTCTTAAAACTAGTACAGGCAAACAAGTTTCAACCATAAAAATCCCTCCCTTTAAAACATTACACTCTATTATAACAATTTTATTTTTTTATTCAAGTCATTTTATAAAATATTTAAAACTTTAAAAAAACATAAAACAACAATAA